>NZ_JBIVXF010000016.1:0-228757 GCF_044769045.1 Streptomyces sp. NPDC090741 | reverse complement strand
TCCACAGCAGCAGCAAGCCCCTCCTCGGAGACCTCCACCACCTCCAGCACCACACCCGCATCCGCCACCGCCAGCACCCGCTGATACGGCACACCATCCACCGACGCGAACACCGTCCGCAGACTCTCGTGCCGACCCACCACATCACCCAGAGCCAGCTCCAACGCACCCGCGTCCAGCTCACCCTCAAGCCGCAACACCAACGGAACGTTGTACGTCGCCGACGGCCCCTCCAACGCATGCAGGAACCACAGCCGACGCTGCGCCGCCGACAACGGCACCCGCCCCGGACGCTCCCGCGCCACCAAAGCAGCCCGCGCCTCGTCCGCACCCACCAGACGCAACGCCAGACCCGCAACCGTCGGCGACTCGAACACCGCACGGATGGCGATCTCCCGCCCGAAGGACGCGCGGATCCGGCTCACGAGGCGGGTGGCGAGCAGCGAGTGCCCGCCGAGGTCGAAGAAGTTGTCGTCAGGACCGACGGCAGCGGGCAGGCCGAGGACGTCGGCGAAGATCTGGCAGAGCAGTTCCTCGCGGGCGTCGGCGGGCCGGCGGCCGCCGCCTGCGGCGGTGGCACTCCACCGGGGTGCGGGGAGCGCCGCCCGGTCGACCTTGCCGTTGGGCATGAGCGGGATCTCGTCCAGGACCACCAGGGCTGCCGGGACCATGTACTCCGGCAGACCGGAAGCCACCTGCTCGCGCACCGCGACCGGGTCCGCGTCACCTACGTAGTAGGCCACCAGACGCCGGTCACCCGGACGGTCCTCACGCACCACGGCGGTGGTCCGTGCCACGCCGTCCACGGCGTTCAGGGCGGTCTCCACCTCACCGAGCTCGATGCGGAAGCCGCGCAGCTTGACCTGCGAGTCCGCCCGGCCCAGATAGGACAGTTCACCGTCGGCGCTCCAGCGGACCAGGTCGCCGGTGCGGTACATCCGCGAGCCGGCGGGGCCGAACGGGTCCGCGAGGAACCGCTCGCCCGTCAGCGACGGACGGCCGAGATATCCGCGGGCCAAGCCCGCACCGGCCACGTACAGCTCGCCGGTGACGCCGGGGGCCACCGGACGCAGGGCCGCGTCCAGCACGTACGCCCTCGTCCCCACGATCGGACGGCCGATCGGCACCACGCTCCCGCCCGAGAGCGGCGCGCTCATCGTGGAGATGACGGTCGTCTCGGTCGGGCCGTAGGCGTTGACCATCCGGCGTCCGACCGACCAGCGGGCCGCGAGCTCCGGCGCGCACGCCTCGCCCGCCACGACGAGCGTCGCGCCGGCGGGCAGGGCGTCCTGCGCGAGCACAGCCAGTGCGGCAGGCGGCATGGTCAGGTGCGTCACCGCCTGTTCGGCGCAGAGGGCTGCCAGGTCGGGACCGGGCATCAGCCGCTCCGCGGGAGCGGCGACCAGGGTCGCCCCCGACAGCAGACCCATCACGTTGTCCCAGACGGACACGTCGAAGCTCAGTGCCGCGAACTGCAGTACCCGGCTGCCCGGGCCCACGCCGAAGGCGTCCTGCTGGGCCCGCGCCAGGGAGGCGATGCCGCGATGCGGCACCATCACGCCCTTGGGCCGGCCCGTCGAACCCGACGTGTAGATCACGTAGGCCGGGTGGTCAGGGCTCAGCCGCACCTCCGCAGGCAGCGCACCGGACAGTTCCCTCTCGTCCAGCTCGTCCACGAGCACCACCGGCACGGTGCGCTCGCCGAGCCCCGGCAGCGTCGCGCTGTCGGTGATCAGCAGCAGTGGCCGGGAGTCCGAGAGCATGTACGCCACCCGGTCCGCCGGGTAGTTCGGGTCGACCGGCACGTACGCACCGCCCGCCCGCAGCACCGCCAGCAGCGACACCACCAGGTCCACCGACCGCGGCAGCGCCACGGCCACCACGGACTCCGGCCCCACACCGTGCGAGGCGAGGTGTCCGGCGAACGCGTCCACGCGCGCCGCCAGCTCGCCGTACGTCAGCTCGACACCTTCGAACGCCAGCGCGGGCGCCGAGGGGTCGGCAGCCACCCGGGCCGCGAACAGCTCCGGGAAGGACTGCCAGTCCTCCTCCACCACACCGGCCGAAGCGGCCCACTCCTCCAGTACCAGGCCGCGCTCGGCGGCCGACAGCACGTCCACCGCCGAGACCGGGCCGTCCACATCGGCGACCAGCCCCTCCAGCACCCGCAGGAACCGCTCGCCCAGGACACCGGCACTCGCCTCGTCGAACAGGTCTGCGGCGAATTCGATCTCGCCGCTGACCCCGGCGGGCTTGCCGTCGGCGTCATGGTGCTCGAACAGGGCGAACGACAGGTCGAACTGCGAGACCGTCGTGGTGGAGTCGCCCTCGGAGACCTGGAGACCGGGCAGCGCGAGCGAAGCCTCGGTGTTGTTGTCGAAGACGACCATCACCTGGAACAGCGGGTGATGGGCGAGCGAGCGCTGCGGGCTCAGGACCTCGACCAGGCGCTCGAACGGCACGTCCTGGTGCGCGTAGGCGGCCAGGTCGGTCTCCCGCACCCGGGCCAGCAGCTCACGTACCGACGGGTCGCCCGACACGTCCGTGCGCAGCACGAGCGTGTTCACGAAGAACCCGATCAGACCGTCCAGGGCCTCGTCCGAGCGCCCCGCCACGACCGTGCCCAGCGGAACGTCCGTGCCCGCACCGACACGCGAGAGCAGCACCGCGACCGCGGCCTGCACCACCATGAACGGTGTCACCCCGCACTCGCGGGCCACGGCCAGCAGACGGCCGTGCAACGCGGTGTCGAGAGCGATGTCGACGGCTCCGCCCCGGTAGGAGGCAACCGCCGGGCGCGGCCGGTCGGTCGGCACCTCAAGCAGTTCGGGTGCACCACCGAGCGTGGTGCGCCAGTAGTCGATCTGGCGGCCGACCGGGCTCGACGGATCGCTCTCGTCACCGAGAACCTCCGCCTGCCACAGCGCGTAATCCGCATACTGCACCGGCAACGGAGCCCAGCCGGGCACCCCACCGTCCACCCGAGCCGCATACGCGACCGAAAGATCATCCGCCAGCGGAGCCAACGACCAGCCATCACTCGCAATGTGATGCATCAACACCACCAGCACCGACGACCGCTCACCCACCCGCACCAACGTCACCCGCAACGGCAACTCCGCCGACAGATCGAACGCATACCCCGCAGCACCATCCACAGCAGCAGCAAGCCCCTCCTCGGAGACCTCCACCACCTCCAGCACCACACCCGCATCCGCCACCGCCAGCACCCGCTGATACGGCACACCGTCCACCGACGCGAACACCGTCCGCAGACTCTCGTGCCGACCCACCACATCACCCAGAGCCAGCTCCAACGCACCCGCGTCCAGCTCACCCTCGAGCCGCAACACCAACGGAACGTTGTACGTCGCCGACGGCCCCTCCAACGCATGCAGGAACCACAGCCGACGCTGCGCCGCCGACAACGGCACCCGCCCCGGACGCTCCCGCACCACCAAAGCAGCCCGCGCCTCGTCCGCACCCACCAGACGCAACGCCAGACCCGCAACCGTCGGCGACTCGAACACCGCACGCACGGGGAGTTCGACGCCGAACGCGGTACGGATACGGCTGATCAGCCGGGTGGCGCGCAGCGAGTGCCCGCCGAGCTCGAAGAATCCGTCGTCGATGCCGACCCGGTCGACGCCGAGGATCTCGGCGAAGAGCCCCTGGAGGATCTCCTCCGCCGGGGTCCGGGGGGCCCGGTCCGCACCGGTGCCGGCGGGGCCGGCCGCCGGAAGCGCCTCGCGGTCGACCCGGCCGTCCGCGGTGAGCGGCAGCCGGTCCAGGACCACCAGGGCTGCCGGGACCAGGTGGTCGGGCAGGGCGGCGCGTGCGAAGGCGGCCACGGCGCCGGTCGTGACGGTGGCGCCGGGTGCCGGTACCAGGTACGCGAGGAGGGAGCCGTCCCGTACCGCCACGACGGCACGGGAGACGTCGCCGTGCTCGGTCAGGGCCGCCTCCAGCTGCGTCGGGTGGGCGGTGAAGCCCGGCAGCGGCAGCGGCGCCCCGACGAACTCCAGCTCGCCGTCCGCGGTCCAGCGGACCAGGTCGCCGGTACGGACCATCCGCGAGCCCTCGGCGCCGAACGGATCGGCGACCACCGACGGGGCGGAGCCGAGCAGCGGCCCGCCGACGTACAACTCGCCGACGACGCCGGGCGGAACCGGGCACAGGCCGGAGTCGAGCACGTACAGGACGCTGCCGGGCAGCGGGGTGCCGAGCGGCACCACGGTGTCCCAGTCGTCCGGGTCGCAGGCGCGCTCCGTGACGGGGCCCGCCGCCTCGGTCAGCGTGTAGCCGTGCCACAGCGGCACGTCGACGGCGTCGAACCAGGCGCGCTGCAGCGGCTCGGCCAGGGCCTCGCCGGAGCAGAACACCCGCCGCAGTCCGGCCGCGGGCAGCGCCGGGTCACGGAGGAGCTCGGCCAGCTCGGAGGGCGTGACGTGCAGCGTGGTGGCACCGTGCAGGGAGCTCGTGTCGTACGGGGCGCAGGTGCGTCCGGCGCGTACGACGGTCGCACCGGCTGTCAGCGGCCAGAGCACCTCGTCGATCTCGCCCACCGTCCCGGGGGCGGCAGCCGCCCGGACACGGTCTGAGGCGTCCAGGCCGTGGACGCCCTGGCGGGCCGCGATCCGGGCCGCGACGACGTCCTGCGGGACGTGCACGGGCGTACCGGTGCGGGTGCGCAGGACGAACGGTTCTCCGCTGACGAGCGCGGTCAGGATGCCGGCGGGCGGCTGCGCCAGCAGCTGCCCGTACGTCGTTTCGACGTCGCCGTCGATGATCGCGACGGCGTCGGCCGGCCGGGCGCCGATCAGTTCGAGCAGGGTGGGCGTCTGCGCCGGAGCCCCCGCGTCGCGGCCGGGCACGGCCTGCGGCAGTGCGATCCGGTCCACGACGACGTCCGCGTCGGCGCTCACCGTCTCCAGCAGGTGGACGAACTGCGCGGCCATCCGCTGCGCCGTGCCCGCGTCGAAGAGGTCCTCGGCGTACTCCAGGTCGATGCCGATGCCCTCCGCAGCGCCGTCCGCGCCGACCGCCTCCTGCACGTGCAGGGTCAGGTCGAAGCGGGCCGCTCCCATCTCTACGTCCTCGTCGAACGAGGCGTTCAGACCGGCCAGCGCGAAGTCGCCCTCGTCGTCGTTCTCGAAGACGAGCATCACCTGGAAGAGCGGGTGGTGGCCCAGCGAACGCCCGGGGCGGACCACGTCGACCAGGCGCTCGAACGGCACGTCCTGGTGGGCGAACGCGGCCAGGTCCGCGTCGCGGACCCTGCCCAGCAGCTCCCGGAAGGACGGGGACCCGGACACGTCGGTGCGCAGCACCAGGGTGTTGACGAAGAACCCGACGAGGTCCTGGAGGGTGTCGTCCGTCCGGCCCGCGATCGGGGTGCCGATCGGGATGTCGGTTCCGGCGCCCAGCTTGGACAGCATGAGGGCGAGGGCCGACTGCACCACCATGAACAGGGTCGTGTTGGTCTCGCGCGCAACGGCCTGGAGACGGCCGTGCAGCTCGACCGGGATGCGGATGGCGACCTCGGCGCCGCGGTGGGTGGCCTCGGCGGGCCGCAGCCGGTCCGTCGGCAGGGGCAGCAGCTCGGGGATGCCGTCCAGGGCTCCCTTCCACCACGCCAGTTGCCGGCTGACGAGGCTCTCCGGGTCGTCCTCGGCACCGAGCAGTTCGGCCTGCCACAGCGTGTAGTCGGCGTACTGAACCGGCAGTCCGGGCCAGCGCGGCGCCCGGCCGGCCTTCCGGGCCGCGTAGGCGGTCGACAGGTCGCGTGCGAGTGCCCCGGTCGACCAGCCGTCACTGGCGATGTGGTGGACCAGCAGGAGCAGCCGGTGCTCGTCCGGTCCGTCGCTGAACAGCGTGGCGCGCAGCGGGGGTTCGGTTTCGAGGTCGAAGGTGTGCCGGGCCGCGTCGGCGGTCTCTGCCACGTCGGTGGCCAGGACGGGCCTGGCCTCGTCGACACCGAGCACCCGCTGGTACGGGGTGCCGTCGGCGTCGGACGGGAACACCGTCCGCAGCGTCTCGTGCCGGGCCACGACGTCGCCCAGCGACGCTTCGAGGGCCACGACGTCGAGGTCTCCGGTGAGCCGGATCAGCAGCGGCACGTTGTAGGTCGTGCTCGGGCCTTCGAGCCGGTGCAGGAACCAGAGCCGCTGCTGGGCGAAGGACAGGGGCACGCGGGCGGGACGCTCCCTGCGGGCCAGCGCGGGCCGGTCTGCGGCCGCGCCGTCGATCCGGGTGGCGAGTCCCGCCACCGTCGGCTCGGCGAACAGCGACCGGACCGACAGCTCCGTCCCGAGCTGGGACCGGATCCGGCTGAGCAGGCGGATCGAGGACAGCGAGTGGCCGCCCAGGTCGAAGAAGTTGTCGTCGATGCCGACGGCCTCGACGCCCAGGGTCTCGGCGAAGAGACCGGCGATGATCTCCTCGGCGAGGGTGCGCGGGCTGCGCCGCCCGGCGACGACTGCGGCGTCCTCGGCCGGGAGTTCGGCGGGTACCTCCGTGACGACGACGAACTTGGCGGGGACCAGGTAGTCGGGCAGCACGGACTCGGCGAGGCGCCGTGCGGCCGTCGCGTCGCCGTCGTGGACGACGTACGCGACGACCCGGGCGGAACCGGCGACGACGGCGGCGTCCGCGAAGACCTCGCGCAGCCGGGCCGCGACCTCCGCGGGGTTGACGCGGAAACCGCGCACCACGCGTACGTCCTCGGGGCGTCCGAGCGGCTCGGTGACGCCGTCCGCGGTACGGCGGGCCAGCTCTCCGGAGGCGAGCGTGGCCACCACGCCCGGGGGCACGAGCCGTCCTTCGGCGTCGACGAGCGCGGTGTCCCGCTCGTCCTCGGCGAGCAGGTCGAGTCCGGAGACCGGCGCGGCGGGGTCGGCGGCGGCCGCGGTGAGCAGCCGGATCAGGCGGTCGCCGAACGCGTCCATCGTCGACCGGTCGAACAGGTCGGTGGCGTACTCGATCTCGCCGACGATCCCGGCGGGCTCGCCGTCCGGTCCGTACCTCTCCTGCAGACGGACGTCCATGTCGAACTTGGAGGCGTCGCCGACCACGTCCTCCAGCCGGGTTTCCAGGCCGGGCATGGTCAGCGAGACCTCGTCGAAGTTCTCGAACGTCAGCATGACCTGGTAGAGCGGGTGCCTGGAGAGCGACCGGACGGGGTTGGCCACCTCGACGAGGCGCTCGAACGGCACGTCCTGGTGCGCGAACGCGGCCAGGTCGGTCTCGCGGACGCGGTCCAGCAGCTCGGCGAACGTGGGGTCGCCGGAGACATCGGTGCGCAGCACGAGCGTGTTGACGAAGTAGCCGAACAGGTCTTCCAGAGCCTCGTCGGTCCGCCCGGCGACGGGGGTGCCGATGGCGATGTCGGTGTCGCCGCTGAGCCTGCTCATCAGGGCGGCCAGGCCGGCCTGGATCGTCATGAAGAGAGTGGTGTTGCCCTGTCGGGCCAGCCGCAGCAGGGCGTCGTGCAGTGCGGCGTCCAGACGCAGCGGCGCCTCGGCGCCGCCGTACGTGGCCACCGGCGGCCGGGGCCGGTCGGTGGGCAGGTTCACGAGCTCGGGCAGGCCGCGCAGGGTCTCGGTCCAGTAGGCGAGCTGCCGCGAGATCGCGCTCTCGGGATCGTCCTCGCGTCCGAGCAGGTCACGCTGCCAGAGGGTGTAGTCGGCGTACTGCACGGCCAGCGGCGCCCAGTCAGGGGCGCGTCCCTCGGCCCGTGCCGCGTAGGCGACGGAGAGGTCGTCGCCGAGCAGCGTCTCCGACCAGCCGTCGCTGGCGATGTGGTGCATGAGCGGCAGCAGGGCGTGCTCGTGCTCGCCGAGGCGGAACAGGGTGCACCGGATGGGCAGTTCGTCGACGAGATCGAAGTGGTACTGCGCGGCCTCGGCGAGCGCCGACTCCAGGTGCTGCTCGTCGTCGGCGTCGGCGACGATCAGGTCCACCACTGCTTCGTCCGCGGGGACGATGTGCTGGTACGGCGTACCGTCGGCCTCGCGGAACAGGGTGCGCAGCCCCTCGTGCCGGGCGACCACGTCGTGCAGGGCGGCCCGCAGCGCCTGAACGTCGAGCGGTCCCGAGAACCGCATGACGAGCGGCACGTTGTACGTCGAGCTGGGGCCTTCGAGCCGGTTGAGGAACCACAGTCCGCGCTGGCCGAAGGAGAGCGGCACCCGCTCCGGGCGCTGCATGGGCTCCAGGGCGCGCCTGGCCTCGCCCGCCTGGTCCGTCCAGCCGGCGAGCCCGGCGACGGTCGGCGTCTCGAACAGTGCCCGGACGGGCACTTCCACGCCCATCGCGGACCGGATGCGGCTGATCAGCCGGGTGGCGAGGAGCGAGTGTCCGCCCAGTTCGAAGAAGTTGTCGTCGATCCCGACCCGGTCCACGCTCAGCACGTCGGCGAAGAGGACCGCGAGCAGTTCCTCGCGCGGGTTGCGGGGGCGCCGGCCCTCCGCGGCACCGGCCAGCGTGGGCGCGGGCAGGGCCTTGCGGTCGAGCTTGCCGTTCGGGGTGAGCGGCAGCCGGTCCAGCGTGACGAAGGCGGCGGGGACCATGTGCGCGGGCAGTGCCGCCGCGACGTGGTCGCGGACGCGGGCGGTGTCACCGCCGACGAGGTACGCGGTGAGCCGCGGGTCACCGGGCTGGTCCTCGCGGACGATCACGGCGGCCTGGCTGACGTCCGGCGCCCCGAGGACGGCGGACTCGATCTCGCCGAGCTCGATCCGGAAGCCGCGGATCTTCACCTGGTCGTCGGCCCGGCCGAAGTAGGACAGCGTGCCGTCGGCGGCCCGGCGGGCCAGGTCGCCGGTGCGGTACATACGGGTTCCGGGCGCGCCGTACGGGTCGGCGACGAAGCGCTGCGCGCTGAGGCCGGGGCGGCCCAGATAGCCGCGGGCCAGGCCGGCGCCGGCGACGTACAGCTCGCCGGTGGTGCCTGCCGGGACGGGCTGCAGACCCTGGTCGAGGACGTACACGTGCAGGTCGGGGATGCCGACGCCGACGACGCTGTTGGCGGTGGCGGCCGCCGAGACGCGGTCGAGCGCGTGGTGGGTGACGTGCACCGTGGTCTCGGTGATGCCGTACATGTTGACCAGTACGGGAGAGTCGTCGGCGTGCCGGTCGTACCAGGACGAGAGCCGTCCCAGGTCGAGCGCCTCACCGCCGAAGATCACGTACCTCAGGGCCAGGTCCGTGCCGGGATTCTCCTCATCGGCCTGCATGAGTTGGTAGAAGGCGGACGGGGTCTGGTTGAGCACCGTGACGCGCTCGTCCCGGAGCATCCCCAGGAAGTCGAGGGGCGACCGGCTGACGTCCTGCGGCACGACGACGAGCGTGCCGCCGCACAGCAGCGGTCCCCACAGCTCCCAGACGGAGAAGTCGAAGGCGTAGGAGTGGAACAGCGTCCACACGTCGGACTCGTCGAAGCCGAACCACTGCTCCGTCTGCGTGAAGAGCCGCACGACGTTCTGGTGGGGGATCACCACGCCCTTGGGCCGACCCGTGGAGCCGGAGGTGTAGATGATGTACGCGCCGTTGTCCGGGCGCAGCGTCGGGCGGGCCGGGTCGGTGACGGGGCCGTCGGCCAGCTCCTCGATGACGACGCGGGTGATGCCCTCGGGCAGTGCCACGTCCACGGCGGAGCTGGTCACCACGGCGGCCGGACGGGCGTCCTCCACGACGAACGTGATCCGCTCGGCCGGGTAGTTCGGGTCGAGCGGCAGGTAGACGCCGCCGGCCTTGAGCACGCCGAGGACGCCCACCACGAGGTCCGCGCCGCGCGGCAGGGCCAGCGCGACCACGGACTCCGGGCCCACGCCCTGCGCGACGAGGGTGTGGGCGAGTCGGTTCGCCCGTGCGTTCAGCTGCGCGTACGTCAGGCGCTCCGCGCCGTCGACGAGCGCGGTCGCTGCGGGGTGCGCGGCGGCGGCGGCTTCGAACAGCGCGGGGACGGTCGTCCGCTCCGACGCCGTCGGGGCGGGCGCGGTCCACTGCTCCAGCAGCTCCCGGCGTTCCGCCGGGGCCAGGATGTCCGTCTGCCACAGCCCCTGGTCCGGGTCGGCCACGACGGACCGGAGCAGTCGGGCCAGCCGGTCGACGATCACCTGCACGGTGGACCGGTCGAACAGGTCGGTGGCGTACTCGACCAGGCCCGACAGCCCGGCGGGCTCACCGTCGGGGCCGTGGTTCTCCTCCATGTCGAAGTCGAGGTCGAACTTGGCGACGCCGGAGCCGACGTCCTCCAGACCGGCCCGCAGACCGGGCAGGCCCAGGTCCGCCTCGGCGTTGTTCTGGAAGAGGATCATGACCTGGAAGAGCGGGTGGTGCGCGAGGGAGCGGGTCGGGTTCAGCACCTCGACCAGTCGCTCGAACGGCACCTCCTGGTGCGCGTAAGCCGCCAGGTCGGTCTCCCGGACCCGGGCGAGCAGCTCCCGGAAGGTCGGGTTCCCGGAGGTGTCGGTGCGCAGCACCAGGGTGTTGACGAAGAAGCCGATCAGCTCGTCGAGCGCCTCGTCGGTCCGTCCGGCGATGACACCGCCGAGCGGGATGTCGTCGCCGGCGCCGAGCCGGGTGAGCAGTCCCGCCACGGCGGCCTGGAACACCATGAAGAGCGTGGTGTTGGTGTGGCGGGCGAGTTCCAGCAGCTGGGTGTGCAGCTCGGCGTCGAGCTCGAAGCGGACCTCGTCGCCGCGGAAGCTCGCCGCGGCCGGCCGGGGCCGGTCGGTCGGCAGCTCCAGCTGCTCCGGAAGGCCGGTGAGGTTCTCCTGCCAGTAGGCGAGCTGCTGCGACAGCAGGCTCTTCGGGTCGTTCTCCGAGCCGAGCAGTTCCTGCTGCCACAGCGTGTAGTCGGCGTACTGGACCGGCAGCGCGGGCCAGGCCGGCGCGTGTCCCTCCAGCCGGGCGCCGTACGCGACGGAGAGGTCCCGGGCGAACGGTGCGTCCGACCAGCCGTCACTGGCGATGTGGTGCAGGAGGAAGAGCAGGACGTGCTCGGTCTCCGACAGGCGGAACAGGGTGATCCGCAGCGGCAGTTCGGTGGCGAGGTCGAAGCCGTACCGGGTGGCGACGGCGAGCTGCTCGGCGAGGCCTGCCTCGTCGGTCTCGACCAGGGTGACCTCCGGCTGTTCGGCGTCGGTGATCAGCTGGTAGGGCTGCCCGTCCACTTCGGGGAAGCGGGTGCGCAGGCTCTCGTGCCGCGCCACGATGTCGCCGAAGGCGGCTTCCAGGGCGGCCCGGTCGAGGGCCCCGGACATCCGCAGCAGCAGCGGCACGGTGTAGGTGGCGCTGCGGCCTTCGAGCCGGTACAGGAACCACAGGCGCCACTGCGCCGCCGAGACCGGGACGTACTCCGGCCGCGGCATCGGGGCGAGGGTCAGCCTGGACTGCTCGGCGCCCTTCATCCGTTCCGCGAGTTCGGCGACGGTGGGTGCCTCGAACAGGTGCCGGATGGCCAGCTCCACGCTGAACATCGAACGGATGCGGCTGAGCAGCCGGATCGCGGTGAGCGAGTGCCCGCCCAGGTCGAAGAAGCTGTCGTCGATGCCGACGGTCGGCACGCCGAGCACGGCCGAGAAGAGACCGCAGAGGATCTCCTGCTCCGGGGTCCGCGGCGCACGGTAGGAGAGCGGAACGGCGGCGTCGGCCGCGGGGGCCCGCTCGATCGCCGGCGCGGCGGCCGGTGCGGCGGCCGGCACGGTCGCGACGGCTGCCGCGCCCGCCTCGACGAGCTCGCCGACGGCCGCGGAGGCGTCGTTCACGAAGGCGGTGAGCAGGCGGACGAGATCGGCGGCGAGCACGTCGATCTGCGCCGCGTCCAGCAGGTCCGGCCGGTACTCCAGGCGCAGCTTGAGCTGCTTGCCGGGGAGCACGGAGAGGGTCAGCGGGTAGTGGGTGGCGTCGTGGTCCTCCAGCACGCTCGCCCGCAGGCCCGGCGCGGGCTGCCACACGTCATCGTCGTCGTGCGGGTAGTTCTCGACGACGGTCAGCGTGTCGAAGAGCTCGCCCAGCCCCGCGATCCGCTGGACGTCGTTCAGCCCGAGGTACTGGTGCGCGATGAGCCGTGACTGCTCGTCCTGGATGCGCTCCATCAGCTGCCGCAGGGACTCGTCCGCGTCGAGCCGGACGCGGACGGGCAGCGTGTTGATGAACATGCCGACCATCGCCTCGCTGCCGGCGAGCTCTGCGGAGCGTCCGGAGTACGTGGAACCGAACACCACGTCCCGGCGCCCGGTGCGGGCTCCGAGCAGCAGGCTCCACAGGCCCTGGACGGCGGTGTTGAGGGTGATCCCGTACTCGCGCAGCCGGTCCTGGAGCCGCCCGGACACGGCGTCGGGCAGGTCGCAGTAGACCTGGAGGGGGCGTGCGGGCGCCGCCGTGCCCGGCTCGGCGAGCAGGGTCGGTGCGTCGAGCCCGGCGAGCGCCCCGCGCCAGACGTCGTGCGCGGCCGTACGGTCCTGCTCCGCCAGCCAGGCCAGGTGGTCGCGGAAGGCGGCGGGCCCGGTCAGGGTCTCGCCGCGGTAGAGCGCGAACAGCTCGTCCAGCACCAGCTGCATGGACCAGCCGTCGAAGAGGATGTGGTGGTTGACGAGGACCAGCCGGTGCTCGTCCTCGGCGAGCCGGACCAGGGTGAACCGCAGCAGCGGCGGCCGGCCCAGGTCGAAGCGCTCGGCGCGCGCCTCGGCCACGACGCGGGCGAGCGCGGGCTCGCGCTCGGCCTCGGCGAGCCCGGAGAGGTCGACTTCCCGCCACGGCAGTTCGAGGCCGTCGACGATCACCTGCACGGGCTGCGACAGACCTTCGTGGTGGAAGCCGGCCCGCAGGTTCGGGTAGCGGTCGAGGACGCCGGCCGCCGCGGCGCGCAGGGCGCCGGCGTCCAGCGGGCCGCTCAGCGCGAAGACCTCCTGGACGGCGTAGACGTCGGCGCCGTCGGAGTCGTAGAGGGCGTGGAAGAGCAGGCCCTCCTGGAGCGGGGCGAGCGGCAGCACGTCGACGAGGCCGGGCAGGGCCCCCTCCAGCTCCTCGATGTCGCCCTGCGAGAGCTCCACGAGCGGCAGGTCGGACGGGGTCATACCGCCGGTGGCCACGGCCGCCAGCGCGGTGAGCGAGGCGAACCAGGCCTCGGCCAGGTCACGTACCTCGTTCTCGGTCAGCAGGCCCTGCGCCCACGTCCAGGTCGCGACGAGGCGCGACCCGTCGGCGTGGTCGACGGTCACGGCGTCCAGCTCGATGCCGAGGCCGAGCGGCGCCGCGTCGTCGAAGCCCGCACCGAGCGCCGGGGCCTCCGGAGCGGGCGCCCAGTCGGCCGCTCCGGGGGCGTCGAACCGGCCCAGGTAGTTGAAGCCCAGCTGGGGGCGGGCGTACCCGGCCAGTTCCGCGGCGGTCCGCGCGTTGCGGTGGCGCAGCACGCCGTAGCCGATGCCGTTGTCCGGCACCGCGAGCAGCTGCTCCTTGACGAGCTTCAGGGCACGGACGCCGTCCGCGCTGCCCGGGTCGACCCGGACGGGGTAGGCGCTGGTGAACCAGCCGACGGTACGGGTGAGGTCGAGGCCGGGCACGATGTCCTCGCGGCCGTGGCCCTCCAGCTCCAGGAGCAGCGCGGAGGCGTCGACCCCGCGGCGGCCGCGCCAGTCGGCGACGGCCAGCGCGAGACCGGTGACCAGTACGTCGCGCACGCCGGCGCGCACGGCGGCGGGGACCGTGGTGAGCAGCGGCCCGGTGACGTCGGCCGGCAGGGTGAGCGTCAGCGTCCCGGCCGCGGCCCGGACGTCGGTGGCGGGGTCGAGCGGCCGGCCGCCGAACAGCGGGTCGGGCGTGTCCAGCACCGATCGCCACAGGGCCAGTTCACCGGTGCGGCGGTCCGCCTCCTCGTCGAGGAGTGCGCTCCACCGCCGGAACGAGGTGCCGACGGCTTCGAGGGTCTCGCCCTCCCAGGCGGCCTGCAGGTCGCCGAGCAGGGGCTGCCAGGAAACGCCGTCCACGGCCAAGTGGTGCACGAGCAGCAGCAGCCGCCCGGATTCCGCTCCGGCGTCGAACCACACCGCGCGCACCAGGTCGCCCTTGCTCGGGTCCAGTTCGGCCTGTGCGGCCCTGCTGTGCTCCTCGACGGCCCGGCCCAGCGCCTCGGCGTCGAGGCCGGCGACGTCCGCGCGCCGTACGGCGGCGGTGACGGAGCCCGGAGCGGGGACGGAGAGCTGCCAGTCCTCGTCCAGGGTCAGCCGCAGCGCGTCGTGCCGGTCGACGACCGCCTGCAGTGCGGCGGTCAGCCGCTCGGTGCCGAGTTCGGCGGGCACGACGAGCAGCATCGACTGGTGGTATCCGGCGACGGGACCGCCGAGGTCGCGCAGGTCCGCCATGACCGGCGTGGGCAGCAGGGTGCCGGTCGCGACGTCCTGGACGACCGGGGCGGCGGGCGCCGCCGTGCGGGCGGCCGCCGCGATGCGGGCGACGGTCTTGTGCTCGAAGACGTCCCGCGGGGTGATGCGCAGCCCTGCCTTGCGGGCGCGGCTGACCAGCTTGATGGAGACGATGCTGTCGCCGCCGAGGTCGAAGAAGCCCTGGTTCGGGCCGACGTGCGCCAGGCCGAGCAGCTCGGCGAAGAGCGAGGCCAGCAGCTCTTCCTCGGGAGTGCCCGCCGCCTCGGGGTGGTCCTCGATCCCGGGAGAGGGCAGCGCGCCGGTGTCGAGGCGGCCGTCCTCGGTGCGCGGCAGCTCGGCGAGCGTGACGTAGGTGTTCGGGACGAGGTGGTCGGGGAGCACGCGGGCGAGGTGGTCACGCAGGTCGACGGAGCGCACGGAGTGCCCGGGCGCGGTCACGACGTAGGCGACGAGGCCGTCCGCCACCGCCGCCTCGACGAGCGCGGGGTGGGCGAGCAGGGCGGTGACCGTGCGGGAGACGTCGAGCGGCGCGCCGCCCACGACGACCGGCGTGGCGAGGAGTTCGAGGCGGCCGTCGGTGGTGTACCGGGCCGGGGCACCGTCGAGCGTTCCGGCCACGCCGTCGGGCACCGGCTCGCCGTTCTCGTCGACGACGCGGTGGGAGCGGCCGGAGAGCGCACGGCGTTCGCCGTCGGTGAGCAGGTCGATCGTGGCGATCCGGCGTCCCGGGTCG
This sequence comes from Streptomyces sp. NPDC090741, assembly GCF_044769045.1. Taxonomy (NCBI): domain Bacteria; kingdom Bacillati; phylum Actinomycetota; class Actinomycetes; order Kitasatosporales; family Streptomycetaceae; genus Streptomyces; species Streptomyces sp. NPDC090741. Next base: position 213,637 of record NZ_JBIVXF010000016.1, on the reverse strand, counting down.
GCCACCGCGGCGCGCAGCAGCCGACCCAGGCGGGAGACCAGTGCGTCGACGGTGGAACCGTCGAAGAGGTCGGTGGCGTATTCGGCGACCACGTCCACGCCGGCCGGAGTGCCATCGGCCGCGAAACGTTCCTGCAGGCGCAGGTCGAGGTCGAACTTGGCGACCCCTGTGGCGGCCTCGTCCACCTCGACGGTAAGGCCGGGCATGTCGACCCCGGCCAGGCCGAGGTTCTCGAAGGTCAGCATCACCTGGAACAGCGGGTGGTGCGCGAGGGACCGCGCCGGGTTGAGTGCCTCGACCAGCCGGTCGAACGGAACGTCCTGGTGCGGGTAGGCGGCCGCGGCCGTGTTGCGCACCCGGTCCAGGAGCTCCAGGAAGGTCGGGTCGCCCGAGGTGTCCGTGCGCAGGACGAGCGTGTTGACGAAGTAGCCGACGAGTCCGTCGAGCTGTTCGTCGGAACGCCCCGCGGACGGCGTGCCGAGGGGGATGTCGGTGCCGGCGCCGAGCCGGGTCATGAGCGCAGCGAGCGCGGCCTGGACCACCATGAAGACGGTGCGGCCGGTGGACCGGGCGAGCGCGGTCACCTCCCGGTGCAGGTCGGCGTCGAGGCGGGTGCGCAGTTCGCCGCCGCGGAAGCTCGCGGCCGGGGGCCGGGGGCGGTCGCTGGGAAGTTCGACGAGCTGCGGCAGCCCGTCGAGCGCGGTCCGCCAGAACTCGATGCCGTCGGCCTCGCCCTTCCACAGGGTGTAGTCGGCGTACGTCACCGGCAGTTCGTCCCACTGCGGTTCCTGTCCGGCGCGGCGGGCCGCGTAGGCCAGGGACAGGTCCTCGATCAGCGGCCGCTCGGACCAGCCGTCGGCCGCGATGTGGTGCATCAGCAGCAGGAGGGTGTGCTCGTCCGTGCCGGTCCGGGAGAACAAGGTGGCCCGCAGCGGAGCCTCGGTGTCCAGGTCGAAGGGGTACCGGGCCGCTTCGGCCACGGCGTCCTCGACGGCCGGGGTGGTGACGACGGTGAGCTCGGCGGGCGCGTCGAGGACGACCTGCCGGGCTACGCCGTCGGTCTCCGGGAACACCGTCCGCAGGGTCTCGTGCCGCCGGGCGACGTCGCGGACGGCGGCGCGCAGCGCCTCGGTGTCCAGGTCACCGGCCAGGCGCAGGACGAGGGGGATGTTGTAGGTCGCACTCGCGCCCTCCAGCCGGTGCAGGAACCACAGCCCGCGCTGGGCGTCCGACAGCGGCATGGGGTCCGGGTGCTCGCCGCGGACCAGCGGCGGCCGTGCGGCGCCGGCCTCGTCGAGGCGGGCCGCCAGTCCGGCGGCGGTCGGCGACTCGAAGAGGGCGCGGACCGACACCTCGCGGTCGAAGGCGGTACGGATGCGGCTGATCAGGCGGGCGGCGATGAGCGAGTCGCCGCCGAGGTCGAAGAAGCCGTCGTCCACGCCGACCCGGTCGGTGCCCAGGACGTCGGCGAAGAGCCCGCAGAGGATCTCCTCGGCAGGCGTGCGGGGCGCGCGGCCGGCTCCGCCGGTGAGCTGCGGCGCGGGCAGCGCGGCGCGGTCCAGCTTGCCGTTCGGGGTGAGCGGAAGCACGTCGAGCACCACGTACGCCGACGGGACCATGTGCTCGGGCAGACGGGCGGCCAGCCGGTCCTGCACCGTGGCGGTCTCCGCCGTCCCGACGTAGTACCCGACGAGGCGCTGCTGTCCGGGCCGGTCCTCGCGCACGGTCACGACGGCCTGGGACACCTCGGCCAGTTCGGTGATCGCCGCTTCGATCTCGCCCAGCTCGATCCGGAAACCGCGGACCTTCACCTGGTCGTCGGCACGGCCCGCGAACTCGACGAGGCCGTCCGCGTTCCACCTGGCCAGGTCACCGGTCCGGTACATCCGCTCGCCCTCGGCGAAGGGGGAGGCGACGAACCGCTGTGCGGTCAGGTCCGCGCGGCCCAGATAGCCGCGGGCGAGCTGGACGCCCGACACGTAGAGCTCGCCCTCCGCGCCCGGCTCCACCGGGCGCAGGGCGCTGTCGAGGATGTGGACCTGCGTGTTCGCGACCGGGGTTCCGATGGGGACGTTGCGGTGGCTCTCGCCGGCCAGTACCTCGTACGCCGTGACGTCGATCGAGGCCTCGGTCGGGCCGTAGTGGTGGCCGAGTCGCACACCCAGCTTGGTGACGACCTCGTCCGCCAGGGAGGGCGGCAGCACCTCGCCCGCAACGAAGAGCAGTCGCAGGGCGAGACCGGGGGTATCCCGCATCGCGGGCACCGCGACGGCCAGCAGCGACGGGACGAACTGGGCCACCGTGACTCCGTGTTCGGCGGCGTATCCGAGCAGCAGGTGCGGCAGGCCCAGCACGTCGTCGGGTGCCATGCAGATCGTCGCGCCGGCGATCAGCGGCAGCCAGATCTCCGAGCCGGACGCGTCGAAGCTGAACGCGGTCCGGGCGAGCACCACGTCGGACGCGTCGATGGCCCACTCGCCGGCCTGCCACAGCATGTGGTTCACGACGCCCAGGTGCGGTACGACCACTCCCTTGGGCAGACCCGTCGAGCCGGACGTGTAGATGACGTAGGCGGCGTTCGCGGTGCTGACGGTGACGTCGGGCGCGGCGTCCTCGCCCGACGTCAGGTCGATGTCGTCGAGGAGTACGACGGGGGCCGTGGTTTCGGGCAGCGTGGCACGCGCGGCGGTAGTGGTGACCACGACCGACGGCCGGCCGTCGGCCAGCATGAAGGCGATCCGCCGGGCGGGGTAGCGCGGGTCGACCGGCAGGTAGGCCGCCCCGGTCTTCAGCACGGCCAGCATCGCGACCACCGCGTCCGCCGACCTCGGCAGCGCCAGTGCCACGACCTGCTCGGGGCCGGCTCCGAGGCCGATGAGCCGTCGCGCCAGCCTGTTGGCCCGGCTGTCGAGCTCGGCGTAGCTGAGCGCCGTCGAGCCGAAGACCACGGCAGGGTGCTCGGGGGCTCGGCGTGCCTGTGCCTCGACCAGTGCGGGCAGCGGCATCGTCGCCGCATCACCGTCCAGGCTCGACCCGATCGGATTGCGCGTCGCACGACGGTCCACGCTGCTGGCTCCTGTACTTCGTCGACAACTCGTAACGGCCGGGACGCACACGCACGTCCGACACGCTGCCAGACGGTACGGATCGGCATTTTCAGCGTCTTATCGCGAGCCCATCCGGCCCGGGCCGGAGTCGATACCGCCCTGATAAACGGCGCCTCTACGCTGCGAAGCCCGCTGAGCACAGGAGTCGCGCAATGGTCCGCAACCACCTCATCTCGTTGGCCGACATCACCGATGCCGACCTGTACCGGATCGTGGACAGAGGAGGCCAGTTCGCCTCCGGGGCGCGGCCGGGCGAGACTCTGGGCGGCGCCGTGGTCGGCGTGTACTTCCGGGCGACTTCGACGCGTACCCGCACGGCGTTCTCCGCGGCAGCCCTGCGCCTGGGCGCACGCCTCATCACGTACGGCCCCCACGACCTCCAGCTCAACACGGGCGAGACCACGGAGGACACCGGGCGGGTCCTGAGCGGCATGCTGGACGCCCTGGTCGCCCGTACGGCGGGCAGCGTCGAGGAGCTGCGCGCCCTGGCCGACCAGGACCGGATGGCCGTGGTGAACGCGATGGGGGCGCAGGAGCACCCCACCCAGGCACTGACCGACCTGACCGCGATGGCCGGACACTTCGGCGATCTGGCGGGGCGCCGCGTGCTCTACATGGGTGAGGGCAACAACACCGCTGCCGCACTGGCGCTCGCCCTTCCGCGCTATCCGGGCACGGAGCTGCACCTGCGGACCCCGGAGGGCTACGGCGTCGACCCGGACATCCTGGTGCGGGCCAAGGAGTATGCCGCTCGGCACGGTTCGACCGTCACCGAGCGGCACGACGCCGTCGACCTCCCCACGGGCCTCGATGTCGTGTACACAACCCGCTGGCAGACCACCGGGACGTCGAAGGCCGACCCGGACTGGCGCAATGCCTTCGTCCCGTTCCGGGTCGATGAGGACGTCATGCGGACCAGCCCGGACGCGGTCTTCATGCACGACCTGCCCGCGCACCGCGGCGAGGAAGTCACCGCCGCGGTGCTGGACGGGCCGCGTTCGATCGCCTTCACCCAGGCCGAGGCGAAAATGCACAGCGCCGCGGCCGTTCTGGAGTGGAGCCTCGGGGCCCTGTAGGGCCCCGGGCGGGACGGGTCACCAGGCGGGCGGGCGGCGGACCGGCCCCGTCCGTTCGAAGGCGTGGGCGAGCCGGAGCAGTACCGGCTCGCTGAACGCCCTGCCGGTGAAGGTGATGCCGACGGGCAGTCCGTCCGACCAGCCGGCCGGCATGCTGATCGCGGGGTAGCCGGCCATACCGGGCGCGAGTGCGGCGCCGTGCGGCTCGGGGTCGCCCTCGACCATGTCGATCGGCCACGGGGGCGGGCAGGTCGGCATGACCAGCGCGTCGAGCCGGTGCTCGTCCATGACGGCGTCGATGCCCTCCGCACCCGCCAGCCGCCGCACGGTCGCCAGCGCCTCGCGGTACCCCGCATCGTCCAGGTCGGGGGTGAAGGCGGCCAGCATCTCCAGGATGTCCTGCTCGAAGTGCTCCAGTTCGATCGCCGCGTTCTCCCGGTTCGCCGCGACCAGGGCGGCGATGGAGCGCGGATGATCGCCCGGCGTCCGGGCGAGGTACTGGCCCAGTGCGTACGCGGTCTCGTTCATCACGACGGTGCCGAAGGCCGGATCGGAAGTGAACCGGTCCGCCGAAGGTATGTCCGTGCCTTCGACGATCACCGCGCCGGCCCGGCTCATGGTCTCCAGGGCGCGCTCGGTGACCTCGTCCGCCGCTTCGCTGTAGCCGAAGAACTCCTTGCGGGGCACGCCGATGCGCGCTCCGCGCAGCCCCTGCGCGTCGAGGAACTGCCGGTAGTCCAGCGTGGGCGCCCCCTGCGTCGCCGCGTCCAGAGGGTCGGGTCCGGCGATCACGGAAAGGACTTCCGCGGCGTCGGCGACGGTCCGGGCCAGGGGGCCGATCGAGTCGAAGCTGGGGATGCCCGGGATCATTCCCGCACGGCTGGTGAGGCCGGTCGTCGGTTTCACCCCGACGAGGCAGTTCGCGGCGGCCGGGCCCAGGATCGACCCGATGGTCTCGGTGCCGAGCGCCACCGCGCACAGGTTCGCCGAGACGCCGACCGCCGAGCCCGAGCTCGATCCGTGCGGCGACCGCTCCGTGTCGTAGGGATTGCGCGTCTGGCCGCCCCGGGCGCTCCACCCCGCCGGCCCGAGGATCCACGAAGTCTTGTTCGCCTTGCCGAGCAGCACGGCACCGGCGGCCCGCAGCCGGGCGGCGACCGTGGCGTCGCGCTCCGGCCGGGAGCCGAGCATCACCGTGGAGCCGCTCGTCGTGTGCATCCGGTCGGCGGTGTCCAGGTTGTCCTTGAGGAGCACGGGGATGCCGTGCAGCGGCCCCCGGACCGGACCGGCGTCCAGCCGTGCGGCCTCCGCCTCCGCGTCCGGGTTCACTTCGATGACCGCGCGCAGTTCCCCGTTGCAGCGCTCGATCCGGTCCAGGTACCAGCGGGTCAGCTGGAGGGCGGTGACCCGCCCGTCGGCGAGCGCCTCCCGCAGCTGTGCCAGGGTCGCTTCGGTCGGATCAAACACGTGACACCGCCGGCAGGAAGGAGAGCTCGCGCAGCAGTGCGGCCTCGTGGTCGGTCAGGTAGAAGTGGCCACCCGGGAAGACGTTGCGCGTGAACGGGCCCGTGGTGGCCTCGGCCCAGGCAGCGACGTCCTCCGGGCGGGCATCGGCGTCGTCCTCGCCGTAGAACGCGTGCACCGGGCAGTCAAGCATCCTCGGCGGGCCGGGCCGGTACGTCGCCACCAGCGAGAAGTCGGACTGGATCGGCGGCAGGACGAGGTCGCGCAGCTCGGGGTTCTCGAAGAGCTGGGCGTCGTACCCACCGAGCCGTTTGACCTCGGCGACCAGGGCATCCTCGCTGTACACGCCGTTCCCGTCACCGCGGCGGGCCGATCCCGGCGGCGCCGAATTCCGGCGTGCGGGCGGCACTTGGCCGGACACCAGCAGTGCGCGCACCGGCACCCGCTGTGCCACCTCGTACGCGATCCACGCGCCCATGCTGTGACCGAACAGCACGAGCGGCCGGTCGAGCAACGGGGTGAGCGCCTCGACGACCGCCTCGACCATCGGCTCCATCCGGTCGATGCAGGGCTCGGTCAGCCGGTCCTGGCGCCCCGGGTAGCGTGCTGCGAGCACCTCCACATCGGACGGCAGCCCGGCGGGCCAGGTGCGGAACGCGCTCGGGCCACCACCGGCATGCGCGAAGCACACCAGGCGGACCCGGGGCCGTTCCACCGGCCGGTACCGCCTCAACCACTGGTCAGCCTGCTGAATGGCAGTCATGGTGTTCCTCCGTAGGAACGTTCACGTTCTTGTTCTCGTTTTGGTCGGCGGCAGACCGACCCGCCTGCGCGGCGCGTACGGCGGTGTGGTGAACCACCGTCGTCCCGGAGGACAACGAGCACGGCCCAGACACACGTCCACTGATCACGTGGTGTGCGCCTGGGCCGCGACAAGGATCCGAACGCGCCCGGCAGTGTGCCGTCAGCAGACGCTACGGAGGGCCGGTATCGGTGCGCTATCGCCCGTGTCCGCCGAGGCGGCCATCACCCGTTCCAGCGCCGCCCCGCGCTGGGCGGCGTCCTCCACGGCATGGACGGTCTCCTCGGCGTGCAGGGCCAGCAGACTTGGCAGGCGGTAACGGAACCAACCGTCCGTTCCCGCGTCCGTGACCTCGAGCAACGTGGCGTCCACGAGCTCCTCGAGAAGCCCCTGGGCGTCCATCGGATCGGTGTCGAGGAGCGCTTGGGCCGCCCAGACCGGTATCCGTTCCCCGTCGATGAGCCCGAGCCGGACGTACAGCTCCGCGGCCGCCGGCGGGAGCGCGCCGTAGCCGCTGAGCAAGGCCGTCCGCAACGTGGGAGCGCCGGTGTAGAGCTCCTCCAGCCGGTGCCGGGGGTCGCTGAGACGGGCCAGCAGATGAGGCAGACGCCAATGGGGTTTGGCGACGAGCCGGGCAGCGGCTGCGGACAGGGCGAGCGGCAAGTAGTCGCACAGTGCGGCAAGCTCGTTCGCCGCGGCGAGGCCGCCCTCCTCGACGGTTCCGTCGGACACCAGGAAGCCGAGCAGCGCCACGGCCTCTGCGGGCCTCAACTCACGCAGCCTCAACCGGACCTGCGCTGCGATCGCGAGTACCCGGCAACTCGTCAGGAGGAAGCAGCAGCTTCCCGCCACGGGCACCAGCTCGTGCGCGGCGGTGTCGTCGGGGACGCCGTCGAGGATCACCAGCATCCGCCGGTCCTCGACCCGCCGGTGGAATTCCTTGAGCCGGTCCTGGTGACTCTTGGGAATCTGGGCGTCCGACATGCCCAGGGCCCGCAGGAGAACGGTGGGGGCATCGGCGATGTCGGTCCGTTTGAGATCGACGTAGAGCTGCCCGTCGGGAAACGCTTCGGCGGCCCCGCGTGCCCAGTGCAGCGCCAGCGCGGTCTTGCCGATGCCGGGACGGCCTACGAGCAGGCCGATGGCCGAGGCTCCTCCGCGGGCCCGGCGGAGCAAGGTGTCGAGAGCGTTGAGCTCGCGATCCCGCCCGACGAATGACACAGCCCCCGGCGGGAGTTCGGGCAGCGCGGTGCCGGCGCTCAGCGGCCCGGGAGTGTCGGAGGCCGGCATCAGTCCGGAGGTCTCCTGGAGGATGGCCGTGTGCAGGTCCTGGAGGACGCGGCCGGGTTCCAGTCCGATCTCCTCGCGGAAGACCCGCTGTGCCTGGCGGAAGAGACTGAGGGCCTCCGACCGGTGGCCCGACCGGTAGTGGGCGAGCATGAGCGCGGCCCGCGCCTGCTCCCACAGCGGCTGGTCAGACACAAGGGTGGTCAGTTCAGCAATGATTTCGCGGTGCCGGCCGAGCTGCAGCTGCAAGGTCGCGTACTGCTCGTACGCGGTAAGCCGCCGGTGCTCGAGCAGAGCGGCCTCCGTCTCGATGACGGGGCTCGAGATGTCCGTCAGAACCGGACCCCGCCACAGTGCGAGAGCCTGGCCCAGCAGGTCGGCCGATGCGCCGGTGTCCCCGCGCTGGGCAAGCGTCTGCGCGGCTTCCACGCCGGAGGCGAACCGTACCGAGTCGACCCGGTGCCCGCCTCTGCGCAGCAGGTAACCGGGGGCGGCTGTGACGATCACCTTCTCGGTGCACCCTGCGGCTTGAAACGCCTTGCGCAGGCTGGCGACGCATATGGCGATCTGGGTGCGACTGGTCGCCGGCGGACGCCCGTTCCACACTGCCTCGACCAGCTGGTCGATCGACACGACCCGGTCCGGCGCGAGCAGAAGCATCGCCAGAACGATCCGTTGCCTCGGTCCGCCGATTTCCACCCTCCGTGACCCGGCCCAGACTTCAAGCGGACCGAGGACGCGGAAATCGAAGTGTTCCTCGTCCAGGACGTTGTCGCCCTGTTCCCGTGGGTAGAGCGGACCCGCGGCATTCCCACGCCCCGAGACCGGCAGTAAAGCGGTCATTGCTTGCAACATTAACTGAATCCCCGTTTTTATTGACTTTTGAATCCCAAGAATGCATTCACGGCCAACGATCACACCGGCCGCAGTTAATGACGGCAGCCCCCTTCCCGAAAACGGCACCCGGCCGTAACCAGGGTGACCTCGGATTGCAGCTCGTGACGTTATGACGCGCCGTCACACAGCTTAAAATACATAGGCGTTGTGTGGATGTTGCCGCACCGAACGGCTCCGGGGACGGTAACTACTGGACAGCCAAAGGGCCCTCAGCGGGATGGTGGTGTGGAGACGCCATACCGGGCTTGCCCGGCGGGATGCGCTGGAGCGGCATGGGGCGCCTTGCCCACATGGAGGCATCGCCGGTGCCGGGCACACTACGTAGGCCCCCGTAGCCCACGCCTGGCGCGCCCGACTAATCTCAGCCAATCTCCGTGAGCCTTACACGCACACAACTGGGTGTCAACTGAGGTTAATCCTGGACACATAGGAGGTCGCTTGGCGGCAGAAACTCTCGGCGATCGACTGAACACGATCTTCGAGAGCGTGCATCCACCAGGCCGCGGCCCGTACTCGAACAGGTTGGTCGCCGAATTGGCTGCGCGAAAGCGGGGTGCGGCGTGCGGCCACGCGGGCCGCCGAGCTGTCGCCGCAGAGCATGGGGCAGTTCCCGGCAGCCATCGAGCACCTTCGTGAGAAAGAACACCTGTCTCCCGACCCGGCCGACAAGGCCACGGATGAGAACCCGTGAGGCGTCGCTCCACCACGCGGCGCACCGGCCGCCATCGCCAAAGGGCGCGGTCTGCAAGCATCCAGGGCCGCCAGGAAGGGTGGAGATGCTGCCGGGCGCCTTCCTGCGCCGCCTCACCGCGGTTTCGGGATCAGTCGGCCGACGAGCCGGCCACCGCGAAGTCGGCCGAACCCGTCCGCAGCCGCCCCGATCGCGTACCGACCGCTCCGCCACCGCCGATGCACGGGCGGCCCCTTCGATACCGGCGCCGCCGGCGGGTGGTCGGAACACCTGAGGTTCTCTGCCACCGAGTTGGACGACACGGTGCAGATCCGGCACCCGCTCGGGCGTCCTTGATCCCAGTCGCATGACGACGCGCCTCCCCCTGTGCCTGAGGATGGAAGGGACCACCGGCGAGCGAGCCGAAGAGCACAGAACCGACTCGACTCAGGTGAAGACCCAGTGAGCTGCGGATCTACACACCAGTGGAAAACTTGTCTGCGGGGACGATAACTTGATGGGCGTCTCCCCTTCAACTCATGTGACAAGACTGGCACGATCACTGTTGACACAGGTGGAGATCGGAGAGGGTCGGAGGGATCCATGGTCGACACAGCAGGGCAGAGCCTGGCCGACAGGCTGAACCACCTCTTCGCAAGGGTCAGGCCCGATCTCCATCACGAGTACAGCAACGAGCACGTCGCCGCGGCGATCCGGCGCTCGGACGCCGGCGTCTCCATCTCCCAGAGCTACATCTGGCAACTCCGCAACGGCCGGAAGAGCAACCCGACGCTCATGCACCTTCAGGCATTGGCCGGGTTCTTCGGCGTGCCGACCGCGTACTTCGTCGAGGACGAGGCAGCGGACCGGATCACGGAACAGCTGGAGCTCCTCGCCTCCGAGCAAGCCCGCCTGCACGAGGCGTCCCAGGGCAACGATGTGAAACTGATGGCCATGCGAGCCGGTCAGCTGTCGCCGGAGCATCGGAAGCAGGTGATGGATCTGCTCGATGTCGTCTATCGCCTGGAGCAGGCGGAAGGGACAATGCGGCCGGGTGATTGACTGGTTCTCTTCTGGCTGCCCGCAGAACCGCGGCGCTGGATGAGACAGCACCATGGCACCACGAGCGGAGAGACACCTTGAAAGAGCGAAAGCTAAGGCGCCGATGCAGGCACACTCTCCGGTCCCTCGGAATCCAGCCGCCACTCCATGTGCCGTCCTTTTGCCAGGCTTTGGGAGAGCATCGGGGCCGCGCCATCCGGCTGATCGACTACCCCCTGCCCGTGCCCGGACCGTACGGCGTGTGGATCGCCAGCAAATCGGCGGACTACGTGTTCTACCAGAGGGAGACCAGCAAGGCCCATCAGGATCACATCATCCTGCATGAGGTCGGTCACATTCTGGCGGGCCATCAGAGTGACGAAATGGACGACGAGTTCTGGCAGTCGATGGCTCCGGATCTGTCCGTCGACGTCATCAGGCGAGCGCTCCGGCGAACCTCGTACGACGACGAGCGGGAACGGGAAGCCGAACTGGTCGCCACCATAATCCTGGAGTGGGCCTCCGTACTGAACCGCGTGAGCCCGAGAACGACGGACGACCAATCAACCATGCGAATCAATTCCGCACTGGGTGACAGGATGGGTTGGCTATAGCCATGGCGCTGTCCTCACTCCTGGGAGGAATCCTCCTCCTCGCGCTTGCCTGGAAGATCAGTCAGCTGGTCAAGGCACCCTCCGACAGAGTCCTCCGGTCGGTGACGCTGTGCATCGTCTGCGCTGCGTTGTCATTCCTTCTGGGCCTCAAGTCAGGCGCACGGTACGTCGACTCACTGACCGGGGACGGACTCGCGAAGCTGCTGCAAAACGCACTGCTTCTCGTCCTCGTCTACCTCCTGCAGTGCGTCTTCCTCTACGCGGCATCGGATCGCACCGCGGGCAGCAAGCGCGCAGGGTGGGAACTGGTACCCCTGACCTCCGCCATCGGCATCGCCACATGGGCCATGGCCATCACACCGGAGACAGAACGCGCCCATACGTACGCGACGGCGAACATGCGCGAGCCGGGAGTCGCGCTCTTCTACCTCGCGGCGGGTCTGTACCTCGTCTACGGGCTGGCCTTGGCACTGTGGTGGACGCTGCGCTACATACGGGTGTCGCACAAGCCTCTGCGCACCGGATTGCAGCTGGTGGCGGCCGCGTTGACCATCATGGTGCTGATGGGGTCGCTTCGCGAGGCGCTCACCGTGACCCGCTGGGCCGGCGAATCCGTACCGGCGGCCCTCATAGTGGGAGCGAAGCTGCTCTTGGACATCGCGATCCCGCTCTTCGTCGCGGGAATCCTCTATCCCGCGGCCGCCACCCGGTGGACGACCGTTCGCCTGTGGGCGCATCGTCGTCGGATGTACCAGCGGCTGACCCCCTTGTGGACGGCGCTGCACGAAGCCTTCCCGGAGGACTCGCTCCATCGCACTCCGGCAGGAGGCTGGCGCGACACGCTGCGCGTCCGCAGGATCCACCGCCGGTACTACCGGCGCGCGATCGAGTGCCGGGACGGACTCGTACGCATCAGTCCTTATCTCGCAGAGCTGGAGGCTCCGACGGAGCCCTCGGCCCCGCTTCCACCCGGACGGGCGGCGGTGCATCTTCACGAGGCACTGGCCGCGTACACGGCGGGAGCCCCAGTACCCGGACGAGCCATTGCCGTGGCCCTGCCCGGAGGAAACGATCTCGACGACGACGTGAGGCAGCTCGTGGCGCTCTCGGACGCGCTACGGGCCCGGCAGGAAGGCGCATGATGCACGCTGTGGTATCGGCAGAACGGATGGTCTCCGGCCCCGGAGGGAGGGTCGTCCTCGATGCCGCCGTGCTCGTCCGACGCGGTGTGATCGTGGCCGCCGGACCGCGCAAGGAGGTCGAGGCACAGGCCGAACCCGCAGTCCGCCGTGTTCACTTTCCCCATGGCACGATGCTGCCCGGGCTCATCGACGCCCACGTCCACCTCGCGCTCGACGCCGGTCCCGATCCCGTGGAGAGCCTGCAGACCTCGTCCGACGCCGAACTGTATGCCGGGATGGCGATGCGCGCGGAGCAACTCCTCGCCACAGGCGTGACGACCGTACGCGATCTCGGCGACCGGGGAGGGCTGGCCGTCCGCCTGCGGGACGAGATCGCCGACGGGCGGCTGCCCGGTCCGCGCGTCCTCGCCGCCGGGACGCCGCTGACCGCGCCCGGCGGGCACTGCTGGTTCCTCGGCGGAGAGGTCGAAGGCGAAGCCGCGATTCGCGCCATGGTGCGCCGCAATGCGGAGAGCGGCGCCGACCTCATCAAGGTGATGGCCACTGGAGGCGGGATCACCAAGGGCGGCCCGCCCGTCTGGCAGTCCCAGTTCACTCCGCGGGAGATGCGCGCCATCGTGGAGGAGGCCCACAGCGCCGGGCTGCCGGTGGCCGCCCACGCACATGGCACGGAGGGCATCTCGGCCGCCGTGGCGGCCGGGGTCGACAGCATCGAGCACTGCACGTGGATGGCGAGGGACGGGTTCGACGTACGCGGGGACCTGGTGGCCGCCATCGCAGGCCGGGGCATAGCGGTCTGCCCCGCGGCGAGTCCCGACTGGAAGGGCTTCGCGGCGCGCTTCGGCCCGGAGCGGGCCGAGGAGATGTTCCAGCGGATCCGGTGGATGGCCGAGAGCGGAGTGCGGCTGCTGCCCGGGACGGATGCCGGTGTGCCGCGCGCCGTGTTCGACGGCTTCGTCTCCAGCCTGGAGTTCTTCGAGCACATCGGGATGACACCCGCCGAGATCATCGACCTCGCCACGGCCGGCGCGGCCGAGGCCATGCGCCTCGCCGGCGACACCGGACGGCTCGCCCCCGGGCACCGCGCCGACCTGCTCGTCGTGGACGGCGACCCGCTGACCGACCTGGCCGCCCTGCGCTCGGTCCGCCTGGTCCTGGCCGCAGGCCGCCCGTACACCCCGGGAGCTGCGCCTTCTCTCCCGTCCTGAGCGGTGGGTGACCCCGGTGTGAGCCGGCCCCTGACAGGGCACTGCTGTGCTGGTGCGCCCGGTGCCACACGGCCGAAGCCTGCGCAGCGCCTCGGCGAGCCCAGCCGTCCCGTCAACGTCGGCGGTCCCGGAACGGCGGCCCGGCGCGGCACGGCGCGGCCTGTGGGTCACCGTGGCTTCGACCAGCCTCCTTCTCGATCACCCAAAACCGCGGATCAGGCGTCGTCGCGGATGGGCTCCAGGATCGCCACGCACTCCACGTGGTGGGTCATCGGGAACAGGTCGAAGACGCGCAGGGTGCGGACCTTGTAGCCGTTCTCCTTGAAGTAGCCCAGGTCGCGGGCCAGGGCCGCCGGGTCGCAGGCGACGTAGGCGATGCGGCGGGGGGTGAGGCCGGCCACCTGGCGGACCGTCTGCTTGCCCGCGCCCGCGCGCGGCGGGTCCAGGACGACCAGGTCGCACTCGGTGATGCCGGTCTTCGGGAGGACCGACTCGACCTTGCCCTGCTCGATGCGGACCCGGGGGAAGTCCGCCAGGTTGTGCCGGGCGTCCTCGACCGCGCGCTTGGTGGACTCGATGCCGAGCACCGCGCCCGTCTCGCCCAGGCGTTCGGCCAGGGCGCCCGCGAAGATGCCGACGCCGCAGTAGAGGTCGAGGGCCATCTCGCCCTTGCGCGGCATCAGGCCCTGCATGACCGCCTTGATCAGGGTGTCGGCGGCCTGCGGGTGGACCTGCCAGAAGCCGCCCATGCCGACGCGGTACGTACGGCCGTCCGCGCGCTCCCGTACGAAGGGGCGGCCGTGGACCCGGTGGACCCCGCCGTCCTTCTCCTCGACCCGCAGGACCGATACCGGCTTGTCCAGCTCCACGAGCGGGAGGCGCCCGCCCGGGCGCGGGGTCAGGACGACCTGGCGGTCCTGGGAGCCGGTCGCGGCGATCGCCTCGACCGTGGCCATCTGGGGCCAGTCCTGCTTCTCGATGCCCAGCTCGCTGACGCCCGGCGCCGCGATCATGCAGTGGTCGACCGGCTCGATGTCGTGCGAGCGGTGCTTGCGCAGACCCGCGCGCCCGTCCTCGTCGATCGCGTACTGGACGCGGGTGCGCCACTGCGGGACCTGCCCGGCCGGCAGCTTGTCGCCCTCGGCCGGCATGACCGTGCCGTCCCAGCCGGCCTCCTCCGGGGTGAGCCCGGCGAGCCGCAGCAGCTGCTCGGCGACGACCTCGCCCTTGAGCCGGCGCTGGGCGCCCGGCTTGGCGTGCTGCCAGTCGCAGCCGCCGCACTTGCCGGGGCCGGCGTACGGGCACGGGGCCTCGACCCGGTCCTTGGAGGCGTCGAGGACGGTGATCGCGTCGGCGCGCAGGAAGCGGGAGTCCGACTCGCCCTCGGTGACCTTGGCGATCACCTTCTCCCCCGGGAGGGCGTGGCGGACGAAGAGGACACGGCCCTCGGCGGTGCGGGCGATGCAGTGCCCGCCGTGTGCGACGGGGCCGACCTCGACCTCGTACTGCTCCCCGACCAAGGACTGCTTCTCGTTCTGCTCGGTCATGGTGGGGAGACTCCAAAACATAAATGGGAACGGCCGGACGACCGACCCACCAGTTTACGTGGATCTCGTCCGGCCGTTCGCCACACCGACAGCAGCGACAGCACCGACAGCAGCGGCGCTACTTCCCCGCGCGGTCCTTCGGGCGCTGGGTGTCCACCGGTCCGCGGCGCACCGCGCCCGGGGCGTTCCACTCCTGCCGCTTCTTCGCCCGCCTCTTCGCGAGCTCCGAGGACTCCAGCTGGTAGGGCACCGAGGTGACCATCACGCCGGGGGTGAACAGCAGGCGGCCCTTGAGCCGCAGCGCGCTCTGGTTGTGCAGCAGGTGCTCGTACCAGCGGCCGACGACGTACTCCGGGATGTACACGCTGACGGCGTCGCGCGGGTTCTCGCTGCGCAGGCCCTTCACGTACTCGACCACCGGGCGGGTGATCTCGCGGTACGGGGAGTCGAGGATCTTGAGCGGTACGTTGATCCCGCGCCGCTCCCACTCCTCCTTCAGCGCCTTCGTCTCGACCGCGTCGACGCTGATGCTGAGCGCTTCCAGGGTGTCCGAGCGGGTCAGCTTCGCGAAGGCGAGCGCGCGCAGCGTGGGCTTGTGCACCTTGGAGACCAGGACGATGGAGTGGACCCGGGAGGGCCGCACGCTGTCGTCGCTGGGGCCCTCGGCGGCGGCGATCTCGGCGGCGACCCGGTCGTAGTGCTTCCGGATCGCGGTCATCGTGCCGTAGAAGATCACCATGCCCAGCAGGGCGACCCAGGCGCCGTGCGTGAACTTGGTGGCCAGGACGACGACGAGCACCAGGCCGGTGAAGATCGCGCCGAAGGTGTTGATCGCCCGGGAGCGGTGCATACGGCGCCGCGCGGCCTGGTCCTTCTCGGTCCGCAGGTGGCGGTTCCAGTGCCGGACCATGCCGATCTGACTCAGCGTGAAGGAGACGAACACACCGACGATGTAGAGCTGGATCAGCTTGGTGGAGTCGGCGTCGTAGATCCACACGAGGAGGATCGCCGCGCCCGCGAGCAGCACGATGCCGTTCGAGAAGGCGAGCCGGTCACCGCGGGTGTGCAGCTGGCGCGGCAGGTAGCGGTCCTGCGCGAGGATCGAGCCGAGCAGCGGGAAGCCGTTGTACGCGGTGTTGGCGGCCAGGAACAGCACGAGCGCGGTGGCGGTCGCCAGGACGATGAACAGGAAGCTGCCGTTGCCGAAGACGGCCTCGGCCACCTGGGAGATCACCGGGTGCTGGACGAACTCGGGGCCGACGGGGACGCCGTTGTCCAGCAGGTTGGTGGCGGGCTCCTCGGCCATCCTCACGTCGGTGGCCATGGCCAGGCCGATGATGCCGCAGAACATGGTGACCGCCAGGCCGCCCATCAGGGCGAGGGTGGTGGCCGCGTTCTTGCTCTTGGGCTTGCGGAAGGCGGGAACGCCGTTGCTGATCGCCTCGACGCCGGTCAGGGCGGCACATCCGGAGGAGAAGGCCCGCAGCAGCAGGAAGACCAGCGCGAAGCCGGCCAGCCCCTGGTGCTCGGCCTTGATCTCCAGATGGGCCGTCGGGGCCTGCATGGTGTCGCCGGCGACGAGGCCGCGCCAGGCGCCCCAGGCGATCATCACGAAGACGGCGCCGACGAACACGTACGTCGGAATGGCGAAGAGCTTCCCGGATTCCTTCACACCGCGCAGATTCATCAGCGTGAGCACCAGAATCATGATCACCGCGGAGAGCACCTTGTGCTCGATGACGAAATCCACGGCGGAGCCGAGATTCTCGACCCCGGAGGAGATCGACACGGCGACGGTCAGGACGTAGTCGACGAGCAGCGCGCTCGCGACGGTGAGTCCGGCCTTCGGCCCGAGATTGGTGTTGGCGACCTCGTAGTCACCGCCGCCGCTGGGGTACGCGTGGACGTTCTGGCGGTACGAGGCGACCACGGTGAACATCAGCACCACGACCGCGAGGGCGATCCAGGGGCTGAAGTGGTACGCCGACACACCCGCGATCGACAGGACCAGCAGGACTTCGCCGGGGGCATATGCCACCGAGGAGAGCGGGTCGGATGCGAACACGGGTAGGGCGATCCGCTTGGGGAGGAGCGTTTCCCCGAGGCGGTCGCTGCGTAGCGCCCGGCCGATCAGGATCCGTTTGGGCACGTCGGTCAGTTTGGACACGCAGAGGATCGTAAGCGTTCGAAATCCGGCTGACGAACCCCCCGCCCGTATTACAGGGCAATGACACCCGCATTGAGACCCCGTGTGCGCTGCAAAGGTCACATGGTGGACCGCCCGTGTGTAGCTTGGGCCATGGTCTGAGACCCTGTGAAGCCAGAGCATGCAATGAGGCTGGGAACCAGCGAGCGCTGACAGCCGGAAGGACGGCCGTGCACATCGTCATTATGGGCTGCGGAAGAGTGGGCTCCGCCCTCGCGCAGACCTTGGAACAGCAGGGGCATACGGTCGCTGTCGTCGACCAGGACCCCACCGCATTCCGCCGGCTGGGAGCCGGATTCGGCGGGCGCCGCGTCACCGGGGTCGGCTTCGACCAGGACACGCTGCGCGAGGCCGGGATCGAGGAAGCGGGCGCCTTCGCAGCAGTCAGCAGTGGTGACAATTCCAACATCATCGCCGCCCGCGTGGCACGCGAGATGTTCGGTGTCGAAAACGTCGCCGCCCGCATCTACGACCCCAAGCGCGCCGAGGTCTACCAGCGCCTGGGCATCCCCACCGTCGCGACCGTACGGTGGACCGCCGACCAGATGCTGCGCCGGCTGCTGCCGTCCGGGGCCGAGCCGCTGTGGCGCGACCCGAGCGGCGGGGTCCAGCTCGCGGAGGTGCACACCTCCGCCGCCTGGATCGGGCACAAGGTCAGCCAGCTGCAGGAGGAGACCGGCGTCCGCGTGGCGTTCCTCACCCGGCTGGGCGAGGCCATGCTGCCGACGTCCCAGACGGTGCTGCAGGAGGGCGACCTCGTCCACGTGATGATGCGTACGGACGAGATCGACAAGGTCGAGGCGTCCTTCGCCGAAGGCCCCGAGGAGGCACACGCATGAGGGTCGCGATCGCCGGAGCCGGCGCGGTGGGCCGTTCCATCGCGGGCGAGCTGCTGGAGAACGGGCACGAGGTGCTCCTCGTGGACAAGGCGCCGACCGCCATCTCCGTGGAGCGCGTGCCGCAGGCCGAGTGGCTGCTGGCCGACGCCTGCGAGATCACCTCGCTCGACGAGGCCGCGCTGCAGCGCTGCAACGTGGTCATCGCGGCCACGGGCGACGACAAGGTCAACCTGGTCGTCTCCCTGCTCGCCAAGACCGAGTACGGGGTCCCCCGGGTCGTGGCGCGGGTCAACAACCCGAAGAACGAGTGGCTCTTCAACGAGTCCTGGGGCGTCGACGTCGCGGTCTCCACGCCGCGTCTGATGTCGGCCCTGGTCGAGGAGGCCGTCAGCGTCGGCGACCTGGTGCGGCTGCTCCGCTTCAGCCACGGCGACGCCAACCTCGTCGAGCTGACCCTGCCCGCCGACTCCTCGGTCGCCGGCACCCAGATCAGCGAGATCACCTGGCCCGAGGACACCTCGCTGGTCACGATCATCCGCGGCAACCGGGTCCTCACCCCGCACGGGGAGGAGACCCTGGAGCCGGGCGACGAACTGCTCTTCGTGGCCGCCCAGGCCCGCGAGGAACAGCTGGAGGACCTCCTCCAGGCGCGCCACTGACGGCCCGCAACCCACGGGACATGTGAGAGGGCGGGCAGCCGGTCGGCTGCCCGCCCTCTCACATGTCCCGTGTACCCGTCCCGCTACTTGGCCCCGGCCTTGCGGGCCTTCTCCGCGGCCTCCTCGGCCTCCCACTCCGCGATCACGTCGATCGGCGGCGGCGCCTTCGCCAGGAACACCCACGTGAAGTACACCGCGAGCACCATCGGCGGCAGCTTCAGGGCGATCAGCACCCAGCCCAGCTGCGTCGCGTCCCCCCACCAGTACAGCGGGAAGAGGATCGCGTACTTCGCCAGGAAGATGAGCCCCCAGGCCAGACTGGCCTTGGTGTACGCCTTCTTCCGCCCGGGGTTGCGCGTCCGCCAGGACAGGTTCTCCTTGAACACCGGCCCCAGGATCACGCCCAGCAGCGGGAACCCGACCAGCGCGGACAGCGTGAAGGCCACGCCCAGCCCGGCGCCGTAGATCATGCCGGGCAGGTAGAAGCCCTTGGCGGTACCGGTGAACAGGGCGAAGGCCACGCCGACGCCCACGCCGAAGACCCCGCTGAACGCGTGCTTGACGGTGTCCTTGCGCAGCAGCCGCACGATCACGAGCAGGACGGCGACCGCGCCCGCCGCGAAGGCGGACATCTTCACGTCCTTGTTGATCGTGTAGATCATCACGAAGAGCAGGCCGGGGAGCATCGTCTCCACGGTGCCCCGCACGCCTCCGAAGGCGTCGAAGAGCGCCGCCTGCGTGACGGCCTTCTGGTCCGCGGACGGTTCGCCCGCGGGATCCGGGGTGATCGGTTTGTCGAGTGACGTCACCGGCTACTGCTCCTGTCCGAGCGGTCGGAGTTCGTACTTCGGATTGAAGAGGACCCGGCGGCCGTGGCTCATCGCGACCCGCCCGGAGGCGATCATGCGCCGCCCCGGTTCGATTCCCACGATCGAGCGACGCCCGAGCCAGACCACGTCCAGCGCCGCCGAGCCGTCGAAGAGCTCCGCCTCCAGGGCGGGCACCCCGGCGCGCGGCCGGAGGGTGACGGTACGCAGGGTTCCCGTCACCTTGACTATCTGGCGGTCGTGGGAGTCGCAGATCCGCGTGCACCCCGCGGCTTCTGCGGCCTCCTGCAGTTCCGCCGAATGCAGCTCCTCCTGCGAGGTGGACAGCCGCTCTATCATCCGCCGGAACCGGCCCGCCGGCCTGACCGGCTTGGCGGACTTCTCGGGACGCGGTTCAGCACTCATACAGGAAGCGTACCGGCGCCCGCGCTACCTCTCGAAGCGGTATCCCATGCCCGGTTCCGTGATGAAGTGCCGCGGATGCGAAGGGTCGGCCTCCAGCTTGCGCCGCAGCTGGGCCATGTAGACCCGCAGGTAGTTCGTCTCGGTGCCGTACGAGGGCCCCCAGACCTCCTGCAGGAGCTGCTTCTGGCTCACCAGCTTGCCCCCGTTGCGGACCAGCACCTCCAGCAGGTGCCACTCGGTGGGCGTGAGCCGTACGTCGCGCCCCTCGCGCACGGCCTTCTTGGCGGCCAGGTCCACCGTGAAGCCGTCGGTCTCCACGATCACCTCGTCCTCGCCGGAGCCCGTGCCCGGCTCGGCCCGGCGGACGGCCGCGCGCAGCCGCGCGAGCAGCTCGTCCATGCCGAAGGGCTTGGTGACGTAGTCGTCGGCCCCGGCGTCCAGCGCCTCGACCTTCTCGTCGGAGCTGTGCCGGGCCGAGAGGACCAGGATCGGCACCCGGGTCCAGCCGCGCAGGCCCTTGATCACCTCGACGCCGTCCATGTCGGGCAGGCCCAGGTCCAGGACGACCACGTCGGGGTGGCGGGCCGCAGCGAGCTCCAGGGCCTGGGCCCCGTCCGCCGCGGCGTCGACCTCGTACTTGCGCGCCTTCAGGTTGATCACGAGGGCTCGGACGATCTGCGGCTCGTCGTCCACCACGAGCACCCGGGTCATTGAGGTCCTGCTTTCTGTCGTATGGGGTCGAGATCGATGAGGTCGGTGCCGTCGGCGGCGGCGAGGCCGCCGTGCACCGTGGCGTGTTCCGGTCCACTGTCGCCCGTCGCGGCGCGCAGCGTCAGCACCATGGTCAGCCCGCCGCCCGGAGTGTCCTCGGCCGCCAGGGTGCCGTCCATGGCCTCGGCGAAGCCCCGGGCCACCGCGAGGCCGAGGCCCACCCCGGCGCCGCGCGGGGCGTCCCCGTGCCGCTGGAAGGGGGCGAAGATCCGGTCCTTGGCCTCGTCGGGCACCCCGGGCCCCCGGTCCACGACGCGTACTTCGACCCGGTCGCCCAGGTGGCTCGCCCGGACCAGCACCCGCTCGTCGGCCGGGCTGTACTTGACGGCGTTCTCCACCACGTTGGCCACGGTCCGCTCCAGCAGCCCGGGGTCCACCGCCACCATCGGCAGCGTCTCCGGGATGTCCAGCACCACGCTGTCCTCGGGTACGCCGCCCAGCGCCATCGGGACCACCTCGTCGAGGTCGATCTCCCGGATCAGCGGGGTCACGGTGCCGGTCTGCAGCCGGGACATGTCGAGCAGGTTGCCCACCAGGTGGTCGAGCCGGTCGGCGCCGTCCTCGATGCCTTCGAGGAGCTCGGCCCGGTCCTCCTCGGACCAGTCCACGTCGTCGGAGCGCAGGGAGGACACCGAGGCCTTGATGGAGGCCAGCGGCGTACGGAGGTCATGGCTTACGGCGGCCAGCAGCGCGGTCCGGATCCGGTTGCCCTCCGCCAGCCGGCGGGCCTCCTCGGCCTCCCCGACCAGCCGCTGCCGGTCCAGGACCACGGCGGCCTGGGCGGCGAAGGCGCCGAGCACGCGGCGGTCCTCGGCGGGCAGCACCCGGCCGGACAGGGCCAGCGCCATGTCGTCCCCGATGGGCATGTCCACATCGGCTTCCTCGGGGCGGTCGACCGGGTGCGGGCCGACGCTGCCGGCCCGCTTCCAGGGCTCGACGTCGCTCGTGCGCTCCAGCAGGGCCACGGACTCCATGGCGAAGGTTTCGCGCACCCGTTCCAGCAGCGCGTCCAGCGTCGTCTCGCCGCGCAGCACGCTGCCGGCCAGGAAGGAGAGGATCTCGGACTCCGCGCGCAGCCGGGCGGCCTGGTGGGTGCGCCGGGCGGCCAGGTCCACCACGGAGGCCACGGAGACCGCCACCCCGAAGAAGACGGCGATGGCCACGATGTTCTTCGGGTCGGAGATGGTGAACCGGTGGACGGGCGGGGCGAAGAAGTAGTTCAGCAGCAGCGAGCCGAAGGCGGCCGAGGCCAGCGCCGGCCAGAGCCCGCCCAGCAGCGCGGCGGCCACGGTCAGCGAGAGGAACAGCAGCATCTCGTTGGCGAGGCCCGGGTCGGCGTTCACGTGCGTGAGCAGGACGGCCAGCAGGGCGGGGCAGACGATGCCGACGATCCAGCCGGCGATGATCCGGGGCCTGCCGAGCCGGGCCGCGGAGCGGACCACCGGCAGCCCGCGGCCCCGGGCGACCTCCTCGTGCGTGACGATGTGCACGTCGAGGTCGGGCCCCGAGTCGCGGGCCACGGTGGCGCCGACGCCGGGGCCGAAGACGTACTGCCAGGCCTTGCGGCGGCTGGAGCCGAGCACGATCTGGGTGGCGTTGACCCCGCGGGCGAATTCGAGCAGCGCGTCGGGGATGTTGTCGCCGATCACATGGTGAAACGTTCCGCCAAGGTCTTCGACCAGCGTCCGCTGGACCGCGAGCTCCTTCGGCGAGGCCGCGGTCAGCCCGTCGCTGCGGGCGATGTAGACGGCGAGGATCTCGCTGCCCGAGCCCTTCGCGGCCATCCGGGACGCGCGGCGGATGAGCGTACGGCCCTCGGGCCCGCCCGTGAGCCCGACGACGATCCGCTCGCGGGCCTGCCAGGTGGAGCGGATGTTGTGCTCGCCGCGGTACTGCTGGAGGTACTCGTCGGCCCGGTCGGCCACCCACAGCAGCGCCAGCTCGCGCAGGGCGGTGAGGTTGCCGGGCCGGAAGTAGTTGGACAGGGCCGCGTCGACCTTGTCGGACTGGTAGATGTTCCCGTGCGCCATCCGCCGGCGCAGCGCCTGCGGGGACATGTCGACGAGCTCGATCTGCTCGGCCCGCCGCACCACCTCGTCCGGCACGGTCTCCCGCTGCCGCACCCCGGTGATCGACTCCACCACGTCGCCGAGCGACTCCAGGTGCTGGATGTTCACGGTGGACACCACGTCGATGCCCGCCCGCAGCAGCTCCTCGACGTCCTGCCAGCGCTTCGCGTTGCGCGAGCCCGGCACGTTGGTGTGCGCGAGCTCGTCCACGAGCGCGATCGCGGGCCGGCGCGCCAGTACGGCGTCCACGTCCATCTCCGTGAAGCCGGCGCCCCGGTACGAGAGCTCCTTGCGCGGGACCTGTTCCAGCCCGTGCAGCATCACCTCGGTGCGCGGCCGCCCGTGGTGTTCGACGAAGCCGACGACGCAATCGGCACCCCGCTCCACCCGGCGGTGGGCCTCGGACAGCATCGCGTACGTCTTGCCCACACCGGGTGCCGCGCCGAGGTAGATCCGTAGCTTGCCGCGTCCCATGCGCCCATTCTCCGGGACGTTTCCGCCGATCACGCACTTTCGGCGCCCGTCCGCCCATCCCTGACGGATCCCTGACACCCGGGACCGGCACCCCGCGGGAACGACAGCGGGCCGTACCCCGAAGGAGTACGGCCCGCGGCCGAAAACAGTCGCCTGACAGGCATCGCCGGGGATCAGTCGGCCATCAACCGCGGATCCGCCGGGTCAGCGGACCTCGGTGATCGTCGGACCCTGCTCCAGCTGGCCCATGCCACCGGAGAAGCGGGAGCCCTCCTGGTCCTCGGTCTGCACGCCGTCCGGCACCATCTGGGCGTCGTTCGGCAGCTTCAGCACGATCGGGTCGCGCGGAGCCATCGGGCCGTCGCCGCGCACGATGACGGTCTCGCGGAAGATCTGCTCCAGCACGCCCGCCGACTCGGGACGCACCGCGCCCTGGCCGGAGATGACCCCGCGCAGGAACCAGCGCGGGCCGTCGACGCCGACGAAGCGCACCAGCTGGGCGCCGGTCTGGCCGTCGGGCATCGGTACGGGCACCTGGGCGCGCAGCTCCCAGCCCAGCGGACCCTGGACCTCGTCGATGATGCCGCCCTGCTGGGTGATGCCCGTGGCGATCTCGTCGCGGACCTCGCCCCAGATGCCTTCCTTCTTGGGTGCCGCGAAGGCCTGCAGCTGTACGGCGCTGTCGCCGAGGACGACCGTCGCGGCGACGATCGCGTCACCGGCGACCTCGACGCGCAGCTCCATGCCCTCGACACCCGGTACGAGAATGCCGCCCAGGTCGACGCGACCCTCCTCGGGCGCACCGGGCACCTCGGAGACGTCCCAGGGGCCGTCGGGCCGCGGGGCCGGCGGCAGATTCACCCTGCGGGGCGCGGAGCCGGGCTCCTCGCCGCCGTCCTGCTCATCGGCAGCCGCGCCGTCCACGACCTGCTCGGCCGCGCCGCCGTCCTTGGCGGAGTCGTTCTTCTTGCGACGTCCGAACACGTCACTGTCCTTCCCGGTCGGATACGACCGAAGCGTAGCCATTCCCACCCTGCTGACCAGCGCCGGATCCGGCCACGGCCGCATGACCACCGGTGGAGCCGAAACCCCCCTCGGCCCGCGCCGAGCCGGGAAGTTCCGCCACCTCGTGGAAGCGCACCTTCTCGACCCTCTGGACAACCAGCTGGGCAATGCGGTCGAAGCGCTCGAACCGGACGCTCTCGCGCGGGTCGAGATTGACCACGATCACCTTGATCTCCCCACGGTACCCGGCATCCACCGTCCCCGGGGCATTCACGAGCGCGAGCCCGCAGCGGGCGGCCAGGCCAGAGCGCGGGTGCACGAACGCCGCGTACCCGTCGGGCAGGGCGATGGACACCCCCGTGGGCAGTACGGTGCGCTCGCCGGGCTCCAGCACGGCCGCCTGGGTGGTCACCAGGTCGCAGCCGGCGTCGCCGGGGTGGCCGTACGCGGGCAGGGGCACCTCGGGGTCGACACGCTTGATGAGCACGTCGACCGGGGCGTGGTTGTTCTCAGACATCAGGGGTTCACCTCGAAGGCGCGTGTGCGCCTGACCTGGTCCGGGTCGGACATCGCCGCCCGGATCTCCTCGGGCCGACCGTTGTCGATGAAGTGGTCGACCTTCACCTCGATGAAGAGCGCGTCCGCGCGCACGGCGACCGGGCCCTCGGGCCCGCCTATCCGGCCGACCGCGGTGGAGTAGATCTTGCGCCCGGCGACGGCGGTCACCTCGGCCTCCAGGTACAGCACTGTGCCCACCGGCACCGGCCGCACGAAGTCGGTCTCCAGCCGTCCCGTCACCGCGATGACGCGCAGCAGCCAGTTCAGGGAACCCAGCGTCTCGTCGAGCGCGGTGGCGAGCACGCCGCCGTGGGCGAGGCCGGGGGCACCCTGGTGCGCGGGCTTGACGGTGAACTCGGCGCTGACGCGGACGCCCTCCCCGGCACGGGCCTCCAGGTGGAGTCCGTGGGGCTGGCCCTCGCCGCAGCCGAAGCAGTGCCCGTAGTGCGCACCGAGCAGCTCGCCGGGTGCCGGGGCCTCGGGGTGCCGGACCGGTGCGGCGGCATCGGCCGGGGGCGTCAACGCTGTGTTTCGTCCACTCACAGGCGCAGACCTTACCCGCGCCGCTACCCGCCGGTCGCCTCGTGGCAGGCTTGGCGCTATGCAGCTCTCCCCCGCGCACCACGACGAACGTCTGACCGCCCCCCGCTCCTGGTGGGCCATCGCCGTACTCATCGGGCTGGCGTGCGCGCTGATGCTGCTGCCGCTGGGCACGCTGCCGCTGCTGGCCGGGCTGGTCGGGGGCACCGCGCTGGCGGGGCTGCTGGTGAGTTCGTACGGCTCCGCGCGCGTGCGCGTGGTGAACGGTGCGCTGGCGGCCGGTGAGGCACGGATCCCGGTGGCGGCGCTGGGCGAGCCCGAGGTGCTGGACGCGGAGGAGGCGCGCGCCTGGCGCACGTACAAGGCGGACGCGCGCGCCTTCATGCTGCTGCGCAGCTACGTCCCGACGGCGGTGCGCGTCCCGATCACCGACCCCGAGGACCCGACTCCGTACGCGTACGTCTCCACCCGCGAGCCGCAGGCTCTGGTCTCGGCGATCCGGGCGGCCAAGGGCTGATCATCCGCGCTCGGCGGGCGTCAGGCCGGGTGTCAGGCAGGGGGCCAGTCGCCGGCCTGGCCTTCGAGGGCGTCCCTGATGGCCTCGGGAAGGGGCTCGGAGGGCTGCTCAAGGGGCGGGAGCTGCGGCAGCGAGTCCCAGGCCACGGCCCGGCTCCGCAGGTCGGCACGGACCTTCTCGGCGAGTTTGAGGGTGTCGCGGCGGTTCATGACCGCCCCGACGGTGGCGCCCACCATGAACGGCAGCAGGTTCGGCAGGTTGCGGAACGTCCGCTTCATGATCTGTTGGCGCAGTTCGCGCTTCATCTGACCGCCGAGCGCGATGTTCAGCGTCGTCGGCTTGGTCAGGTCCACCCCGCGCTCCTCCGTCCACGCGGTCAGGTAGGCGAGGCTGCGTTCCTTGAGGTTCCCGGCCGGCCGCTGGCCGTACACCTCGTGGAGCTCCGCGACGAGCTTCAGCTCGATGGCGGCGACCCCGGTGATCTCCGCGGCCAGTTCGGCGGGCATCGCGGGCGGCACCGGCAGCATGGCCGCGGCTCCGATGCCCGCGCCCACCGTGGAGGTGCCGTACGCGGCGCCCGAGATCAGCTTGTCGGCAAGCTGATCGGGACCGAGGCCCGGGAACTGCGCGCGCAGGGTCGCGAGGTCCCGAACCGGAACGCGTGGTGCGTTCTCGATGATGCGGTCCGCGAGGTGCTGGACGGCGGCCCTGACATGTTCGCCGCCCTTGCGCACACCGCTCTTGACGGCTTGCAGCCGGCGAGCCCCGGACCTGCGCCGGGCTCCCTCGCCGGACTCTGCGGCCGACGGCACCGCCGCGGCGGTGCCGGACGACACGGCGGGTACGCCTGAGGCTGCTGGGCCCGTTTCCGGGCCCGTGGCCGCCTCTTGCGCCTCCGCCGGATCACCAGCTTTTCGGAAGCGCCGCTTCCGAAACGGTGTCGAGCCGGTCACGGCCGACGCCTCTCAGTCGCAGTCGCGGCAGATCGGCTGACCGTTCTTCTCGCGTGCCAGCTGGCTGCGGTGGTGCACCAGGAAGCAGCTCATGCAGGTGAACTCATCGGCCTGCTTGGGCAGCACCCGAACGGCCAGTTCCTCGTTGGAGAGGTCTGCGCCGGGGAGCTCCATGCCCTCCGCCGCGTCGAAGTCGTCGACGTCGACGCTCGAAGACGACTTCTCGTTGCGCCGGGCCTTCAGCTCTTCAATGCTGTCGTTGTCGACGTCATCGTCGGTCTTGCGTGGGGTGTCGTAGTCCGTTGCCATTGTTCGCTCTCCCCCTCTGGGATTTAGCGGTGTCTCAGCGCACGTAACGCGCGAGAGGCCGGACTTGTGCCCGACCTGAGGCGGAGATTTTGCCTCACATCAAGGTCTGTTACTCAATCGACACCCAGCCGCACACCTGAAGGAGCGATTGGCTGGGATGACGACCGGGACCGTACACGGTCCGGGGGCCGTCTTGCACAAACGCCACCCCGTGTATTTCCCGCCGTTCGAGGGGCGGGAAACCCGGACTTCCCGGGCTTTCCGACCCCCTTTGGGGTCACTGAACGCACATGACCCAACACCCGACAATGTGATCGATCACACAGACGTCACCCTCTCCACCTCCTCACCATTCAGCCAGGAGCGAACAATCGGTCGGGGACTCACAGGGGCAAAGTGACACGCATCACGAGGCCACCGCCCTCGCGCGGCGTCGCCGAGATCCGCCCGCCGTGTGCGCGGGCCACAGAGCGCGCGATCGACAGACCGAGCCCCACACCCTTGTCACTGCCCGTGCGCTCCGTACGCAGCCGCCTGAAGGGCTCGAAGAGGTTGTCCACCTCGTACGCGGGAACCACGGGACCCGTGTTCGAAACGACGAGGATCGCCTGGCCGTGCTGGGACTCGGTGGTGACCTCCACCCAGCCGTCCTCCGGCACGTTGTACCGGACGGCGTTCTGCACCAGGTTGAGCGCGATCCGCTCCAGCAGGACGCCGTTGCCCTGGACCACGGCCGGTGCCCGCCCACCGCGGATCTCCACGCCCTTCGCCGCGGCCTCCCCGCGCGCCTGGTCGATGGCGCGCGAGGCGACCTCCGCCAGGTCCACGGGTTTGCGCTCGACTATCTGGTTGTCGCTGCGGGCCAGCAGCAACAGGCCTTCGACCAGCTGCTCGCTGCGCTCGTTGGTGGCCAGCAGCGTCTTGCCCAGCTGCTGGAGCTCCACCGGAGCACCCGGGTCCGACAGGTGCACCTCCAGCAGCGTCCGGTTGATCGCCAGCGGCGTGCGCAGCTCGTGCGAGGCGTTCGCGACGAACCGCTGCTGGGCGGTGAAGGCCCGCTCCAGCCGGTCGAGCATCTCGTCGAAGGTGTCGGCGAGCTCCTTGAGCTCGTCCTCCGGCCCGTCCAGCTCGATCCGCCGGGTCAGGTCGGAGCCGACCACCCGGCGGGCGGTCCGGGTGATCTTGCCCAGCGGCGAGAGCACCCGGCCGGCCATCGCGTAGCCGAAGGCGAAGGCGATGATGCTGAGGCCGAGCAGGGCCATCAGCGACCGGCTGAGCAGGTCGTCCAGCGCGTGCCGGCGCTGCTCCAGGATGCAGGTGTTGATCGCGTTGTTGAACTGGTCGTACATCTGCCCCTTGCCCACCACACCCGGGCAGGTGCTGGTGACCTGGATGTCCGTACCGCCCACGATCTTGAACGGCAGTCCGTTGCCCTCGCGCAGGGCCTGGGCCGCCAGCAGGTAGATGATCGACAGCAACAGGATGCCGGCGATCAGGAACATCCCGCCGTACAGCAGCGTGAGGCGTATGCGGATGGTCGGCCGCAGCCAAGGGAAGGGACCCTCGGGCTGGCCGGGGTCCCAGGTCGGTCTCGGCGGCACCGTTGGCGGTGCCGGGGTCGCCGCCACCCGCGTCAGATCCGGTAGCCGGAGCCAGGCACGGTCACGATGACCGGCGGCTCCCCCAGCTTGCGCCGCAGGGTCATGACCGTCACCCGCACCACGTTCGTGAACGGGTCGGTGTTCTCGTCCCATGCCTTCTCCAGCAGTTGCTCGGCGGAGACGACGGTCCCCTCGCTCCGCATGAGAACCTCCAGCACCGCGAACTCCTTGGGCGCCAGCTGCACCTCCCTGCCCTCACGGAACACCTCGCGCCGGTTCGGGTCCAGCTTGATCCCGGCCCGCTCCAGTACGGGGGGCAGGGCGACGGTGGTACGCCGCCCCAGGGCGCGCACGCGGGCGGTCAGCTCGCTGAACGCGAAGGGCTTGGGCAGGTAGTCGTCCGCACCCAGCTCCAGGCCTTCCACCCGGTCGCTCACATCACCGGACGCCGTCAGCATCAGCACGCGGGTGGGCATGCCGAGCTCGACGATCTTCCGGCAGACGTCGTCACCGTGCACGAGGGGGAGGTCCCGGTCGAGCACGACCACGTCGTAGTCGTTCACCCCGACGCGCTCCAGGGCCGCGGCGCCGTCGTACACGACGTCCACGGCCATGGCCTCCCGGCGCAGCCCGGTGGCCACCGCATCGGCGAGCAGCTGCTCGTCCTCGACGACGAGTACGCGCACGTCGTTTCCTTCCATCGAGCCCTGAGGGCACACGTGTATTGCGTCGTCCATCCTGCCCGTTTCAGCCGTAAACCGGCTGTAAGGCGCCCCTCCGGGGCCTGCGAGGGCCGGAAGTGAGGATTCCCTCGCCTCCCGAGGTTTCTGGGCCCAGGGTGCCGGGGAGGACGACAGCACACCCCAACCACTCCCTGACGGCGGACTGCCACGTGCCGCCGCCGACCCACGAAGAGGGGGCGAACCCACCATGGACGCATTCACCGCGGGTCTCCTGCAGCGCATCCGGGCCACGCAGTCGGACCTTGAGCAGGCCCGTGAGACGGGCGACGACTTCCTCGTGGAAGTGGAGCAGGCGGAACTGGAAGATCTCCAGCGCCTCGCCGCCGAACACGGCGTTCCGGTCTCCGTCTCCGCCTGCTGACAACCTCCAGTCCAGCCAGAACCCCGGCGGCCGCGGTGCGGGCGCCGGGGTTCCCTCATGCCGGGGTTCCCTCGTACAGGGGGCAGTCGTCAGTCGTGCCAGGCCCCGGCCTCCTCCAGCAGCGGCTGGAGCGAGGCGAACACCGCCGGCGTGGCGGCCAGCGCCAGCTCCCCCGAGGCCGGCTGCCCGGGCCGCCCGCCCGTGATCGCCCCGGCCTCCCGGGCGATCAGCTCACCCGCGGCCAGGTCCCAGGGGTTCAGCCCGCGCTCGTAGTACGCGTCCAGCCGCCCGGCGGCCACGTCGCTGAGGTCCAGCGCCGCCGAGCCGCCCCGCCGGATGTCCCGCACCCGGGGGATCACCCGCCGGACCACCTCCGCCTGCTGCTCCTTGCGCGCCTGGAGGTAGGCGAACCCGGTCCCGATCAGCGCCTGGTCCAGCGGCGCCGCCGCCCGGCAGGCGAGGCGGACCCCGCCCAGCCAGGCCCCGCCCCCGCGTACCGCGTGGTACGTCTCGCGCCGCATCGGCGCCGCCACGACCCCGACCACGGTCCGGCCCTCGTACTCGGCGGCGATCGACACGCTCCAGCTCGGCAGCCCGTACAGGTAGTTGACGGTGCCGTCCAGCGGGTCCACGACCCACCGCACCCCGCTGGTCCCGGGGACGTCCGCGCCCTCCTCGCCCAGCAGCCCGTCCTCGGGCCGCCGCCGCGCGAGGATCCCGGTGATCAGCTTCTCCGCCGCGATGTCCATCTCGGTCACCACGTCGATCGGGCTGCTCTTCGTCGCCGCCACCGCGAGATCGGCCGGCCGGCCGTCGCGCAGCAGCTCCCCGGCCTGCCGGGCGGCGTCCAGCCCCACGTCCAGCAGTTCGGCCTTCAGCTCTTCGGAGATCACGCTCGCCCTTTCCTAGGCGTACGGGCTGTCGACGCCCGCGGCCGCCGGCCGGGGCCCGCGCGCCGGGCAGCAGCCCACCGCGCACAGATCGTGGCCGGGCCCGAGCAGCCCCAGCGCGCACCGCTCGACCGGCTCGCCCCGCTCCGCGGCGGCGCGCTCCAGCACCAGCTCCCGGACCGCGGCCGCGAACCGCGGGTCGGCCCCGACGGTGGCCGACCGGGCGATCGGCAGCCCGAGCTCCGCGGCCTTCGCCGTGGCCTCCGTGTCCAGGTCGTACAGGACCTCCATGTGGTCCGAGACGAACCCGATCGGAACCATCACCACCGCCGGCGCCCCGGCTTCGTGCAGCGCCTCCAGGTGGTCGCAGATGTCCGGCTCCAGCCACGGGATGTGCGGGGCGCCGCTGCGCGACTGGTAGACGAGCTCCCAGGGCAGCTCCGTGCCCGTCTCGGCCCGCACCGCGTCCGCGATCACCTGCGCGACGTCCAGGTGCTGCTTGACGTACGCCCCGCCCGCGCCGCCGGCGGTGTGCTCCTCGACCGGGCCGGAGGTGTCGGCGGCCGCGGTGGGGATCGAATGGGTGGTGAAGGCCAGGTGCGCGCCGGCGCGCACCCCCTGCGGCAGCGTCTCCAGCGCGGCGAGCACCCCGTCGATCATCGGCTGCACGAATCCGGGGTGGTTGAAGTAGTGCCGCAGCTTGTCGACCTTCGGCAGCTCGGCGACGCCCTCCTCCACCAGCGCCGCCAGCGCGTCCGCGAGGTTCTCGCGGTACTGCCGGCAGCCCGAGTACGAGGCGTACGCGCTGGTCGCGAGCACCGCGATGCGGCGGCGCCCGTCTGCGGCCATCTCCCGCATCACGTCGGTGAGGTACGGGGCCCAGTTCCGGTTGCCCCAGTACACGGGCAGGTCCAGCCCGTGCTCGGCGAAGTCCTTGCGCAGGGCGTCCAGCAGCTCGCGGTTCTGCCCGTTGATCGGGCTGACCCCGCCGAAGCCGAAGTAGTGCTGCCCGACCTCCTTGAGCCGCTCGCGCGGGATGCCGCGCCCGCGCGTGACGTTCTCCAGGAACGGCACGACGTCGTCGGGTCCTTCGGGACCGCCGAAGGAGAGCAGCAGGAGGGCGTCGTACGGGGCGGCGAGGCCTTCGGCCGGGGACGAGGCGGCGGCGCGGAGCTGGTCTGACATGGTTCGAATCCTGCCACCCGGCGTCCGCGCCCGGGAACCGGCCCGGCGGCGCGCCCGGGCCGCGACCCGGGTAAGGTAACCCTAAGTTCCCGATCCCCGGCCCGGGTCCCGGCCCGGGTCCCGGTCCGGATTCTCCCCGTGCGGGTGCCTTGTCGGCGGTCGTAACCTGTATGGGCCAATGACGTCCCTTACGGAGGGCACCTTGCCCAGTCCCTACCGCGCGATATTCGCGGCCCCCGGCACCCTGGGGTTTAGCGCCGCAGGCCTCATAGGCCGCCTGCCCATATCCATGGTCGGCGTCGGCATCCTGACGATGATCTCCGAGATCACCGGCCGCTACGCCATGGCGAGCGCCCTCACCGGCACCCTCGCCCTGGCCGCCGCGTTCATCGGTCCCCAGGTCTCCCGCCTGGTGGACCAGTACGGGCAGCGGCGCGTGCTGCGTCCCGCCACCCTCATCTGCGTGGCCTCGGTCGCCGTCCTGCTGGCGGCCGCCGCCAACGGGTGGCCGGACTGGACCCTCTTCGTCTGCGCGGCCGTGGCGGGCTGCGTTCCGAGCGTCGGCTCGATGGTCCGCGCCCGGTGGACCGTGATCTACCGGGACTCCCCGCGCGAACTGCACACCGCGTACTCCTTCGAGTCCGTCGTGGACGAGGTCTGCTTCATCTTCGGCCCGATCATCGCCATCGGCCTGTCCACCACCTGGTTCCCCGAGGCCGGCCCGCTGATCGCCGCCCTCTGTCTGCTCGTCGGGGTCTGGCTGCTCACCGCGCAGCGCTCCACCGAGCCCGAGCCGCACCCGCGCGAGCAGCACGGGGACCGCACCTCGGCCCTGCGCTCCCCCGGACTCCAGGTGCTGACGGCGACCTTCGTGGCGACCGGCGCGATCTTCGGCTCCATCGACGTGTCCACGCTGGCCTTCGCCGAGGAGCAGGGCCACAAGTCCGCGGCGAGCCTCGTCCTGGCCGTCTGGGCGTTCGGATCCTGCCTCGCGGGCATCGTCTTCGGCCTTCTCCACCTCAAGGGCAAGAGCGAACGCCGTTGGGTACTGGGCGTATGTGCGATGGCCGTGAGTATGATCCCCCTCCTACTGGCCGGGAACCTTCCGTTTCTGGCCGTGGCGCTCTTCGTCTCGGGCCTCGCCATCGCTCCCACGATGATCACCACGATGGCCCTGATCGAGGCGCACGTACCACGCGCGAAGCTGACCGAGGGCATGACCTGGATCAGCACCGGCCTCGCGGTCGGCGTCGCGGTCGGCTCGTCGGTGACCGGACTGGTCATCGACGCGTCCGGGGCGCGCAGCGGGTACGTCGTCTCCATCTCGTCGGGAGTGGCCGCGGCGGCGGTTGCGTTCGCGGGATACCGCCGGCTGTCGAGGCCGGCGCAAGGGGAGGAGCCAGCAACCGATGGGGACGGCGACAGCAGGGCAGCACAGCAGGGCGACCGCGTGGCATAACTGGGCGGGCAACGTCACGGCCACGCCCGCCCGCGTGGTGACCCCGGCCACGGTCGGGGAGCTTCAGGAGGCGGTGCGCCGGGCCGCCGAGGACGGGCTGAAGGTGAAGGCGGTCGGCACCGGCCACTCCTTCACCGCGGCCGCCGCGACCGACGGAGTGCTCGTACGTCCGCAGGCGCTGGCCGGGATCCGGGAGATCGACCGGACCGCCGGCACCGTGACGGTGGCCGCGGGCACGGTGCTCAAGGACCTGAACGTGGCCCTGGCCCGGGAGGGCCTCTCGCTCACCAACATGGGCGACATCATGGAGCAGACCGTCTCCGGCGCCACCAGCACCGGAACCCACGGCACCGGCCGGGACTCGGCCTCCATCGCCGCCCAGATCCGCGGCCTGGAGCTGGTCACGGCGGACGGCCGGCTGCTGAGCTGCTCCGAGAAGGAGAATCCGGACGTCTTCGCGGCCGCCCGGATCGGCATCGGCGCCCTGGGCATCGTCACCGCGATCACCCTCGCCGTGGAGCCGGTCTTCTTCCTGACCGCCCGTGAGGAACCCATGGGCTTCGACCGGGTGACCGCCGAGTTCGAGCAGCACTTCGCGGAGAACGAGCACTTCGAGTTCTACTGGTTCCCGCACACCGGCAACTGCAACACCAAGCGCAACAACCGAAGCCAGGGCCCCGCCGCCCCGCCCGGAGCCGTGAGCGCCTGGGTCGAGGACGAACTGCTGTCCAACGGCGTCTTCCAGGCCGTCAACTCCCTCGGCCGCGCCGTCCCGGCGGCCATCCCCTCCATCGCCCGGATCGCCAGCCGCGCCCTGTCCGCGCGCAGCTACACGGACATCCCGTACAAGGTGTTCACCAGCCCGCGCCGGGTGCGGTTCGTGGAGATGGAGTACGCCCTCCCGCGCGAGCGGGTGGTCGAGGCGCTGCGGGAGCTCAAGTCGATGGTCGCCCGCTCCGGGCTGCGCATCAGCTTCCCGGTGGAGGTGCGGACGGCTCCGGCGGACGACATCGCGCTGTCGACGGCCTCGGGGCGCGAGACCGCGTACATCGCGGTGCACATGTACAAGGGCACGCCGTACCAGGCCTACTTCACGGCCGCCGAGCGGATCTTCACCGCGCACGGCGGGCGGCCGCACTGGGGCAAGGTGCACACGCGGGACGCGGAGTACTTCGCCGGCGTCTACCCCCGCTTCGGCGAATTCACCGCGCTACGGGACCGGCTGGACCCGGACCGGCTGTTCGGCAACGACTACCTGCGCCGGGTCCTGGGCGAGTAACCCCGGCTCAGGGAGCCTGCTGCTGCCCCCTGCCGCTCGGGGTCGGCGTGGGTGTGGGCGTCGGGGGCGGGGTGGGCGTGGGCTTTCGGCTCGGCGTCGGCGGGCTCGGACTCGGCGCCGGGCCACTGGAGTCGGAGGGGTCCGGGGACGACGGGTCGGGGCTCGGACCCGGGCTCGGGCCCCGGCCGCCGTGCGGAGCCGAAGGGCTCGGGGAGGTACCGGACTCCGGCGTCGCCCCGCCCTTCCCGCCGGTGCCGGGCGCCTTGCCCGGGTCGGCCGGCTGCTCGTCGCCCACCTTGCGCGTGCCGCCGGACCAGATGGTTCCGCCGCCCTGGCTGATCGCCGTGCCGGAGAAGGCCTCGTACGCCCCGAGGCCGCCGAGCGCGATGGCGAAGGCCGCGCCGGAGGCCACCGCGGTCCGCTTCCAGCCCCGTACGCGGGTGCCGTGGACGGTGGCCGCGCCGAACTCCTCGGGGGGCGGGACCGCACGGAGCAGCAGGGTGCCGTCGGGCGCCTTCTGCCCGCCGGGCAGCGGGACCTGACGGGCCCTGGGCCGGGCGCTCTCGCGCAGCTGGTCGCCGGTGCGCTTGAAGAGGTGCTGGATGACGGGGCCGCCCGCGGTGGCGACCACGCTGACCACGCCGGCGCCGAGGATGGTCCCGTAGACGCCCAGCTTCGAGGCGAGCAGGGCCGCGGCGACGGTGGCGAGGGAGGAGCCCGCGATCTGGGCCATGCTCAGATCGAGCTTCTTCTTCTCGGCGCCTTCCGTGCCTTCCGCCCCGTTCGCCCCGTTCGCCCCGTCCATGAGGAACCCCGGTTCGAACTCTGGCGTGGTCTTCTGACCCATCCTCATCCCCTGTGTGTTTCTGCCTCTCGCGACCTCTCGCGCTTCACCGCTCTCAGCACTTACTGACCGCTGAGCGAAACGGATAGTTCCGTTTCTGTGGATTCTGTGAAGCAGGACACGCGAAATCGGGCGCGGGCACAGGTCCCGCCCGATCCGGGGCAGCCCAACTCCCGCCGCCCACGACAAGTTCGGCGGCGCGGCGGTCCACCCAGGTGGCCCGAATGGAGTACTGTGGCGAGCCCTGGGGCCGTCCTTCCTTACGGATGTCCGGACTCGGGAGAGGGGGCCGACTGATGGAGAAACGGCACTCGAGACCGGTGATGCCGCGGCATTGCACGCTTTCCTGATGCGCACAGTAACCGTCCGGTCACTGTGCGTGCCCAACAGGTAACCGTGCCATAACGGCGATCAAGGGCGTATGCCCGACACGCCGGTTGAACTCGGCAAGGTTGTGGCAGGCTGCACCCGGGCAGGCCACACTCGACTAGCGGAAGCAGCGACGCACGTGACGTCGGCAGGCACCACCCGGGAGGTCCCCATGCCCGAACTGCGTGTCGTGGCCGTCTCAAATGACGGCACACGACTGGTGCTCAAGGCTGCGGACAGCACGGAGTACACGCTTCCGATCGACGAGCGGCTGCGGGCTGCCGTGCGCAACGACCGCGCGCGCCTGAACCAGATCGAGATCGAGGTGGAGAGCCACCTCCGCCCCCGTGACATCCAGGCCCGTATACGGGCCGGTGCCTCCGCCGAGGAGGTCGCTCAACTCGCCGGCATCCCCGTCGACCGCGTACGCCGCTTCGAGGGCCCGGTGCTGGCCGAGCGCGCGTTCATGGCGGAGCGCGCCCGCAAGACTCCCGTACGCCGCCCCGGGGAGAACACCGGACCCCAGCTCGGCGAGGCCGTGCAGGAGCGGCTCACGCTGCGCGGCGCCGAGAAGGAGTCCGTGCAGTGGGACTCCTGGCGCCGCGACGACGGCACCTGGGAGGTCCTGCTGGTCTACCGGGTCGCCGGCGAACCGCACTCGGCCAGCTGGACGTACGACCCGCCGCGCCGGCTGGTCGTGGCCGTGGACGACGAGGCCCGCTCGCTGATCGGCGAGGCGGACGACCTGCCGGCGACGCCGGAGCCGAGCTTCCCGTTCGTGCCGAGGATCGCGCGGCTGCCGCGGGACCGGCCGCTGGACCGGGCGCTGGACCGCCAGTTGGAGCGAACTGCCAACAACGCGGCGCCCGCGCCGGAGCCGGAGGAGGAACGGGACACCCTGACGAGCCTGTTGGAGGCCGTACCGAGCTTCCGCGGCGACCTGGTGGTTCCGGAACGCCCCGAGCCCCCGGCGGAGGAGGAGCCGGAGGCGGAGGAGCCCCCGGCGGCCTCGGCGAGCGCCGGAGCCGGCTCCGCTTACGCGGACGTCCTGATGCCGCGCACGGTGGCGGGTCACCGCGACCGCCTGACGGGCACCACGGACCGCCAGGCGGAGGCCGACGGCGTCCGCCCGGGCCGCCGCGCGGCGGTCCCGAGCTGGGACGAGATCGTCTTCGGTACCCGCCGCAAGAAACAGGAGTAACCCGGGCGGCAGCTCCCGCCCGGGCCGCAGGGCCGGCCCGGGCGCAGCCCCCGCTACTGCGGGTCCGGGCCCGTGGCCACGGGCCGGGCCGGGTCCGCGGACCATTCCGACCAGCTGCCCGCGTACAGGGCGGCCGGAATCCCCGCCACCGCCAGCGCGAGCACCTCGTGCGCCCCCGAGACCCCCGAACCGCAGTACACCCCGACCGGCGCCCCGCCCGAGGCACCCAGTCCGGCGAACCGCGCCCGCAGCGCCTGCGCCGCGAGGAACTTCCCGTCCGCGCCCACGTTCTCCGTCGTCGGCGCCGACACCGCTCCCGGGATGTGCCCGGCGACCGGGTCGATCGGCTCGACCTCTCCCCGGTACCGCTCCTCCGCCCGTGCGTCCAGCAGGATCCCGCTGCGCGCGAGCGCCGCCGCGGCGTCCGCGTCCAGCAGCCCCACCGCCCCCGCGTTTGGCTTGAAATCGCCCTCCGTAACGGTGACGGCGTCGGCCGTCACCGGCCCGCCCGCCGCCGTCCACGCGGCCAGCCCCCCGTCCAGCACCCGTACGTCCGTGTGACCCGTCCAGCGCAACAGCCACCACGCGCGTGCCGCGGCCCAGCCGAGACCCCCGTCGTACACGACCACCGGCGCGTCCGCCGAGACCCCGGCGCGGCGCATCACCGCCCCGAACTCCTCGGGCTGCGGCAGCGGGTGGCGCCCGCCCGCTCCCAGCGGACCTGCCAGTTCGCGGTCGAGGTCCACGTACACCGCCCCCGGCAGGTGGCCCGCCTCGTAAGCGGAGCGCAGGTTCGGACCGCCCAGCTGCCAGCGGATGTCGAGCAGCGCCGGCGGCCGGGAACCGGCCAGCTCGTCCATCAGTTCGGCGGCGGAAATGATCACAGGGGGCGCAGAGTTCGCAGTCATGCGGCCCATCTTCCTCTCCGCTCCACAGCCCGTGTAACAAGCCCGACATCGACAGGCCGCATCGATTCGGTCATCTCTCCCCGCGTCGGCGAAACCCGGCCGGTCGAGGCGCGCCGGACCCGCGGTAGTGGAAGCATCTGGTCCGGGATGAGCGACGACGGAGGAGACGGCTGACATGACCGAGGAACCGGAAGAAACGCGGCGCCCGCCCGGCACGCCGTGCTGGTCGAGCCTGATGGTGCACGGTCTCGGGACCACCGAGGCCTTCTACACCGACCTGTTCCGCTGGGAGTACGAGCCCGGTCCCCAGCCCTTCGGCCCGTACGTCCGCGCCCTGCTCGACGGCCAGGAGGTGGCCGGCATCGGCGAGATGCCGCCGGACCGGCATCTTCCGGTGGCCTGGACCACGTACTTCGCCACCGACGACGCGGACTCGACGGCCGAGACGATCCGCTCCTGCGGCGGCACGGTCGCGGTGGGCCCGCTGGACGCGGGCGGCGAGGGGCGGGTGGCGATCTGCTCCGACCCGCTGGGGGCGATCTTCGGGATCTGGCAGGCCGAGGAGCACATCGGGACCCGGCTGTCCGGCGTCCCCGGCACCCCGGTCTGGGCCGAGCTGGTCACGCAGGACACGTCGACCGTCGGCAAGTTCTACGAGCACGTCTTCGGCCACGAGGCGAAGACGCACGCCACGGCCACCTCCGACTTCGACTACGTGACGCTTCTGCTGGACGGACGCCCGGTCGCCGCCGTGCACGGGGTCGGGCGCTCGCTCCCGCACGACCGGGGCCCGCACTGGATGACGTACTTCGAGGTGGAGGACGCCGACACGGCCGCGGCCCGGGTCCACCGGCTCGGCGGACGCGTCATCCAGCCGCCCCGCGAGGGGCTGACCGGCAGGGTGTCCACGGTCACCGACCCGGAGGGCGCGGTGTTCACGCTCGTGGAGTCGCGGCCCGCGAACGGCCGCTGACCGCCAGGGCGCTCAGGCGTGGTTGACCGGGAGGACGTCCGGGGAGAGCACGCCGGCGTGGGCCGCGGCGCTCGTCATGCGGCGGCGGTGGTGGCGGCGGCACAGCACCTCGTAACCGACCTCCTCCGACGACCGGTTGACGTCGCCGACGACGACCTGCTCGCCCTCCACGACCATCTCGCCGCCCACCGTGCGGGCGTTGTGGGTGGCGCGCGCCCCGCACCAGCACATCGCCTCCACCTGGAGGGTCTCGATCCGGTCCGCCAGCTCGATCAGCCGCTGCGAGCCGGGGAAGAGCTTGGTGCGGAAGTCCGTGGTGATGCCGAAGGCGAAGACGTCCAGGTCCAGGTCGTCCACGACGCGCGCCAGCTGGTCGATCTGGTCGGGGTCGAGGAACTGCGCCTCGTCCACGATGACGTAGTCGACCTTGGCGCCCTTCGACATCTGGCCCACCAGGTACCCGTACAGGTCCATGCCCGGGCGCGCCTCGACGGCCTCGGTCACCAGGCCGAGGCGCGAGGAGAGCTTGCCCTCGCCCGCGCGGTCGTCGCGCGTGAAGATCACGCCCTGCAGGCCCCGGGCCGACCGGTTGTGGCCGATCTGGAGCGCCAACGTGCTTTTGCATGACCATCCGCCATCCCAGGCTGCAGGCCCCTGCCGGGTGAACCCGATCAGCCGGTCCCTCCGCCACAGCCACCACACAGAGCGGCAATCACGGAGCCCGAGAAGGCCAGCAGCACCCCGTCGGCCAGTTCCACACCTGCGACAGCGAGTCCGGCAGATCGAGCCCGGTGCCGTGCCCGGTCATCGGGATGATGATCCGGTGCGCGAGCAGCCCGAGGGGGCGCCGAGGATCCCGTCGGCCGCTCCGAGCCCCGCCATGGACGTCACCACCATGGCGATCACCCGGCGCGGCATCATGCCGATCGACTTGGCAAGCGGTGATCGAGAGGCCACGGGCCGGGTGTCGCTCGCGAAGCACTCTGCGACGGCAACCGGCGCGCAATGCGTGTTGGCCCCCTGTCCTACTCGGTGCGCAGCGCCGTGACGGTACGGGTCCGAGCAGCCCAGGTGGCGGGCATGAGCGCGCCGAGGACGGCGATGAGCAGACCGCCGAGGCCGAGCAGGATGAGTTCTGACACCGGGTAGACGTTGATGGCCGAGGCGGGGAAGTGGAGCCCGGCGCTGCGGCCCATGGCCGGCACGGTCACCGCATGGAGAGCCAGGCCGGCCGGCAGACCGATGGCGCCGCCGACGAGGCCGACAACGACGACCGCCGCGAGGATCATGGAAATGGTCTGGCTGGGTGTCATGCCCAGCGCCTTGGCGACGCCGATGTCGCGGACCCGTTCGCGGGTTTCGAGGACGACGGTGTTGAGTACGCCCAGGCCTGCGACGGTCACGAGCATCAGTGTGAGGACGGCCGTCAGCGTGTCGAGGGCAAGGATCACGTCGCTCGACCCTTCGGCCTGGTCGGTCACGGCCGAGACACCCAGCGGCTTCAGCGAGATGTTGAGGGTGTCGACGTAGGCGGCCACGTTCGTGCCGGGTTTCACCTTGATGTGGTAGCTCGCAGGGTTCAGGTCAGTCTCAGCGACGGTGAGCGTCGCGGCGTCGGTGAGGACCTCATTGGTCTGGGTGTGGGGGTCGAAGACCTCACCGACGATCCGGACCGGGATCGCCTTGCCGTGGTCGTGCAGTGTGACGGTGTCCCCGATTCGGGTGGCGGTGGCGGTCATGAAGGTGGACGGCGCGACGGCCTCTCCGGGGCCGTGGAACCAGCTTCCCGAGACCATCTTGTACCCGGCCCAGGTGGAGTCGCCGGTGAAGGTGAAGACGGTCGTGGATCCGGACACCCCCGCGATGGTCACGTCCGTATTTGCGGTGCCGTAGTACTCCTGCGTTCCGGATTGGGCGTTGACCGCCGCGGTGATGGCCGCAGGGTCGGTCGTGGCCGGTGTCACGGCCGGAGGTCCGGGACGTCCGGGGCCGGGTGCAGGCGGAGGGCCGAAGGCTTGGATGACGACGTCGGCGGTGTCGTGGTTCTTGGCGGTCTGCACCCAGCTCAGTGACGCCGCCATGCCGACGGCGAAGGTGGCGGCGGCGCCGCCGAAGACGATCGCCGCGATCATCCCGGCCGTGCGGGCGGGGCGGGCGAAGGGGTGGGCCAGGCCGAGGCTGACCGGCCGCGGCAGCGGGAGCCGCGCCGTCAGCCGGGCAGCGCGCCGGCCGCGGCCGGTCCGCGGGGTGCGCCCGACGGTGAGCGCGTCGACGGTGCGCAGCCGTCCGGCCCGCAACGCGGCCGCCCACGCGGTGACGGTCACCATGCCCAGAGCGCCCGCGATCACCGCGAGGTCGACCCATGGGGCGACGCCCGCGGTCGTCGTACCGTAGACCTGCGCGGTCGTGGACAGCACCGGGACGGCCAGGGCGTTGCCCGCGAGAGCACCGATCGCGGTGCCGACCGCCGCTGGGATCAGGGCCTGGCCCATGTACGAACGCACGACCTGGGCCGGGGTGAACCCGAGGGCCTTGAGGATGCCGATCCGTCGTGTCCCCGTGCCGACCGCGCCGGCGACGACGTTGCCGACGATGAGCACCGACATGAGTACGCCGAGCAGGCCGAAGGCAATGAGGAAGGGCACGAACAGCGCGGTGTTCCGGTCGGTGCCCTCCTTGGTGTTGAGCCAGGACTGCACGCCGGCCAAAGCTCCGGCAGGAGTCGCGGCCATCACCGCGGCACGGTCGGCCTCGATCTGAGCGGCGGTGCCCGCCGCGGCGAAGCGGTAGAGCATCTGGTAGCCGCCGGCCGCGCCGGGAGCCGTGAGCGAGGCGATCTCGGACGGCGCCACCCAGGCACCGGCAGTCCGGCTGACCGACTGGGCGAAGCCGACCACGGTCAGCGTCGGAGCGCCGGGAAGATCAGGGAACCGCAAGGTCGTGCCCACCCGCTTGACCGGGCTGCCGTAGCCGCTGGACAGCACGACCTGGCCGGGGCCGGACACCCATGTCCCCTGGAGCAGCGTGACGTCGTCGACGGGTCCGCCGGGATCGGCGCGGCCGACGACCGTCATCGGCGGCAGGCTCATACCGGTGGGGATTTCGAGGTCCGAGCCGCCTTGCGGGTTGATCGTCGCGGTCTGGAACGGTCCGGAGGCCGCAGTGACACCGGCGGCGTGCGCGGAGGCCGAAAGCTGCGCGGCAGTGGTCCTGCTCGCGTCGAACTGCGCGGTGAGGTGCGCGCCGTGCTGCCTGGCAAAAGCCTGGTCGAAGGGCCCGGTGGAGGCCACCAGCAGCGACCCCCCGAGCACGGAGGCGGTCACGGCCATCATCGTGGCCAGCCCGGTCACCAGTGTGTGGACCTTCCGGCGCCGGACGCCTGATCGCACAACCTTGCCCAGGCCGCTCATCGGGTCGCCGCGATCAGGATGTCGCCGACGATCCGGCCGTCGACAATGCTCACCGTGCGCGTCGCGCAAGCCTGCGCCAGCGTCAGGTCGTGGGTGACCGTCACAATCGTCTGACCGTCGGTGTGCAGCTCGTTGAGCAGAGCCTTGACGTCCTCGCCGGAATCGGAGTCCAGCGCCCCGGTCGGCTCGTCGGCCAGCAGCAGAGCCGGACGGTTCATCAGAGACCTGGCCACCGCCACCCGCTGGCGCTCGCCGCCGGACAGCCTCCCCGGGTAGGCCTGAGCGTGCCGGCCGATGCCGAGCGAGTCGAGCAGCTCCGCCGCCCGTCGGCGCGCCTCGCCACGGGCCATCCCGGCCAGCTCGGCCGGGAGGCGGACGTTGTCGGCCACCGTCAGGTCGTCGAGCAGGTTGAAGAACTGGAAGACCATGCCGACCTTGGCCCGCCGGTAGCGCGCCGAGCCGGCCTCGCCCAGCTTGTCCACGCGCACGCCGTCCACCATGACGGTCCCCGAGCTCGGCCGGTCCAGGCCGGCGATCATGTTCAGCATCGTGGACTTGCCGCTGCCGGACGGGCCGAGGACCGCCACGGACTCCCCGGCGCGCACGGTCAGCGACACGTCGTCCAGGGCCGCCGGCCCCTCGTCGTAGCGGCGGCTGACACCGCTCAGCTCGATCACGGGTGTGGTCATCGTCGTCTCCCTCGATTGCCGGACTGGCCGGTTCGAAACTAGGAGTGCGCGCGGGAACGGCACCTCGCTCGGACTAGGCATTTCCCGTACCGCGCTGGGATGACGCCGCCTGGTGTCATCCTTGCGATGTAGCCGAGGGATGTACCGGGTTGATCGCCCAGAGGGACGTACCGGTCCGGTTGGTCGGCAACAATCGTCCGGTGATGATCCTGCCGAGAGCGGACCGACTTCGAGAACTGGCCGGCCGAATGACCAGTCACACCGGGCGTCTGCCGCGCCTCGCTCGGCGTAGCCGGGCATTCGACGCGGTGCTCGCGCTGCTCCTCTCCGTCATCAGCGTCCGCTACATCACGGCCATGAATGTGACAGGGACAGCCGACTGGACCGGCACGGTGCTCCTCGTACCGCTCACTCCGGCCCCCCTGGCACTCCGTCGCCGGTTTCCGCTGGCGGTGCTGTGGACCGTGATGGCGGTGACTCCGTTGATCAGGCACAACTCTCCGGACATCGCCTTCTGGGCCGGCGGTGTCGTCTGCGTCGTTGCCGCCTACAGTGCCGCGGCCTACTGCCCTCACCGGGTGCCGACACTCGTGAGCCTGCCGGTGGCGGCCGCCGTTCTGGTGGTCCTGTTCACCGACGCGAAACTGCCCCACTTCCCGAACGGTGCCGTCGCGGTCCTGGTACTGGTGCCGGTCTTCGCGGCGGCCTACGAGATCCGCATGTGGAGACGCCGGGTCGAAGAAGGACGCGCAAGGATGTCCACTCTGGAGCACGAGCAGGTCGAGGCGCTGAACCGCGCGATCGAGCACGAGCGCGCCCGCATCGCCCGCGAACTGCACGACGTGGTCACGCACAACGTCAGCGTGATGGTCATCCAGGCCGGCGCCGCCCGCAAGATCATGGACACCGCCCCGGACCAGGCCCGCGAAGCACTCCTCGCGGTCGAGACCGGCGGCCGGGCCGCAATGACCGAACTGCGCCATGTCATGGGGCTGCTCACGATGGACGACGGCCCCGATGCGGCCTGGGCGTCGGACCTCACACCGCAGCCGGGCCTGAACCGGTTGGAATCCCTGGTCCAGGGAGTACGGCAGTCCGGGATGCCGGTCGCGCTGACCGTGGCCGGGCAGCAGCGCTCCGTACCGCCCGGCCTCGAACTCGCCGCCTACCGAGTGGTCCAGGAGGCGTTGACGAACACCGTGAAACACGCGAGCGGTGCCACCGCGGAAGTGATCGTCGAATTCGCCGTCGACCACCTGCGCGTGGAGGTCACCGACACCGGCGGCGGCCCGAGCGCCTCCGCCTCCTCCGGGAACGGTCGCGGACTGATCGGCCTGCGCGAGCGCCTCGCCGTCTACGGCGGGACCCTCCAAACGGGCCCCAGCCCGCGGGGCGGCTACCGTGTCAGAGC
The DNA here is from genome assembly GCF_044769045.1 of Streptomyces sp. NPDC090741. Classification (NCBI taxonomy): domain Bacteria; kingdom Bacillati; phylum Actinomycetota; class Actinomycetes; order Kitasatosporales; family Streptomycetaceae; genus Streptomyces; species Streptomyces sp. NPDC090741. The sequence continues at coordinate 169,327 of NZ_JBIVXF010000016.1, read as the reverse complement.
ACTGATACCCCTGGAGGCCTCGTGACCGAGTCGCTGCGCGTAGTGGTTGCCGACGACCTGGCGCTGGTGCGCGCCGGCTTCAGGATGATCCTGACGTCCGAGGGCATGGAGGTGGTCGCCGAGGCGAGCAACGGCGCCGAGGCCGTCGACGCGGTACGTCGTACCCGGCCCGACGTGGTCCTGATGGATATCCGCATGCCGGAGATGGACGGCCTGGAGGCCACGCGACGCATCGTCGACGCCGACGCGGACGGTCCACGCGTGATCATCCTGACCACCTTCGACCTCGACCACTACGTCTACGCCGCGCTGTCCGCCGGGGCCAGCGGTTTCCTCCTCAAGGACGTCAGTCCGGAGCATCTCGCCGCCGCCGTCCGCATGGTGCGCATCGGCGACGCGCTGCTGGCCCCGGCCATCACCCGCCGCCTCGTCGAACGGTTCGCCCGCCGCGACTCCGCCACCGCGGCGATCCACCGTGACCTGGCCGCTCTGACCCCGCGCGAACTTGAGGTCATGGGCCTGCTCGCCCAAGGGCTGAGCAACGCGGAACTCGCCGGCCGTCTCCACCTGTCCGAGGCGACCGTCAAGACCCATGTCGCCCGCATCCTCGCCAAACTCAGACTCCGCGACCGCGCCCAAGCGGTCGTCGTCGCCTACGAGACCGGACTGGTCAGCGCCGGCGGAAACGCGGCCGAAGCATAGTCCTCGATGGCGAAGAGCCGCGCGCGCCGTCATGGGTCAGGCTTGGTTGACCGGGAGGACGTCCGGGGAGAGGGCGCCGGCGTGGGCGGCGGCCGAGGTCATCCGCTTGCGGTGGTGGCGGCGGCAGAGGACCTCGTAGCCGATCTCCTCCGCCGGGCGGTTCACGTCACCGACCACGACCTGCGCGCCCTCGACCACCATCTCCCCGCCCACCGTACGGGCGTTGTGCGTGGCGCGGGCGCCGCACCAGCACAGGGCCTCGATCTGGAGCTGTTCCAGGCGGTCCGCCAGCTCGATCAGGCGTTGCGAGCCGGGGAACAGCTTGGTGCGGAAGTCGGTGGTGATGCCGAAGGCGAAGACGTCCATGTCGAGGTCGTCGACGATGCGGGCCAGTTGGTCGATCTGCTCCGGGGCCAGGAACTGCGCCTCGTCCACGATCACGTAGTCCGCCTTGCCGCCCTGCGACAGCTGCGCGACCAGGTACGTGTACAGGTCCATGCCCTCCGGCGCCTCGATCGCCTCCGTCACCAGGCCGAGCCGGGAAGACAGCTTGCCCTCGCCCGCCCGGTCGTCACGGGTGAAGATCACGCCCTGGAGTCCCCGTGCATCGCGGTTGTGCGCGATCTGGAGCGCCAGAGTCCTCTTACTTGACCATCCACCAACTCACGACGACTTCGCCGAGATCGTCGTGTCGATCCAGGAGCCAGGCGCCGCGACGTGCCGGGGCGCTTGCCACACGGCCCGCTCTCTCCCGAGAGGTCTCCGCTGAGCTCACGCCCCGGCGGGCAGCTCCGCGAGTGCGTCGATCTCGACCCGGAAGGCGGGATGGACCAGCCCGGCGACCTTGACCAGTGAGCAGGCCGGCGGGCGAGCCGTGCCCAGGAACTCGTCACGCACCCGGCGGAAGGCCTCCAGATCGGCCAGGTCGGTCAGATACACCGTCAGCTTGACCACGTGATCCATGTCGGCACCCGTCGCCTTCAACGCGGTGGCGAGGTTCGCGAAGACCTGCCGTATTTGTGCTTCGGAGTCCCCCGCGCCCACCACGCGCCCCAGGGCGTCCGCCGGGACTTGCCCGGAGATGGCGACCATGGGTCCGGTGAACTTCACCGCGTGGCTGTAGCCGTTAACCGGCGGTGTGCCATCGGGTCGGACGAAGTGCTGCATCATGTCTCCTTGACTCGGGCGGTGATCACGCCGGGGTGTACGGCAAGAGCCGCGCTCACCGGCCCCCTGCAACTGCACGGATATCCGTTCAGACCTGCACGATGGCGCCCCGCCGTCGTCGGTGCTGCTGCGGTTGCGGTTGTTACGGATGTGCCACGGGCGCGAGCTCTGCGGCCAGGCGTGCGGTGGTTGGGGGCTCGATCCCGTGGGTGGTCGCGGCCCGTAGGACAGCCGCGCCGATGGCGTCGAGTTCGGTCACCGGCGGGAGCAGGTAGTCGCGCGGTCACGCCAGGCCGGGGCGAGGGCAGTGAGCATCAGCGCGGCGGTGAGGGTGAAAGCCAGTGAGTAGCCCGTCCTGCCTGCGAGCACCCCGAACCCGAGGGCGCCGACGCCCATGCCCGCGTCGTAGGCGAAGTTCCACAGGGCGCTGACGGTGCCGTAGCCGGAGGCGGGGACACGCGCGTACATCACCGTCAGGGTGGCGTTCTGGGTGACGCCGAAGCCGACCCCGAACAGGGCCACGCCGACGACCACGGCGACCGGGCTGTGGGGCAGAGAGATGAGTAGCGTTCCCGCGGCCGAGACGGCCAGGCCGGGCAGGACGAGGCCGGCTGGTCCGTGCCGGTCGCCGTGCCAGCCCGCGACCCAGCGGGCCACGGTTGATGCCGCGGGCTGGACGAACAGGGCCACGGCGAGGAGTCGTGCTGAATCCGACGGAACGACGAGGGGGAGGAAGGTGACGATGATTCCGGCAGCGAGCGTGGTAGCCGAAAAGACGACGGCGGGACGCAGAAGAGCGGCCGTCCGGAACCCGGCCAGCACTCCGATCGACCGTCCCGAGGTCGGCTCGCGGTCCGGGAGGCCCGGCACCGAGACGATCGCGGCCAGAGCGGCCAGAGCGCCGGCGATGCAGACCGGCGCGTACCCCACATGCGCGACCAGCCACACACCCAGCGGCAGGGCCACCAGCGACGGCACCCCGGAGACAATGCCTACCAGAGCCAGCCCCTCACCACGCCGCTCGGGCGGGATCAGCGACGCCGTCAAAGCGCCACCCGCCACGACCGCGAACCCGAAGCCCAGACCGCGCACACCACAGACCGCCGCGATCCACACCGTGCTCCCGGAGGCGGTCAGCACGAGCGTGGGCGCGCCAAGGAGGGCCAGCCCTGTCACCAGCGTCAGCCGGTAGCCGAAGCGGGTGACGAACCGGGGAGTGGCCAGCCCGCCTCCGACCGTCGCCAGCATCAGCGCGCCCGTGGCCAGTCCCGCGGCATCGCTGCCTCCGCGCGCCTCGGCATAGAGGGGGACAACCGACAACAGCAGGTAGAAGCTCGTTGAGGCACCGACGACCGAGACGAAACGCAGCAGCAGGGGCCGCGTCACCAGCGGCGGCCGCGAACCGGCCCCCTGAGCCTGAGAGTTGATGATCCTGGTCACACGACGAAGCTAAGGGCCGAGCGGATCACCTGTAAGCTCCAATTCCATGCCCCTGGAGTGGTCCGGTCTGTCACCTGATCTGCTGCTGGTCATCGACCGGGACAGCGGCGAGCCGCTGCGATCCCAGCTGGAACTCCAGCTGCGGGACACGATCCGGACCGGGCGGCTACAGCTCGGCGAACGACTGCCGTCCTCCCGTGAACTCGCCCGGACGCTCGGGCTGTCTCGCGGTCTGGTGCAGGACTGCTACGCCCAGCTCCAGGCCGAGGGATACCTCGTGACACGCGTCGGCTCAGCCACCCGGGTCGCCGCCGGCGCAGGCGTACCGCCAGCACCCAGGCCTCCGGTTCTGACACCTCCAAGCCTGGTGGCCGACTTCAAGTGGGGCGTCCCGGACCTCAGCAGCTTCCCCGTCGCCGACTGGCTGTGGGCCACTCGCGAGGCGGCACGCGTCATGCCGACTGCGGCACTCGACTACGGCGATCCGCGCGGCAGCGCCGTACTACGCGAGGTCGTGGCCGGATATTTGCGGCGGGTGCGCGCCGCCGCCGCGGACCCGGAACGGATCGTGATCTGCTCCGGCTACGCGCAGGGCCTCGGTCTGGCCCTGCGCGCCCTCGCCCGGACCGGCATCCGCACGGTGGCGTACGAGGACCCGGGCTCACCGGCCACGATCACCTCGGCCGCTGCCTCGGCGGGCCTGTCTGCGATCCCGGTGCCGGTCGACGAGCACGGCATCGACGTGGAGGCGCTCACCGCAACCGACGCCCGCGCCGTCGTCGTGACACCCGCGCACCAGTGGCCGACCGGTGTGGCCCTGGCACCCGAGCGGCGGCTCGCGCTGATCGAGTGGGCCAGGCGCCGGGACGCCGTCATCATCGAGGACGACTACGACGCCGAATTCCGTTATGACCGGGAGCCGGTGGGCGCCCTGCAAGGACTCGCTGCCGACCGCGTGATCTCCATAGGCACCGTCAGCAAATCCCTCGCGCCGGCGCTGCGCATCGGATGGATGCTCTGCCCGCCCGCGCTCACCGAGCAGATCACCGAGCACAAGCGGCTGAATGACCGCGGGTCGCCCACGCTTGACCAACTCGCCCTCGCGCGAATGATCGAGTCCGGCCGCTTCGACCGGCACCTGCGCCGTATGCGGACGGCCTACGCGGCACGGCGCACCACCCTGGTGGCAGCGCTCGCCGAACACGCCCCCGGGGTCAGGGTGTGCGGCCTGGCGGCCGGCTTCCACGCGATCGCGCACCTCGACGGATCGGCCCCTGAGCAGGACGTCATCGCCGCCGCCCGCGCCCGGTCCGTGCGCCTCTACGGAATGAGCACCTGCCGCTCCTCGCGTGCGACGGAGCCGACACAGCTGGTGCTGGGATTCGGCAACGTCGGCGAACGCGCCATCGCAGCAGGCATCACGGCGGTCGGCGCCCTGCTCAGGGGCCGGTAGCCCGCGTCACAGGTCCGTCCGAAGCTCGCTGCCGACCGGCCGCTCTCCCCACCAACCCGGCACGCACGTAACCTGGACCCTCGACGACACGATCACCGCGCTCAGCACACTCGGCTTCCCTGTCGCCCGGGTCGAAGCCCTCGCACACGAGAAGTGGTCAGCCGTGGTTGACCGGGAGGACGTCCGGGGAGAGGGCTCCCGCGTGGGCCGCGGCGCTCGTCATCCGCTTGCGGTGGTGGCGGCGGCAGAGGACCTCGTACCCGATCTCCTCCGCCGGGCGGTTGACGTCACCGACGACGACCTGGGCGCCCTCGACCACCATCTCGCCGTCTATCGTGCGGGCGTTGTGCGTGGCGCGGGCACCGCACCAGCACAGGGCCTCGACCTGGAGCTGCTCGATGCGGTCGGCCAGCTCGATCAGACGCTGGGAGCCGGGGAACAGCTTGGTGCGGAAGTCCGTGGTGATGCCGAAGGCGAAGACGTCCATGTCGAGGTCGTCCACGATGCGCGCCAGTTGATCGATCTGGTCGGGAGCCAGGAACTGTGCCTCGTCGACGATGACGTAGTCGGCCTTGCCGCCCCGGGAGATCTGGTTCACGAGGTACGCGTACAGGTCCATGCCTTCGGTCGCCTCGACCGCCTCCGTGACCAGGCCGAGGCGCGAGGAGAGCTTGCCCTCGCCCGCGCGGTCGTCGCGCGTGAAGATCACGCCCTGCAGGCCCCGGGCCGACCGGTTGTGGCCGATCTGGAGCGCCAACGTACTTTTCCCGCAGTCCATCGTGCCGGAGAAAAACACCAATTCGGGCATGGAAGGAACGGGACCTTTCGGGTCGTGGTCAGCGGGAGGGGCGTACGGGGCGGGAGCGGCGTACGGGCGGTCGGGCCGTCTCAGGTGCGGATTTCGAGCAGCGGGACCAGCTGCTCGGCCGCGGTCATCGAGCCGTGCATCCCGGCGAGCGCCGATTCGTTGGGCTCGTTCACGGACGCGGTGATCGCGGCATCGGTGTACGCGGCGGCGACCACGTCGCCGATCCGGCCGAGCACGCGCTCGTCGCACTCCCCCGGCGGCCCGAACCAGCCCAGTTCCAGGGCCTCTTCGCGGCTCGCGATCCAGAACCGGTCGCCCAGCACCTCGCGCCACACGGTCAGGACGTCGGCCTCGGCGCCCGGTACCGCGTACACGTGCCGGGCCCGGCCCTCGCCGCCGAGCAGGGCCACGCCCGCGCCCAGCTCCCAGTCCTCGTCGTAGTCGATCCGCGAGTCCTCGTCGAAGGGGACGTCCACCATGCCGTGGTCGGCGGTCACGTACAGCGCGGTGCGCGGCGGGAGTTGTTCGGCGAGCCGCTGCACCAGCCGGTCGACGTACATCAGCTGGCCGCGCCAGGCGTCGGAGTTCACGCCGTGCCGGTGGCCGGCCCCGTCGAGCTCGCTGTAGTACGTGTACACCAGCGAGCGGTCGCCGGCCGCGAGCCGCTCGGCCGCGAGGTCCATCCGCTCCTCGCCGGTCATCCGGCCGAGGAAGGTGCCGCCGCTCAGCGCGACCTTGGTGAGCGGGGTGGTCTGGAAGGCGGGCGAGGACACCTGCGCCGTCGCCACCCCCGCCTTGTCGGCCTGCTGGAAGACGGTCGGGTACGGCTGCCAGGGCTTCGGCGGGGTCCAGGGGTGCCAGCGGAGCTGGTTCATCAGCTCGCCGGTGGCCGGGTTGCGCACGGTGTAGCCGGGCAGGCCGTGCCGGGCGGGCGGCAGGCCGGTGCCGACGGAGGCCAGCGAGGTGGCCGTGGTCGCCGGGAAGCCCGCGGTGATCGGGCGGCCGGTGCCGCCGCGCGAGCTGCCGAGGAGGGAGGTCAGGTACGGGGCCTCGTCGGGGTGGGCCTTGATCTGCTCCCAGCCCATGCCGTCGACCAGGAACACACAGTTCCGGTCGGCCGGGGTGAGCTCGGGGATCGCGGCGGTGAACCCGGGGACGCCCTGGCCGGCCACGAGGGTCGGCAGCAGGTCGGCGAGCGAGCCGGTGCCGTACTCCGGGACGGGGGCGCCGGTGAGGTCCAGCAGCTCCGGCTCGTCCCAGTTCGACGGTGCGGAGTAGGACATCAGCGGGCGGAGGCGGAAGTCGCCGCTGTTGCTTCGGAGAGCGCCTGCGCGAAGACGAGGGTCTGCCGGACCGCCTCCGGGCCGTCGCCGGCCTCGCTGACGCGCAGGCTGAGGTCGTCGGCGGTGGAGTTGCCGGTGTAGCCGTGGTCGGAGTCGCAGTTCGGGTCGCCGCAGGCGGCGGGCTCCAGGTCGATCCGGGAGACCGCGCCCCAGCCGATGGTCAGGACGACCTCGCGGGGCAGGGTGCCGGGGGTGTACGACTCGGGGTTGGCGACGACGCGGCTGAGCACCACGGAGGAGATCGCGCCGATCTTGACGGACTCGGTGGAGGTGGTCGCGTACGGGGACGGGGACCCGGCGTCGGCGGCCTGCTCGTCGGTGTGGCTCACGATGAAGCGGTTGCCGGTCAGGACCAGGACGGTGACGTGCCGGCGCACCTCGTTGGAGTCGAAGGTCGTCTCCTGGTGGACCAGGTACGACGAGACCGGCTCGCCGCCCACCGCGGCCTCCACGGCCTCGGCCACGAGGGCCGGGTAGTAGCCGCTGCGCTCGATCGCCGTGCGCAGCCCCTGGGTCGTCGTACCGGATTTCGCCATGAGGTCCATCCTAAGGCCCGTACGGGGCACCCCGGGCGCCCAAGGACTCGTCTTCCCGAGGTTGCCGGGCCGGTCAGTAGCTGGGGAGCGTCCGGGGACCGAGATCGGTGCGGGCCGGCGGGTGGGCCACGCGGACGGCGGCGCTGAGCACGGAGAGGCCCTCGGTGGCGACGACGACGGGTTCGAGCGTGACGCCCACCACTTCGGGGTGGTCGTCGACGAGCCGGGACAGCCGCAGCAGGAGCTCTTCGAGAGCGGGGGTGTCGACGGGGTCGCTGCCGCGCCAGCCGAAGAGGAGGGGTGCGGTCCGGATGGACCGGATCAGCCCGGCGGCGTCCCGGTCGGTGGCGGGGACGAGGCGGTGGGCGGTGTCGCCGAGCAGCTCGGAGGCGACGCCGGCGAGCCCGAAGGAGAGGACGGCGCCGGCGGCGGGGTCGATCACGGACCGCACGACGGTGTCGACCCCGCGGGGCACCATGGCCTGGACGACGGGGAGCAGCTCGTCGGGGGTGCCGAGGAGGTCGGTGAGCTCCTCGTACGAGCGGCGCAGGTCGGCCTCGCCTCCGAGGTCGAGGCGTACGCCGCCGAGGTCCGCGCGGTGGCGCAGGTGCGGGGCGGTGGTCTTGAGGGCGACCGGGTAGCCCAGGCTCCGGGCGGCCCGGACCGCGGCGTCGGCGCTGGGCGCCGGCAGGGTGGGGAGCACCCGGATCCCGTAGTCGGCGAGCAGTGCGGCGGCGTCGGGCTCGGTGAGGGTGAGCACGCCGTCGCCCACGTCGGCCAGGAGGCCGGCGAGCCGGGCGGCGGCTGCGGCCTCGTCGATGTCCTCGTACTGGGGGACCTGCCCGGCGTCGGCGTTGGCCCGCCGCCACTGCCCGTACCGGACGGCCTCGGCGACGGCCCGTACGGCCCGCTCGGCGGCCGGATATGCCGGAATCCGTACCTCCGGTCCGACGAATCCGCCCTCGTCCTCGTCCGTGGGGCGGGGGCGCGGGGGCAGCGCCCCCATCGCGGGAGCCGCGCCCAGCCCCGCCGGGGACAGGGCGTCGACGAGCTCGGCCAGTTCCACGTGGACCACCGCCACCGGCTTGCCGGGATGGGCGGCCACCGCGTCCCGCAGGGCCTCGGCCAGGTCGTCCTGCGGCTCCTGCTCGTTCACCCACGGGATCACGGTGACGATCACCGCGTCGTTCTCGGCGGAGCCCAGCGCCGTGCCCAGCGCCGCCCGGAAGTCCACCGGCGTCGCCGCCGTCGTCAGGTCCCGCGGGGCCCCGGGCCGCAGCCCCTGGGCGAGGCAGGCGTCGTACGTGAGGACGCCGAGCGACTCCGAGTTCCCGAGGATCGCCACGCGCGGCCCGGCCGGCAGCGGCTGCGAGGCCAGCAGCAGCCCGACGTCCACCAGCTCCGTCACCGTGTCGACCCGGATCACCCCCGCCTGCCGCAGCAGGGCCGAGACCGTGGCGTCCGGCAGCCTGGTCCCGGGGACCACGTGCCCCGCCGGGGTGTGGCGGCCGCCCCGCGCGACGACCACCGGCTTCACGGCGGCCGTCCGCCGCGCGAGCCGGGTGAACTTCCGCGGGTTGCCGAGGGTTTCGAGGTACATCAGCGCGACGTCGGTGGCCTCGTCCTCGTACCAGTACTGGAGGATGTCGTTCCCCGACACGTCCGCCCGGTTGCCCGCCGAGACGAAGGACGACAGCCCCTCGCCCCGCCGCAGCAGTGCGGAGAGCAGCGAGATGCCGATCGCCCCGGACTGGGTGAACAGCCCGATGCGGCCCCGCATCGGGGCGGGCGCCGGGGTCAGGGAGGCGTTGAGCCCGACCTCCGGGGCGGTGTTGATCACGCCGTACGCGTTCGGACCGATGAGCCGCATCCCGTACGAGCGCACCTGGCGCACCAGTTCGCGCTGCCGGTCGAGCCCGGCCGCGCCGCTCTCCCCGTACCCGGCGGAGAGCACCACGAGCCCCTGCACCCCGTGTTCGCCGCAGGCGGCGACGGCCTCGGGGACCCGCTCGGCGGGGACCGCGATCACCGCGAGGTCGACGGGGGCGTCGACGGCGCCGAGCGCGCGGTAGACCCGTACGCCGTCCAGCAGATCGGTGGTGGCGGCCTCGTTCACGGCGTAGAGGTGGCCGCGGAAGCCGCTGTCGCGCAGGTTGCGCAGGGCCGCCGCGCCGACGCCCCCGCCGGAGCGGCTGACTCCGATGACGGCCACGGAGCGCGGGGTCAGCAGCCGCTGCACGGAGCGGGCCTCGGCGCGCTGCTCGCGGGCGCGCTGCACGGCCAGGGACTCGGCGGTGGGTTCGAGATCGAGGGTGAGGTGGACGGAGCCGTCCTCGAAGCTGCGCTTCTGCTCGTATCCGGCGTCCTTGAACACCTTGATCATCTTGTTGTTGGCGGGCAGCACCTCGGCCGCGAACCGGCGGATGCCCCGCTCGCGGGCGACCGCGCCGATGTGTTCGAGGAGCGCGGAGGCGACCCCGCGGCCCTGGTGGGCGTCCTGGACGAGGAAGGCGACCTCGGCCTCGTCGGCGGGGGCGGAGGCGGGCCGGCCTTCGGGGCCGATCCGGTCGTAGCGGACGGTGCCGATGAACTCCTCGCCGATGGTCGCCGCGAGGCCGACCCGGTCCACGTAGTCGTGGTGGGTGAAGCGGTGCACGTCACGGGCGGAGAGCCGGGGGTAGGGCGCGAAGAAGCGGTAGTACTTCGACTCGTCGGAGACCTGCTCGTAGAAGCTGACCAGCCGGCCCGCGTCCTCCGTGGTGATCGGCCTGATCCGGGCGGTGCCGCCGTCGCGCAGGACGACATCCGCTTCCCAGTGGGCCGGGTACGAGGGGTCCGACGCGGTGGTCATGCGGCGATCTTAAGGCCAGGACTGGCCGAATCGCCCCTGCGCGGCGCACGCGGCAAGCATGGGCAAACCAGTGCAAGCTGGGGTGGGTCGAACGGCGGCGGATTCGGGCCGAAGGTCGGTCGGAGCATGAGGGGCGTCGTGAGAGACTGGTCTAGACAACCGTAAGAACCTGAAGGGCATCACCATGGCAGAGCGCCGCGTCAACGTCGGCTGGGCCGAGGGCCTGCACGCTCGTCCCGCCTCGATCTTCGTCCGCGCGACGACCGCTTCCGGCGTCCCGGTGACCATCGCGAAGGCCGACGGGAACCCCGTCAACGCCGCGTCCATGCTCGCGGTGCTGGGCCTGGGTGCGCAGGGCGGCGAGGAGATCATCCTGGCGTCCGACGCCGAGGGCGCCGAGGTGGCGCTGGACCGCCTCGCGAAGCTGGTCGCCGAGGGCCTCGACGAGCTCCCCGAGACCGTCTGACCCTTCGGGTTCACCCCGAGCACACGAAGAAGCCGCGGCCACCACCGGTAATCCGGTGGCCGCGGCTTCTTCGTTCTGTTCGCTCTGCCGGAGCCGGGCGAGCCTTTTCGGGAATTCACCACATGCGCGCAGGACGAGAGCCTATACCGCGCGAATTCAGCCGCAGCCTTCACTCTTTAATACGCGGCTTTTGTTAATGCGGACCGCTCGCCGTGTTTACGGCATGTTGCGAAGTCCTCACCCGCAGCCGGTGCGCCCCGACCGCGCGGTCCGCGTGGATCGCGGTCAGCGCCCGGGCCCGCTCGGCGTCCCCGCGGGCGACCGCGTCCACGATCGCGCCGTGCTCCGCCCAGGAGTCCACCGGCCGGGCCGGCGCCTCCACGGCGTACATCCAGGCGACCTTGTGCCGCATCTGCGTGAGCAGCACGATCAGCCCCGGGCTGCCGGAGGCCTGGGCGAGGGTCTCGTGGAACCAGCCGCCCAGGGACCGCAGGTCCTCCCCCTGGCCCCGCCTGGCCCGCTCCTGGCCGAGCCTGACCAGCCCGCGCAGCACCTTGAGGTGGCCCTCGGTACGCCGCCGGGCGGCGCGCGCGGCCGCCAGCGGCTCCAGCAGCAGCCGCAGCTCCAGGAGGTCGGCCGCCTCCTGCTCGGTGGGCTCGGCGACGCAGGCGCCCGCGTGCCGCCGGGTGGTGACGAAGCCCTCGGACTCCAGGGTCCGCAGCGCCTCGCGGACGGGGACGCGGGAGACCCCGTACCGGCGGGCCAGCAGTTCCTCCGTCAGCCGGGCGCCGGGCTCGAAGACCCCGGAGACGATGTCTTCGCGGATTGCCGTGCATACCGCGTGCGCAGGAATACGCAAGTCCGGACCTCCGCCTATTTCCGACTGCCGACTGCCGTAAGGGGACTCTATTGCACCGGGCGATAAATTCCGAGCGCGGGCGGGAATGGCAGATATTTACGGCCAACACGAAGGCCCCGGCTCGGAGAGCCGGGGCCTTCGGTGAAGTGCTGCGGGTCAGACGCTGACGCCGTGCTGGCGCAGGTACGCGACCGGGTCGATGTCCGAGCCGTACTGGGCGCCGGTGCGGGCCTCGAAGTGCAGGTGCGGGCCGCTGGAGTTGCCGGTGGAACCCGACAGGCCGATCTGCTGGCCGGCGGTGACCTGGTCGCCGACGGAGACGCTCAGCGAGGACATGTGGCCGTACTGCGTGTACGTGCCGTCGGCGTGCTTGATGACGATGTTGTTGCCGTACGCGCCGCCCCAGCCGGCCTCGACCACGGTGCCGATGCCCACCGCGTGCACCGTGGTGCCGGAGGCCGCGTGGAAGTCGATGCCGGTGTGGCTGCCGGAGGACCACATGCCGCCGCCCGCGTGCCACTGGGTGCTGATGTAGGACTCGTCGACGGGGGCGACGAAGGTGTTGAGGCGCTTGCGCTCCTCCTCGCGGGCGGCACGCTCGGCGGCGTCGCGCTCGGCCTTCGCCTTCTCCTCGGCCTTCTGCTTGGCCTCGGCGGCGCGCGCCTTCGCGTCGGCCTCCGCCTTCGCCTTGAGGGCCGCGGCCTCGGCCGCGTGCTCCTGGGCGTCGGCCTGGGCCTCGATCTGGCCCGGGAGGTCCTCGGCCGTCACGACGGCGTTCAGGCCGGTGTCCTCCATGGAGGGGGCCATGTCCGACGCGGCGAACGCCGGGCCTGCGAGGGAGCCGACGACACCGGTGGTGGCGAGGGCGGCTATGCCGGCGTAACCGGCTGTCTTGCGGCTCAGACGACTGGAACCACGGTGCTTACCGGCGGCACGACTGCCAAACGCCATGAAGGGGCTGATCCTTTCCTTCCTTCTCGCCTACCGGGTTAGCTGACGGGTTCGGAGCAGGAAGGTCTCCTACGGGCCCCCTCTGACGAGGCGGTCCGATTCACCCCAGGGACACATGTGGGTCCCCGGCTCCCCAGGCTCGCGCCTGACGGGGACTCGGCGATCGCTGCCCGGTGCCGCGGATGCGGCGCGTACAACTGACGGACAGCACGGCCGACGCTAGGCGGATCATCAGTCAATCGCCAAACAGACACGCGTTTTTGTTGCATACGCCACACCCCATACGAGCAACCTCTTCACGAAACAGACAAAAGGGGCCCCGGCGGACAAGCCGCCGGAGCCCCTTGGAATGTCCGTCAGTTGGTGACGACGGTGACCTCACCGATCCCGAGCGCCCGCACCGGCTCCTCGATCTGCGCGGCGTCGCCCACCAGGACCGTGACCAGGCGGTCCACCGGGAAGGCGGCCAGGACGGCCGAAGTCGCCTCCACCGTGCCCGTTTGGGCCAGCTGCGCGTACAACTGCGCCTGGTAGTCGTCCGGAAGCTCCTGCTCGACCTGGTCGGCGAGCGTGCCGGCGACGGCCGCGGCCGTCTCGAACTTCAGCGGGGCCACGCCCACCAAGTTCTGCACCGCCACGTCCCGTTCGGCGTCGGTCAGGCCGCCCTCCGCGAGGGTGCGGAGCACCTTCCAGAGGTCGTCGAGCGCCGGGCCGGTGTTGGGGGTGTCCACCGAGCCGCTGATGGCGAGCATCGAGGCGCCCTTGCCGTCGGCCGTGGAGCGCAGCACCTGGCCGAAGGCGCGCACGCCGTACGTGTAGCCCTTCTCCTCGCGCAGCACCTTGTCCAGGCGCGAGGTGAGGGTGCCGCCCAGGCAGTACGTGCCGAGCACCTGCGCCGCCCAGACCCGTTCGTGCCGGTCCGGCCCGATCCGGCCGATGAGCAGCTGCGTCTGGACCGCGCCGGGCCGGTCCACGATGACCACGCGGCCGGTGTCGTCGGCGGTGACCGGCGGGACCGGGAGGGGCTCGGCGGAGTTGCCGGTCCAGGTGCCCAGGGTGTCCCCCAGGACGGCGTCCAGGTCGATCCCGGTCAGGTCGCCGACGACCACCGCGGTGGCGGTGGCGGGGCGTACGTGGGCCTCGTAGAAGGCGCGTACGGCCGCGGAGTCGATCCGGGCGACCGTCTCCTCGGTGCCCTGGCGCGGCCGGGACATCCGCAGGGTCGGCGGGAAGAGCTGCCTGGAGAGCTCCTTGGCGGCCCGGCGCTGCGGGTTGGCCAGCTCGTGCGGGATCTCGTCGAGCCGGTTGCGCACCAGCCGGTCGACCTCGCTTTCGGCGAAGGCGGGTGCGCGCAGCGCCTCGGCGAGCAGGCCCAGCGCCTTGGCCAGCCGGGAGGCCGGGACCTCCAGGGAGACCCGCAGGCCCGGGTGGTCGGCGTGCGCGTCGAGCGTGGCGCCGCAGCGCTCCAGCTCGGCCGCGAACTCCTCGGCGGAGTGCTTGTCGGTGCCCTCGGACAGTGCGCGGGCCATGATGGTCGCCACGCCGTCCAGGCCCTGGGGCTCGGCGTCCAGCGGGGCGGCGAGGTTGACCTCGACGGCGACGACCTGCTGGCCGGGCCGGTGGCAGCGCAGCACGGTCAGGCCGTTGGGCAGCGAGCCGCGCTCGGGGGCCGGGAAGGCCCACGGCCGGGCCTGGCCGGCCTGGGGCTGCGGGTGGAAGGTCATCGTGACGGCTGCGGTGTCGCTCACTGCTCCGCCCCTTCGTTCTCGTCGTTCTCGTCGCTCTCACCGTTCTCGCCGGCTTCTGCCGGGAGCGGCTCGTACACCAGCACCGCGCGGTTGTCGGGGCGCAGTCGGGCCGCGGCCACGGCCTGCACCTCCTCGGCGGTGATGTCGAGGACGCGCCCGACCGCGCTGAGCGCCAGCTGCGGGTCGCCGAACAGGACCGCGAAGCGGCACAGTTCGTCGGCGCGCCCGGCCACCGTGCTCAGCCGGTCCAGCCACTCGCGCTCCAGCTGCGCCTGGGCGCGCTCCATCTCCTCGGCGGTCGGGCCCTCGGCGGCGAACCGCGCGAGCTCCTCGTCGACGGCCGCCTCGATGGCGGGCACCTCGACGCCGCTGGAGGTCTTCACGTCCAGCCAGCCCAGCGAGGGCGCACCGGCGAGCCGCAGCATGCCGAAGCCGGCCGCGACGGCGCTCTGGTCGCGGCGTACCAGGCGGTTGTGCAGCCGGGAGGACTCGCCTCCGCCCAGCACGGTCAGTGCCACGTCGGCGGCGTCGCACTCGCGGGTGCCGTCGTGCGGGAGCCGGTAGGCGGCCATCAGCGCACGGGCCGGGACCTCCTCGACGATCTCCTCGCGCAGCTCGCTGCCCATGATCTCGGGCAGCGAGCCGTCGCGCGGCGGCTGCTTGCCGTCGTGCCCGGGGATGGTGCCGAAGTACTTCTCGACCCAGGCGAGCGTCTGCTCGGGGTCGATGTCGCCGACGACCGACAGCACCGCGTTGTTGGGCGCGTAGTACGTACGGAAGAAGGCGCGGGCGTCCTCCAGGGAGGCCGCGTCCAGGTCGGCCATGGAGCCGATCGGGGTGTGGTGGTACGGGTGGCCCTCGGGGTAGGCGAGGGCGGTCAGCTTCTCGAAGGCCGTGCCGTACGGGACGTTGTCGTACCGCTGGCGGCGCTCGTTCTTGACGACGTCGCGCTGGTTCTCCATGGACTCGTCGTCCAGGGCGGCCAGCAGCGAGCCCATCCGGTCGGCTTCCAGCCAGAGCGCGAGCTCCAGCTGGTGGGTCGGCATGGTCTCGAAGTAGTTGGTGCGCTCGAAGCTGGTGGTGCCGTTGAGCGAACCGCCGGCCCCCTGGACCAGCTCGAAGTGCCCGTTGCCGGGTACGCTCGCCGAGCCCTGGAACATCAGGTGCTCGAAGAGGTGAGCCAGGCCGGTCCGCCCCTTGACTTCGTGGCGCGAGCCGACGTCGTACCAGAGGCAGACCGCGGCGACCGGGGTCAGGTGATCCTCGGAGAGCACCACGCGCAGGCCGTTGGCCAGCCGGTGCTCGGTCGCTGTCAGGCCGCCGGAGCCGGCCTGGGCTGTGGCCGTGTGACCCATGGGCATGTGGTCCCTTCGATCGCGATGCAGATTTTTCCGTCAGACCTGCCACTGTATGCAAGCGCGTCGGGGACCGGAGAAGTTCCCGACTCACACTCACCCACGCCTCCGTCCGGGGGTGACCCCAGGGTCGGAGTCGGCGTTGTCGGTGCCTCGGGCCACAATGGTCCGCGACAACCCCGTCAACGCCGATCAGACCAGCCGCCAGACCCCCAGAACACTTTCTTTCTTGGTTAAGGAGCCGCGCAGCGATGGCCCGCCGCAGCACGAAGACCCCGCCGCCGGAGGATTTCGAGGAGAAGATCCTCGACATCGACGTCGTCGACGAAATGCAGGGCTCCTTCCTCGAGTACGCGTACTCGGTGATCTACTCCCGCGCCCTGCCCGACGCCCGGGACGGCATGAAGCCGGTGCACCGGCGCATCGTCTACCAGATGAACGAGATGGGCCTGCGCCCCGACCGCGGCTATGTGAAGTGCGCCCGCGTCGTCGGCGAGGTCATGGGCAAGCTGCACCCTCACGGAGACGCGTCGATCTACGACGCCCTCGTGCGCATGGCCCAGCCCTTCTCGATGCGGCTGCCGCTGGTCGACGGCCACGGCAACTTCGGTTCGCTCGGCAACGACGACCCGCCGGCCGCTATGCGTTACACCGAGTGCAAGATGGCGGACGCCACGTCACTGATGACGGAGTCGATCGACGAGGACACCGTCGACTTCACCGCCAACTACGACGGCCAGGAGCAGGAACCGGTCGCGCTGCCCGCGGCGTACCCGAACCTGCTGGTCAACGGCGCCTCCGGGATCGCGGTCGGCATGGCCACCAACATGCCCCCGCACAACCTGGGCGAGGTCATCGCGGCCGCCCGCCACCTGATCCGCTACCCGCAGGCGGACCTGGAGGCGCTGATGCGCTTCGTGCCGGGTCCGGACCTGCCCACGGGCGGCCGGATCGTGGGCCTCGCGGGCATCAAGGACGCCTACGAGAACGGCCGCGGCACTTTCAAGATCCGCGCGACGGTGGCCGTGGAGAACGTGACGGCGCGCCGCAAGGGCCTGGTCGTCACGGAACTGCCCTTCACGGTCGGCCCCGAGAAGGTCATCGCGAAGATCAAGGACCTGGTCGGCTCCAAGAAGCTCCAGGGCATCGCGGACGTCAAGGACCTCACCGACCGCTCGCACGGCCTGCGCCTGGTCATCGAGATCAAGAACGGCTTCCACCCGGAGGCCGTCCTGGAGCAGCTGTACAAGCTGACGCCGATGGAGGAGTCCTTCGGCATCAACAACGTCGCGCTGGTCGACGGCCAGCCGCTGACCCTGGGCCTCAAGGAGCTGCTGGAGGTCTACCTCGACCACCGCTTCGAGGTCGTGCGGCGGCGCAGCGAGTTCCGCCGCACCAAGCGGCGCGACCGGCTGCACCTGGTCGAGGGCCTGCTGGTGGCCCTGGTCGACATCGACGAGGTCATCCGGATCATCCGGGACAGCGACAACTCGGCGCAGGCGAAGGAGCGGCTGATCGAGCGCTTCTCGCTGAGCGAGATCCAGACCCAGTACATCCTCGACACCCCGCTGCGCCGGCTCACCCGCTTCGACCGGATCGAGCTGGAGTCCGAGCGCGACCGGCTGACGGGCGAGATCGACGAGCTGACCGGGATCCTGGATTCCGACACGGAGCTGCGCAAGCTGGTCTCCACGGAACTGGCCGCGGTCGCGAAGAAGTTCGGCACCGAGCGCCGTACGGTCCTGCTGGAGTCGGCGGGCACGGCGATCGCCGCGGTTCCGCTGGAGGTCGCGGACGACCCGTGCCGGGTCCTGCTGTCCTCGACGGGCCTGCTGGCGCGCACCGCCAACGGCGAACCGCTCGCGGAGGAGGAGGGCGGGTCCCGCGCGAAGCACGACCTGATCGTCTCGCAGGTGGCCGCGACCGCCCGGGCCGACGTCGGCGTGGTCACCTCGTACGGGCGGCTGCTGCGGCTCGCGGTGATCGACCTGCCGCAGCTGCCGGACACCCACGCCGCGCCGAACCTGGCGGGCGGCGCCCCGGTCTCGGAGTTCCTCTCCGGGCTGGAGGCGGACGAGAAGGTGATCTGCCTGACCTCGCTGGACGAGTCCTCGCAGGGCCTGGCCCTGGGTACCGAGCAGGGCGTGGTCAAGCGCGTCGTACCGGACTACCCGGCGAACAAGGACGAGCTGGAGGTCATCACCCTCAAGGAGGGCGACCGGATCGTCGGCGCGGTCGAACTGCGCACGGGCGAGGAGGACCTGGTCTTCCTCACCGACGACGCCCAGTTGCTGCGCTATCCGGCGGGCCAGGTGCGCCCGCAGGGCCGCCCGGCGGGCGGTATGGCGGGCATCAAGCTCTCCGACAACGCCAAGGTGATCCACTTCTCGGCGGTGGACCCGGCGCGCGCCGCCGTGGTGTTCACGGTGGCGAGCTCGCACGGGACGCTGGACGACTCGGTGCTGTCCGGGAAGCTCACCCCGTTCGACCAGTACCCGCGCAAGGGCCGGGCCACCGGCGGCGTGCGCTGCCAGCGGTTCCTGAAGGGCGAGGACCTGCTGGTCCTGGCCTGGGCCGGCAACGCGCCGGTCCGCGCGGCCGCGGCGAACGGCAGCCCGGCCGAACTGCCGCCCGTGGACCCGCGCCGCGACGGATCGGGGGCCGCGCTGCCCGCGGTCGTCGCCGCTCTGGCGGGGGGCGCGCTGTAGGACGTACGGCGGCGTTCGGGTGGTGCGACCGGGGGGACGTACCACCCGAATGCCGACTAGTGTTTTCCCTCTGGGTGTTGGTGGGGGGAGTACACAGCTGATGAGTCGTCGGTCGGGCGGATTGATCGGGGACTGGGCCGAGGCCCAGCGCCGGCAGCAGCAGACGCAGGTGATCCAGCAGCGGGAGGCCGAGCGCCGGCTGCTGGCGTACGAACGGGACCGGCAGCGGACCCACGAACGCGACGCGAACCGCAGCCACCGGCAGTACCGCGAGGCCGAGGCCCTGCGGCGGACCGCGCAGATCGACGCCGAGGTCGATGCCCTCAGGGGCCTGCTGGCCGCGGGCTGCCGGGCACCGGCGTTCCGGATATCCGCCCTGGCCCGGCCCGAGCAGCTGGAACCCTTCCACCCCGGGGCCCTGGCGCATCCGGTGCCGATGCCGCGCATCGACCAGTTCCAGCAGCAGAGCAGCGGCTGGACGCTCGGATCCAGCCACCGGGCGCAGGCGGAGCGGGAGGCCCACGCCCGGTACACCGAGGCCTGGCAGGCCGCGAGCGCCGCGGAGGCGCAGCGGCAGCAGCAGCTGGCCGCGTACCGGCAGCAGTACGACCGGTGGGCAGCCGAGCAGCTCGCCGGGGTACGGGCGCACAACAGCGGCCTCACCGAGCTGGCCGCCGCCCTGCGCACGGGCGACGCGGAGGCGGCGGTGGAGTACTTCTCGGCGGCCCTGTACGCCTCGGCGGCCTGGCCCGAGGCGCTGCCGAGGCAGGTCACGGCCGCCTACGACCCGGCGGCGCGCCAGCTGGTGCTGGACTGGGAGCTCCCCGGGTACGCGGTGGTGCCGGAGGCCAGGTCGGTGCAGTACCTGCCGAGCACGGACCAGGACAGGGTGAAGCCCCGCCCGGTGACGGAGCGTCGGGCGCTGTACCGCGACCTGCTGGCGCAGTGCATGCTGCTGGTGGTGCGCGAGCTGTACGCGGCGGACGAGTTCGGCGTACTGGACTCGGTCGTGGTCAACGGGTTCGTGGACTGCCACGATCCGGCGACGGGGCAGGAGGCGCGGTTCGTCCTGTCCACGGTGCCGGCGGCGCGGAGCGCGTTCGCGGGGCTGCGCCTGGAGCAGGTCAGCGCCGTGGACTGTCTGGTCTCGGGATTGGGCGGGCAGTTGTCGACGCGGCCCGACCAGCTGACGGCGGTGCGCCCCGGGCGCCGGCCGGACGAGGTGGGCGGAGGGATCGTCAGCCACGGCGGGGAGGCGGGCGACGCGGACGACGCGGACGAGGACGAGCCGGACCTCTTCGTAATGGATCCGATCGCCTTCGAGAACCTGGTCGCCGAGTTGTTCCGGGCGATGGGCATGGAGGCGGTGACCACGCAGCGGTCGGGCGACGGCGGGGTGGACGTGGAGGCGCTGGACCCGGCGCCGATCCGGGGCGGGCGGATCGTGGTGCAGGTCAAGCGCTACCGGAACACGGTGCCGCCGACGGCCGTGCGCGATCTGTACGGCACGGTCCAGGACAAGGGGGCGAACAAGGGGGTGCTCGTCACCACCGCGTCCTTCGGGCCCGGGTCGTACACCTTTGCCAACGGCAAGCCGCTGGAGTTGGTTCCCGGGGCGGATCTCGTCGAGCTGCTGCACCAGTACGGACTGCGCGGGCGGCTCGGCGGCGGTCCGGCGCGGCGCGCGCCCGAACCGGAGCCCGCCGCCCCTTCGGCGGACCACAACGTGCTCGGCATGTCCTGGTCGGGGTCCGTCGCGCTGGACGTGTGCGCCCTCGTCTGCACGGGCAACCGGGTGCTGAGCGAGGAGCACTTCGTGTTCTTCAACAACCCGCGGACCCCGGACGGTTCGGTCCGGGCCCGCGCGCACGCGGCACCCGACAAGGCGGCGCTGGAGGTCTCCTTCGACGCCCTGCCCGAGCCCGCCGACCGGCTGGTCCTCGTGGCCGCGATCGACCCGGAGGTCGATCCGCACGCCGACCTCGCCGGGTTCACCGACGCCCACATCCGCCTGCTGTCCGCGGGTGGCGGGGAACTCGGCCGGCTGGACGTCTCCGACGGGCGCGCCGGGGAGACCGCGCTGGTCCTCGGCTCCTTCCGGCGCCGCTCCAACGGCGACTGGGACTTCGTGATCGGGGGCAAGGGCTACCGCGGCGGTCTGGAGGACCTGCTGAGCGAGTACGGAGTCGAGGTCGCCTGACGGCGACCGCGGCCTACGGCTCTTCGGGGTCCCGGTCGGAGTCCGAGTCGGGATCGCCGTACGAATCGGGATCGCCGTACGAGTCGGGCCCGTACGAGTCGGCCCCGTACGGCTCGGGCTCCGGCTCGGGCTCCGCGTCCGGCTGCGCCGGGCGGTCGACGTAGCGCAGGACGCCCCACATGCTCTCCGGCGGCGCGTGCTGCGGGGCCGGTTCGCGGCAGGCCTCCAGCTCTCGGAGCAGGGCGGGGCCGTCCGTACCGGCGCCGATCAGGACCAGTTGGCTCCGGCGCGGCTCCCCGCGGCCCCAGGGGCCCGGCACGAAGCGGAGGAAGCGTCCGACGGCGTGGACCTCGTAGCGCTCCTCGTGGCCGGGGACGCCGAAGTGGACGTAGCCCTTGATCCGGTACAGCCCGGCCGGACGGCGGTCGAGGAAGTCGATGAACCGGCGCGGGTTCAGGGCCTGCTCGGACACGAACTCCGTACTCTCGTAGACCGTGTGGGCATGCCCGGTGTGGTCCTCGTGGGCGGCGTCGTGGGCCTCGGGGTCTGCCTCGGCGGCGTCCCTCGCCTGCGAGATCAGGTCCTCGAAGGACAGCTGTCCCTGGGTCTCGGTCCACGGCCGCCGGTCGAAGAGCAGCTCCGGGTCGATCCGGCCGTGGTCGGCGGCCACCACGGGTGTGCCGGGGCAGAGCGTGTTCAGCTCGCTCTCGATCCGGTTGAGGCCGGCCGACTGCACCCGATCGGTCTTGTTCAGCACCACCAGGTCCGCGACGGCCAGGTGGCGGTCGGTCTCCGGGTGCTTGGCCCGGGTCGCGTCGAACTCCGCCGCGTCCACGACCTGGACCAGCCCGCCGTACCGGATCGCCGGATTCTCGCCGGCCACCAGCATCCGGATCATCTCCTGGGGCTCGGCCAGCCCGCTCGCCTCGATGACGATCACGTCGATCCGGTGGACGGGCGCGGAGAGCTTCTCCAGGTACGCGTCCAGCTCGCTGCCGTCGACCGCGCAGCACAGGCAGCCGCCGCCGAGCGAGACCATCGAGTCGCCGACCTGGCCGGCCACGGCCATCGCGTCGATCTCGATCGAGCCGAAGTCGTTGACGACGACGCCGATCCGGGTGCCTGCGCGGTTCCCGAGGAGGTGGTTGAGCAGCGTGGTCTTGCCGGATCCGAGGAATCCGGACAACACGAGGACGGGGATCGGCTGGACGGGCGGCTGGGCGGGCTGACTGCTGTTCACACGGCCGATCGTAGTCAGCCGAGCGCCGGAACCGGCTCGGGCGGGTTCGGGCCCACGTACCGGGCGGCCGGACGGATGATCTTCGAATCGGCGGCCTGTTCGAGGATGTTCGCGCTCCAGCCGACCACGCGGGCCGCACAGAAGGTCGGGGTGAACATTTCGCGCGGCAGCCCGCACAGCTCCATGACCACGCCGGCGTAGAACTCCACGTTGGTGTGCAGCTCCCGCCCCGGCTTGAGCTCGGCGAGGATCTCCTCGACCTGTCGCTCCACCTCCACGGCGAAGTCCACGAGCGGGCCACCGAAGCCGAGCGCGATGTCCCGCAGCATCCGCGAACGCGGGTCCTCGGTCCGGTACACGGGGTGCCCGAAGCCCATGATCCGGTCCCCTGCGAGCACCCGCTCGCGGATCCACGGTTCGATGCGGTCCGCTGTACCGATGGCGTCCAGGGTGTCCAGGGCCCGGCTGGGCGCGCCCCCGTGGAGCGGGCCGGAGAGCGCGCCGATGGCGCCGGTGAGGGCGGCGGCGACGTCGGCGCCGGTGGAGGCGATCACGCGGGCGGTGAAGGTCGAGGCGTTGAAACCGTGGTCGATCGTGGAGATCAGGTACTGCTCGACGGCTCGCGCCTTGACCGGGTCGGGTTCCTGACCGGTGAGCATGTACAGGTAGTTGGCGGCGTACGGGAGGTCCGCGCGCGGCTCGACCGGTTCCAGCCCCTGCCCCAGCCGGTACAGCGCGGTGAGCAGGGTCGGTACGGCGGCGCAGGCGGCCAGCGCGTCGGCGGCCCGCCGTCCGGGGTCGATGTCGTACACGGGGCGGAACCCGGCGGAGGCGCCGAGCAGCGAGAGCGCGGTCCTCAGCCCGGCGAGCGGGCCGGAGAGAGCGGTGGCCCGGGCGAGGGCGGGCAGGGCGCCCTGCACCGCGTCGGGCAGCCGCCGCAGCGGGGCGATCTCGGCGGCGAACGCGGCTCGCTCGGCGGCGTCGGCCGGGAGGGCGCCGCGGAACATCAGGTGCCACACGTCCTCGAAGCTGCGACTCGCGGCGAGCTCGACGGCCGAGTACTGGCGGTAGTGGTAGAAGCCCTCGCGGCCTCGGACGTCACCGAGTTCGGTCTCGGTGACCACGACTCCCGCGAGACCGCGGGGCACATCGACGGTGGTGTTCATGGATCGACCATCCATCATGGATTGAATCCTTGTCAATGTTGATTGAATCAATATATGTAGGGTGGTGTCATGAACGACCAGGCGGACGGCGAACGCCGGCTCAGCACCCGGCAGGCGGCGGAACTGCTGGGGGTGAAGCCCGCGACCGTGTACGCGTACGTCAGCCGCGGCCAGCTCACCAGCCGCCGCGACCAGGTCGGCCGCGGCAGCAGCTTCGACGCGCGCGAGGTGGAGGCCCTGGCCCTGCGCAGCCGGCGCGAGGCGGCGGCGCCCCCGGGTACTGAGCTCTCCGTACGCACCTCGCTCACGCTCATCGAGCCCGACCGGTACTACTTCCGGGGCGTGGACGCCGTCGAGCTGGCTTCGCGCTACCCCTACGAGGAGGTCGCCGAGTGGCTCTGGACCGGGACGCTGCCGCGCGGCGCACGGTTCACGGCTCCCCCGCAGGCGCTGGCCGCCGCCCGGCGCGCGGTGGCGGCGCTGCCCGAGCACAGCGGTCCGATCGACCGGCTGCGGGTGGCCACGGCAGCCGCCGCGGTCGCGGATCCGCTTCGCTTCGACCTGTCCGCGGAGGCCGTACTGGGCTCCGCGCGCTGCCTGATCCCGACGCTGGTCGGCGCGCTGCCCGAGGTGGGCCCGCCCGGCTGGCGCGGGGACGGCCGGCTGGCCCGGCAGCTGTGGACCCGGCTGACGGCGCACGAACCGGATCCGGACGCGCTGGCCACGCTGGACCTGGCCCTCACCCTGCTCATCGACCACGACCTGGCCGCCTCGACCCTGGCCGTACGGGTGGCGGCGTCGGCGCGGGCCCATCCGTACGCGGTGGTCTCGGCCGGTCTCGGCGCGCTCGAAGGGCCGCTGCACGGTGCGGCCGGACGGCTCGCGCACCGGATGCTGGTGGAGGCGCTGGAGCGGGGCGGCGCCGCTCCGGTGGTCGCGGACCACCTGCGGGCGGGACGGCGGGTTCCGGGGCTCGGGCACCGGCTGTACGAGGGTGAGGACCCGCGGGCCACGGCGCTGTTCGCCCGGCTGGAGGGCGTGCCGCAGGCGGGACCGGCGCTGGCGGCCGCCCGGGAGGTCGTCGCGACGGCGGCGGCCCGGCGGGGCGGGCTGCACGCCAATGTGGACCTGGCGCTGGCGGTGCTGACGGTGTCCTGCGGGATGTCCGCTGAGGCCGGGGAGACGGTGTTCGCGGTGTCCCGGACGGCGGGCTGGATGGCGCACGCGCTGGAGGAGTACCAGGAGCGGCCGCTCCGGATGCGCCCGAGCGGCCAGTACCAGGGGCCCCGCCCGCCACAGCCGATGCCGTGACGCGCGTCGGCCCGCGCCGGCGGTCCGGCCGCGGGGTCAGGTCCGCAGCCAGACCGCCGTGTCCTGCGGAAGCGGCCCCGCCGCGGCCAGGGCGGAACTGCTCAGCAGGAGGCTCGAATGCGCCGGCAGCGGGATCGGCCCGCCGGACAGGTTGACCACGCAGACCAGCCCGTCGGGGCGGGCGAAGGCCAGCACCCCGGGCGGCGCGGGCAGCCACGCGAGAGAGCCCCCGCCGAAGCCGCCGGCCGCGCGGCGCAGCCCGAGGGCGGTCCGGTAGAGGGTGAGCATCGACTCCGGGTCGCCGTCCTGGCGGTCCGCGGCGTACGTGCCCCAGTCCTCGGGCTGCGGCAGCCAGGGGTCG
Source organism: Streptomyces sp. NPDC090741 (assembly GCF_044769045.1). Lineage (NCBI taxonomy): Bacteria > Bacillati > Actinomycetota > Actinomycetes > Kitasatosporales > Streptomycetaceae > Streptomyces > Streptomyces sp. NPDC090741. The sequence continues at coordinate 144,662 of NZ_JBIVXF010000016.1, read as the reverse complement.
TGCCACGGCTCCGCGGTCCACGGCAGCGGGACCCGGCAGCCGTCCCGCCCCGGGTCGGTGCCACCGGAGCGGAAGTGCATGGGGTCCTGGATCCGGCCGATCGGTATGTCGGCTTCCGGCAGGCCCAGTTCCTCCCCCTGGTAGACGTACACGGCGCCGGGCAGGGCGAGCGTCAGCAGGGCCGCGGCGCGCGCCCGCCGGGTGCCGAGGGCCGGGTCGGTGGGGGTGCCGAAGGCCTTGGTGGCGAAGTCGAAGCCCGTGTCGGCGCGCCCGTAGCGGGTGACGGTACGGGTCACGTCGTGGTTGCACAGCACCCAGGTGGCCGGGGCGCCGACCGGGGCGTGCTCGGCGAGGGTCTCCTCGATGGAGGTGCGCAGCCGACCGGCGTCCCACGGGCAGCTGAGGAAGGAGAAGTTGAAGGCGGTGTGCAGCTCGTCGGGGCGCAGGTAGCGGGCGAAGCGCTCGGAGTCGGGAAGCCAGACCTCGCCGACGAAGACGGCTCCGTAGGCGTCGGCGATCGCGCGCCACGAGCGGTAGACGGTGTGCAGGTCGTCACGGTCGATGTACGGGTGGACCTCGCCGGTCCCGGGCGGCCAGGGCTCGGGCGGGCGGCCCGCCAGGTCGGGCAGGGCCGGGTCCTTGGCGAGCAGGGCCGCGGAGTCGATCCGTACGCCGGACACGCCGCGCTCGAACCAGAAGCGCAGCACGTCCTCGTGCTCCCGGCGCACGGCGGGGTGGTCCCAGTTGAGGTCGGGCTGCTGCGGGGTGAACAGGTGCAGGTACCACTCCCCGTCGGGTACGCGCGTCCAGGTGGCGGCGCCGTTGAACTGCGAGGGCCAGTCCCCCGGCGGCAGTTCGCCGCCTTCGCCGCGGCCGGGCCGGAAGTGGAAGAGCTCGCGCTCGGGGCTGCCGGGGCCGGCGGCGAGCGCGGCCCGGAACCAGGCGTGCTGGTCGGAGACGTGGTTGGGGACGATGTCGACGATGGTGCGCAGGCCCAGCGCGCGGGCCTCGGCGATGAGCTTCTCGGCCTCGGCGAGGGTTCCGAAGGCGGGGTCGATGGTGCGGTAGTCGGCGACGTCGTAGCCGCCGTCGGCGAGCGGGGAGAGGTACCAGGGGGTGAACCAGAGGGCGTCCACGCCCAGTTCGGCGAGGTACGGGAGGCGGGCCCGGACGCCCGCGAGATCGCCGGTGCCGTCCCCGTCGCCGTCGGCGAAGCTGCGGACGTACACCTGGTAGATGGCGGCCGTGCGCCACCAGTCGGCGGCGTCTGCGGGCAGGGGGAGGTCAGCCACGGGGGGTCCTTTCACAGGGGGCGGCCGGTCGTGGCGGTGCGGGGCGCTGCGGTCGGCCCTCGGTGGTCAGCCCTTGAGGGAGCCCGCCGTCAACCCGCTCACGATGTTGCGCTGGAAGAGCAGGAAGACGAGGAGCGTGGGCGCGGAGGCCATCGCGAGGGCGGCGACGAGGTAGTTCTCGGGCACTCCGGTGGACAGCGAGTAGATGCCGACGTTGAGGGTCTGCAGCGCCGGGTCGGGGAGGGTGAGCATCGGCCAGAGGAAGTCCTTCCAGACGCCGACGATCGCGAAGATCGACACGACGCCGAGGACCGGCCGGGACATCGGCAGGACCACGGAGCGCAGGGTGCGCAGGGCGCTCGCCCCGTCGATGGAGGCGGCGTCGAGGATCTCCTGCGGGATGGAGTCGAAGAACCGCTTCAGCAGGAAGATGTTGAAGGCGTTGGTGACGGACGGCAGCCAGATGACCCAGGGCGAGTTGAGCAGGTTCCGCTGGATGAGCGGCACGTCGAGGACCGTGAGGTACTGCGGTACGACGAGGACGGCGGCCGGGATCATCAGGGTCGCCAGCATCATGCCGAGGACCGCCTTGCCGAGGACGGGGCGCAGCCTGGACAGCGAGTAGGCGGCGCCGACGTCGAGGACGAGCTGGAAGGCGAGGGCTCCGAAGGCGTAGTAGAGGGTGTTGAACAGCAGCTTGGCGAGGTCCATGACCTTCCAGGCGGCCGTGTAGTTCGCGGTGTGCGCGGAGTGGGGCACCAGGGTGGGCGGGACGCGGGCGAACTCATCGGTGCTCTTGAGGCCGTTCGCCACCATCCAGTAGAGGGGGCCGAGGAAGACGGCGGTGAAGGCGATGACCACCACGGCGAGGACGGTCCAGTAGAGGATCTTCCCCCGGGTGCGGCCCAGCTGCGCGGGGGATATCAGCGTGCGCTCTGCCATGGCAGGGGGCTCCTGTCAGCTCTCGTTGTCGCGGCTGAGGCGGACGTACAGGGCGGAGAAGCCGGCGAGCAGGACGAGCAGGCACAGTCCCAGGGCCGCGGCGCTGCCGTACTGGTTGAAGCTGAAGGCGTACTGGTAGATGAGGACGACGACGGTGGTGGTCGAACCCTCCGGGCCGGCGCCGCCGGTCAGCAGGAACGGTTCGGTGAACACCTGCATCGTCGCGATGATCTGCATCAGCAGCATGAGCGAGAGGATGAGCTTGGTCTGCGGGACGGTGACGTGCCAGATCTTGCGCAGCAGTCCGGCGCCGTCCAGTTCGGCGGCCTCGTACAACTCGCCGGGGATGCCCTGGAGGGCGGCCAGGTAGATCAGGGTCGCGGCGCCCATGTTCATCCAGGTCGACGCGATGACCACGGACAGCATGGCGGTGTCGCTGGATTGCAGCCAGTCTTGCGCCGGCAGGTGCAGAAATTCCAGGGCCCTGTTGAAAAGGCCGTATCCGGGGTCATAGAAGTACTTGAACAGCAGGACCGAGGCCACCGGCGGCATCATCACGGGCAGGTAGACCAGCAGGCGCAGATAGCCCTGGGCGTGCCGGAACTCGTTGAGGACGACGGCGACCACGAAGGGGAGGAGGAAGCCGAGGACCAGGGCGAGCCCGGTGAAGAGCAGGGTGTTGCGCCAGGCCTGCCAGAAGCCCGGGTCCTGGAAGACGTGGCGGAAGTTGTCCCAGCCGACCCATCGGGTGGTGCCGCCCTCCGTCTTCTGGAAGGCCAGCAGGAACTCCCGGACCATCGGGTACCAGGAGAAGAAGGAGAAGCAGAGGACGGCGCCGATCAGGAATCCGTGGGCCGTGAGGTTCCGCTTGAACGCCCGGCGGAACTCCTCCTTCGAGGCCGCGCGCGCGGCGCGGCCCTCGGGCAGAGTGGTGGGAGCCGACATCGCCGCTCGCTCCTACTGGTTCGCCAGCAGCTGGTTGACCGCTTTCTCCGCCTCGGCGAGGAGCTGCCCGGCGTCGGCGTCCTTGTTGGTGAGGACCCCGGACATCACCTTGTCGAGCACCTTGTAGACCTCCTGGGCCTTCTTCGGCTCCGCCTTGCCGGGTACCGGGTTGTCCAGGAAGGCCTTGAAGTTGGCGACGGGCATGGTGGCGCTCGCGGCCTTCAGCTCGTCGTCCTTCGCCTTGCTCGCGCCGGTGAAGAACGCGGGCTGCGGGAGGCCGACCGGAAGGCCGTCGGCCTTGGAGCGGTCGTACCGGAACTGGCCCTTGCCGACCGCGAGGGTCTTGAAGTTCAGCCAGGCGACGGCAGCCTTGATCTTGTCGGGCGAGCTGCCCTTCTTGATCATGTACCCGTTGCCGCCGGCCAGGGTGGCCGCGCCGCCGGGGAGCGGGCCCATGCCGAAGTTCTCGTACTTCGCGCCGAGCTGCTGGACCATGTACGTGATGTCGTCGGGCGCGGCGAGGAACATGCCGAGCTTGTCCGAGGCCATCTGCTTCTGCAGGTCGCCCCACTTGAGCAGCTGGGTCTTGCCCATGCTCTCGTCCTCCCAGCGCATGGCGTGGAGGTTGTCGGCGATCTGCATTCCGGTGGGGTTGTTGAAGGCGGCCCTGCCGTCGGCGCCGACGATGTCGCCGCCGAGGCCGTACATGGCGGCCGTGTAGTGCCAGCCTCCGGTGTTCTCGACGCTGTACTCGCCGTAGCCGGCGGTGCCGTTGCCGAGGGACGCGATCTTCTTGGCCGTCGTCCGGACCTCGTCCCAGGTGCGCGGCGGGGTGTCGGGGTTCAGGCCCGCCTGCTGGAAGAGCTTGCGGTTGACCAGCAGGCCCATCGTGTAGTTGCTGGTGGGGAGACCGTAGAGCTTGCCGTCCCGCTTGAGGACGCCCAGGACGTTCTTGTCGATGTCGTCGACCGCGGGCACCGACTGCGGGGTGACGTAGGCGGAGATGTCCTCGGCGCCGTCGTTGTCGAGGACCTGCTGGAGGTCGGTGAAGTACGCGTAGAACACGTCCGGCTGGGACTTGGCCTTGAGCATCGCGGTGAAGCGCGGGGGCTCCAGGCACTGGCCGGGGGTGGAACGGCCCTCGATCGTGACGTTCGGGTACGTCTTGTTGAACTCCGCCACGTCCTCCTTCCACTCCTTGAGCTCTGCCGCCTTGGCCGCCGGCGGCATGCAGTCGATGGAGAGGGTGACCTTCGTCTTCGGGTCGAGCGGGGCGGCGGCGTCGGCGGAACCGCCGCTCGGCCGCGCCGACTTGCCGTCGCCGCTGCTGCTCGTACCGCAGGCCGCGAGGGCGGTGACGGCGAGGGCGGAGACAAGGGCGGCCGCGGTGCTGCGGCGGAGGCTGGTTCTCATCGGTGGTCCCCTTCGAGCATCGGACAGGAGGCGTGGGGCGAGCGCGGCACACTCAACCACCACCCACAGGTGGACGCAATATCCCGCGCAGATTCCGTAAGAGATTGACAGCGCAGCGCCGGACACGGGAAGCACAAAGGGCTCCGAAGCGTCCAGGGGACGTTCCGGAGCCCTTCGCCGTGCGGCGGAGCCGGTACGGGACTACGTGCGCGGGGCCTGTGCGGTGGAGCCGCGTACCACCAGCTCGGGCTCGAAGAGCAGTTCGCCGGGCTGCACGGCGGCGCCCTGGATCTGCGCGGTGAGCAGCTCGACGGCGGCCCGGCCCATGGCCTCGATGGGCTGGCGGACGGTGGTGAGCGGGGGCTCGGTGCAGTTCATGAACGCCGAGTCGTCGTAGCCGACCACGGAGACCTCCCGGGGCACGGCGAGCCCCCGGCGGCGGGCCGCCCGTACGGCGCCCAGCGCGAGCGGGTCGCTGGCGCAGATGATGCCGGTGACCCCCCGGTCGAGCAGCCGGGAGGCGGCCGCGTGGCCCCCCTCCAGCGAGAACAGAGTCCGCTCCACGTGGGCGGGCGGCAGCTCGGTGCCGGCCGCGGCGGCGACCGCCTGGGCGGCCGTCAGCTTGCGCAGGGAGGGGATGTGGTCGGGCGGGCCCAGCACCAGGCCGATGCGCTCGTGCCCCAGGGAGACCAGGTGGCGCCAGGCCTGTTCGACGGCGACGGCGTCGTCGCAGGCCACGCAGGGGAAGCCGAGGTCCTCTATGGAGGCGTTGATGAGTACCACCGGGACCTTGCGGTCGGACAGCAGCCGGTAGTGCGCGTGCGGGGCGTCGGCCTGTGCGAAGAGGCCGCCGGCGAAGACGACGCCGGACACCTGCTGCTGGAGGAGGAGCTCTACGTAGTCGGCCTCGGAGACCCCGCCGGTGGTCTGCGTGCACAGCACCGGGGTCAGCCCCTGCTGGGCCAGCGCGCCGCCGATGACCTCGGCGAACGCGGGGAAGATCGGATTCTGCAGCTCCGGCAGCACGAGCCCGACCAGCCGGGCCCGCTCGCCGCGCAGCTGCGTGGGCCGCTCGTAGCCGAGGACGTCGAGGGCGGTGAGCACGGACTGGCGGGTGGCCTCCGAGACGCCCGGCTTGCCGTTGAGCACTCGGCTGACCGTTGCCTCGCTGACTCCCACCTTCTTCGCCACTTGAGCAAGTCGTCGCGTCATGCGCGCAAGAGTAGCGCAAGAAATGCAAGTCGCTTGCGGGGCGGCGGGACGCCCCCGGGAGTACCCCGGAGGCGCCCCACCTCCCGTCTCCGCGCCGCCGGGCTACGGCAGTTGGTTGATCCTGAACGTCGAGGTCGTGTTCCGTACGTCCACGGCGTTGTCGCTCGTCTTCAGGTTGTGGATGGTGACCTCACCGACCGCCGGGCCCTGCCCCGCCTCGGGCATCTCGTTCGCCCAGAGCCCGAAGCCGGACTTGGCGTCGAAGGCGTCGCCGCTCTTCTTCGCCCCGGTGATGGTGATGTCCTTCAGGACGGTGTCCTTGATCGGGTTGACCGGCTGGCCGCCGATGTACTGCGTCTGGAACATGATGCCGCTGTACGTCGGATCGACGATGTCGACGTTGTTGATCCTGATGCCCTGGAACACCTTCGAGGCCGAGAACAGCCAGATCCCGGGGAACGTCTGCGCGCCCCAGAAATGGCCGCCCGACCGGACGATCGAGACGTTCTCGAAGGTCGTCGGATCGGTGCCGAAGCCGTTCATCGGGTACCCGAAGTCCAGCGAGCTGACGGTGACGCCCGAGTAGACGAGGGTGTCGGCGATGTGGATGTTGCGGAAGGTGTTGGCGTAGCCGCCGTAGACGGCGACACCGGCCGCGCGCCAGGTCAGGATCGCGGTCAGATTCTCGTACAGGTTGTCCTTCATGTCCGCGCCACCCGCGTCGATCGCGGAGAACAGCGCGAAGCTGTCGTCGCCCGTGGACCGCGCCTCGTTGTTGGACACGAGGTTGTCCGTGCTGCCGTTGGTCATGTTGATGCCGTCGGCGAACGTGTCGCGGATCCGGGCGTTCTTGATGGTGATGCGGTCCGTGTTGGCGCCCCAGTAGAGGCACACGGTGTGCTCGTTCCAGATGTTGTCGATGGTGATGTCGGTGACGTTGGAGAAGTCGAACACCTTGCCGGGGCCGTCGATGCGCGAGGTGTAGTTGCCGAAGTAGGCGAATCCCGTGAAGGAAGAGCCCTTGGCGCTGGCCTCCGCGCGCCAGCCGACGTCGGTGTTGTCCTGCGTGGCAGGGGCGTGGAAGCGGGTGAACCAGGGTCCGGCGCCGAGCACCTGGACGGCCTTGCCGTACACCTGGAACTTGCTCGCCGTCTCGTACTCGCCGGGCGGCAGGTAGACGCCGACGAGCTTGCCGGTGGTGTCCATGCGGACCTTGTCCAGGGCGTTCTGCACGTCCTGGTGGCTGAATCCGGCGGGCACGGTGTACGTCGCCGGGTCCGGGTTCGGCGTGACGGCGGCCTGCTCCAGGCTGACGAAGTCGATCGCATAGCTGGTGGTGTTGGCGGCGTCCTTCTGGAGGCGGATCCTGCTGCCCGCGGGAACGGTCTCGCCCAGCAGCAGGTTGGCCTCGTCGTAGATGTGCCGCGGGGCGCCCGAGCCCGGGGAGTTGCCCGGGGAGGCCTCGGCTCCGTACAGCCAGGCGTACTTCGAGGTCAGCGGCAGGGCCTTCTTGAAGGTGCCGTTCACATAGACGTCGATGGTGGAGTCGATTCCGCCGCCGCCCGCGGCGTCCGGGATGGAGAAGCGGGTGACCAGGGTGTTGGTGGCGGCGCGGGTGGTGAACTCGACGTACTCGCCCGTCGCGTCGAGGTTGACGGCCTTGCGGCCGGAGGCCTCGCCCGCGATGTCGCCGATGGTCCGGTTGGGGCCGACGACGGTGGCTCCGCCGCCGACCGCCGCGTCCTCCGCCTCGTACATCTCGAAGGGCATGTTCGCCCCGCGGCCCACGAAGAGGGGCTTGGTGGAGGTGTTGTTCGTGCGCTTGACCGGGAGTTCGTTGGCGTCGTCGGCGAGGACCGACTTGACGGTGTACTTGCCGTTCGCGGCCGACCAGTTGCCGAGCGCGATCGGGGCGGTCGAGGCGCCGGGTGCCAGAGCGCCGCTGAAGGAGCCGGTGAGCGTACGGACGGTGGCGCCGGCCGCGTCCTGGAGGGTGAGCGTGACGCCGTGCGCGCCGGGGGCGGCCGCGATGGTGCCCTGGTTCCGGACGGTGACGGTGAGGTCGACCGGCCGGCCCGCGGACGGGGCGCTCGGGGACCAGCTCACGGCGGAGGCGACCAGGTCGGAGCTGTCGACCGGGCGGATCACCAGCGGGGAGCCGGTGAAGGTGTTGTTGGTGTCGTTCTGCTCGATGACCGTGTTCGCCTCGTCGACGATCGCGCTCAGCGGGTAGGTGCCGGCGTCACGCGCGCCGATGCCGGCGGTGACGGTGGCCGTGGCCCCCGCGGCCAGGGCGGGCACGTTCGCCGTGCCCACCGGGCTGCCGCCGAGCTTGAAGGTGACGGCCGTGGCGGCCGCCGGGGCCGGGCCGCTGTTGCGGACGGTGGCGGACAGCGTGACGGAGTCCGATTCGACGGGGGCCGCCGGAGTGGCGCTCAGGCCGGTGACCTCCAGGTCGGGGTTGGGCGCGGGGACGCCGATGACCTGGAACTCGGCGATCTGGCCGTTGGAGGCCCCGGTGTTGGAGGCGAAGCGGAGCTGCACGTCCGCGACGCGGGCGTGCACCGGGATGGTGACGGTGTTGGCGCCGGACGCCGGATCGAAGACGTAGTCCTTGGCCGCGACCAGGCCCGTCGCACCCGGGGCGCTCTGCTCCCGGCCCAGGACCTGGATGTTCTGGGTACGGGTGCCCCAGCTGCTGTCCGGGTTGAGTTTGAGGACCAACCGGTCGACGTCGGCGTTGGCGCCGAGCCTGACCGTGAGGGTGCTCGGGTAGGCCCCGGCCGCGCCCTCCCAGTAGGTGGAGGTGCTGTTGTCGTTGGCGTTCTCCGCGACGAAGGTGTGGATCACGGAGGAGCCGGTGATCGGCTTGCCGACGGACAGGTTGGAGCCGCCGCCTCCGGTGCCGTTGCGGGTCACGGTGTTGCTGTCGCCGGAGCGGTTGCCCGCCGCGTCCTTGGCGCGCACGAAGTAGCTGACGGTGGCGTCGGCCGGCTGGGTGTCGGTGTAGGTGGTGGCGCTGCCGGCCACCGTCGTGCGCAGCACGTTGTTCGCGTACACCTCGTAGCCGGTGACGCCGATGTTGTCGGTGGAGGCCTGCCAGGCCAGCTTGACCTGGTCGGCGGCCGGCTCGGTGAAGGTCAGGGCGCCGGGGGCGGTGGGTGGCTGGGTGTCCCCGGTGTCTGCGGCGCGGGTCACGCTGTTGCTGTCGGGCGACTGGTTGCCGGCCGCGTCCCTGGCCCGGACACGGTAGGTGACGCTGGTGCCGGTGGGCTGGGTGTCGGTGTAGGTGGTGACGTCGCCGGCGACGCTGGTGCGCAGCTGGTTGTTCGCGTACACGTCGTAGCCGGTGACGGCCGTGTTGTCGGTGGCGGCCTTCCAGGTGAGCTTGATCTGGCCGGTCGCGGGCTCGGTGTAGGCGAGCTCGGCGGGGGCGGTCGGGGGCTGGGTGTCCCCGGTCTGCGGGCCGTAGATCTCCAGCTCGGATATCTGCCCGCCGGGCTGTACGGAGTTCGCCGAGATCAGGACCCGCAGGTGGCGGGTGGTGGCGGCGTCGAAGGTGATGGTCACCGCGTTGGCGCTCGACGGGTCGAACGCGTACGTCTTGGACGCGGTCAGGTCGGTGAAGTCGGTGCCGTTGGCACTGCCCTGGAGTTTCAGGGTCTGGGTGCGGGCGCCCCAGCCCTCGGGCAGCCGCAGCACCACGCGGTCCACGCGGACGGAGGCGCCGAGGTCGGCCTGGAGCCACTGGGGCAGCGCGTTGTTGGCGCTCTCCCAGTAGCTGGCGGTATTGGCGTCGTTGGCGTTGGGCGGGAGGTAGGTCTGGGTGCTGCTGCTGGCGGTCAGGGTCTTGCCGAGGGCCAGGTCGGCCGAGGACTCGCCGGCGGCGCGTACCTCCAGCTCGGAGAGCTGGGCCGCCTGCCAGCCGGTGTTCGCGGTGATGTCGATCCGGACGTACCGGGTCTGGGCGGCCGGGAAGGTGATCGTGACCGTGTTCCCGCTGCCCTGGCCGAAGGCGTACGTCGCCGAGCTCACCAGGGTGGTGAAAGCGGTGCCGTCGGCGCTGCCCTGGACGGACAGGGTCTGGTTGCGGCTCTCCCAGGCCGCGGGGAGCTTGAGCACCACCTGGTCGACGCGGGCGGTGGCGCCGAGGTCGGTCTGCACCCATTGCGGGAGGGCGCCGCCGGCGCTCTCCCAGGCTGCGCTCTCCCAATACGTGGACTGGTTGCCGTCGGTGGCGTTGGCGGCCGTATAGGCGCCGTTGCTGCTGCTCGCCGCGGCGGGGCGGCCCGCCGCGATGCTCGGGCCGCCGGCGGCCTCGGCGGTCAGGGCCGGCCATCCCAGCATCAGCAGGGCCGTGGCGGTCAGGGCGGCCAGCGCCCGTCCTCTCCAGTGGAGCCTTCTCATATGTCCTCGTCCCTCGGCATGAGTTTTCTGAACCAGGTGAGATAGGAATTTGCGTCGTGCCGTGCGAGAGTTGCAGAGCTTTGCCGAGTCGTCTACTGCTCTGACCGCAGATTTGCGCCGTCATCGCTTGCGCAAGCTGGACGCAAATAACGCAAGCCATTTGCGTGGACATGGGAAATTCCGCTTCGGCCGAAGGCGACCTACCGTTGCTGGTCATGCGGTTCCTTCACATGAGCGCTCGGCGCCTCGGGCTGCCCAGACGGGCCGTCTCGCAGATCCTGCTGACCCAGCTGGCCATCGCCGCCGGGGTCGTCGTGCTGGCCACCGGGCTCTTCCTGGCCCCGCTCGGCGCGCAGCTCGACGACCAGGCCATGCGGCGTGCCCTGGCCATCGCCCAGAGCGCGGCGGCGGACCCGTCACTGGCCGCCGACCTCCTCGACTCAGGACCGACGGCAGACAGCCCGGTGCAGGCCTCGGCCGAGCGGATCCGCCGGGCCACGGGCGCCGAGTACGTGGTCGTCATGGACCTGGACGGCATCCGCCGCTCGCACCCCGGCACCGACCGGATCGGACTGCCCGTCTCCACCGACCCGAGCGACGCCCTCGCGGGCCGCGAGGTCATGGAGATCGACGAGGGCACCCTCGGCCGCTCCGCCCGCGGCAAGGTCCCGCTCATCGCGGCCGACGGGGAGATCGTCGGCGCCGTCTCCGTCGGCATCGCCTACGACAGCGTCCACGACCGGCTGCTCGGCGCCATCCCGGGCCTGCTCGCCTACGCGGGCGGCGCCCTCGCGGCGGGCGCGCTCGCCGCCTACCTGCTGTCCCGCCGGATCCAGCGGCAGACCCGCGACCTGGCCTTCTCCGATATCGCCGGACTGCTCGCCGAGCGCGAGGCGATGCTGCACTCCATCCGCGAGGGCGTGATCGCCCTCGACCGCGAGGGCCGGGTCAGGCTGGTCAACGACGAGGCCGCCCGGCTGCTGGGCCTCGCCCCCGACACGGCCGCCACTGTCGCCGGGCGCCCGCTGGACGACGTACTGGGCGCCGGCCGCACCACCGACGTCCTCGCCGGCCGCGTCACCGGCCGCGATCTGCTCACCGTCCAGGGCCCCAGGGTGCTGGTCGCCAACCGGATGCCCACCGAGGACGGCGGCGCCGTCGCCACCCTGCGCGACCGCACCGAGCTGGAACACCTCGGCCGCGAGCTCGACTCCACCAAGGGCCTGATCGACGCACTGCGCGCGCAGGACCACGAGCACGCCAACCGCCTCCACACCCTCCTCGGCCTGCTGGAGCTGGGCCTGCACGAGGAGGCGGTGGAGTTCGTCACCGAGGTCGTCGGAGTGCACCGCAGTACCGCCGAACAGGTCACCGAGAAGGTCCACGACCCGCTGCTGGCCGCACTCCTGGTGGGCAAGGCGACCGTCGCGGCCGAACGCGGCGTCCCGCTGCGGCTCGCCGACGCCACCTTCCTCCCCGACAGCCTCGTCGACCCCGGCGGGCTCGTCACCATCACGGGCAACCTGGTGGACAACGCCCTGGACGCGGCGGCGGGCTCCGCCGCGCCCCTGGTCGAGGTCGAGCTGCGCGCCGAAGGCCGTACGGCGATCCTCCGGGTACGGGACAGCGGCCCCGGCGTCCCGGCCGCCCGCCGCGAGGAGATCTTCACCGAGGGCTGGTCGACCAAGCAGCCCAAAGCCCACCGCGAGCGCGGGCTCGGTCTCGCGCTCGTACGCCGCCTCGCGGAGCGCCAGGGCGGCACGGCCCGGGCCGGCGAGGCAGCGGACGGAGGGGCGGAGTTCTCCGTCGTACTCCCGGAGGCCCTGCGATGAACCAGACCCCGATCCACGACATCCACGTATTGGTCGTCGACGACGACATGCGTGTTGCCCGGATCAACGCGGCCTACGTGGCGAAGGTTCCCGGCTTCCGCGTCGTCGCCCAGGCCCATTCGGCCGCCGAGGCCCTGGCCTGCCTGGACACCCACGTCGTGGACCTGATCCTGCTCGACCACTACCTCCCGGACGAGAACGGCCTGGACCTGGTCCGCCGGCTGCGCCAGCTCGGCCACCGCACCGACGTGATCATGGTCACGGCAGCCCGCGACCTGGCCACCGTCCAGTCCGCCATGCGCCTCGGCGCCCTCCAGTACCTGGTCAAACCCTTCACCTTCGCGGGTCTGCGCACCCGGCTGGAGGCGTACGGCTCCCTGCGCCGCACCCTGGAGACCGGCGGCGAGGCCGAACAGGCCGAGGTGGACCGGATCTTCGGCGCCCTCGCCGCGGCCGGCTCCCCGAACGAGCTGCCCAAGGGGCACTCCGCCACCACCGCCGAGCTCGTCCGCCAGGTCCTGCTCTCCGCCGAAGGCCCGCTCTCCACCCAGCAGGTCGCCGACCGCGCCGGCATCAGCCGCCAGACCGCCCAGCGCTACCTGAAGCTCCTGGAGCGCACCGGCCGGGTCACCCTGGCCCTGCGCTACGGCGAGACGGGCCGCCCGGAACACCGCTACTCCTGGCTCCCGTCCGAGAGCACGTGACCCGGCGGCCGGGGACGGGAGCCGCGCTCAGACGGCCCCGGCACCGGTCAGGGAACGGACCTCCGTCTCCGCGTACTTCGCCTCGTCCGGATCCTCGGCCGAGGTGACCGTGCCCATCCAGCCCGCCAGGAAACCCAGCGGGATCGAGACCAGGCCCGGGTTCTGCAGGGGGAAGAACTGGAAGCTCACGCCCGGGAAGAGGGAGTCCGGGCTGCCGGAGACCACCGGCGACAGGACGACCAGCACCACCGCGGGAACCAGGCCCCCGTACACCGACCAGACCGCGCCGCGCGTGGTGAACGCCCCCCAGAACAGCGAGTACAGCAGCACCGGCAGATTGGCCGAGGCCGCCACCGCGAAGGCCAGCCCCACCAGGAAGGCCACGTTCAGGTCCTGGGCGAGCAGCCCCAGGGCGATCGCCACCGCCCCGATCCCGACGGCCGCGACCCGGGCCACGGCGACCTCGCTGCGCTGGCGCGCGTGGCGGCGCTTGAGCGAGGCGTACAGGTCGTGCGCCACCGAGGCCGAGGAGGCCAGCGTGATCCCGGCGACCACGGCCAGGATCGTGGCGAAGGCGATCGCCGCCACGAAGGCGAACAGCACCGCTCCCCCGGTCGACTCCGCCCCGCCGCCCAGGAAGGCCGCGAGCAGCGGAACCGCCGTGTTCCCCGAGGCGTTGGAGGCCCGCACCTGGTCCGGGCCCAGGAGCGCGGCCGCGCCGAACCCGAGCACGATGGTCATCAGGTAGAAGCCGCCGATCAGCGCGATCGCCCACACCACCGACCGGCGTGCCGCCCGCGCCGTCGGCACCGTGTAGAAGCGCGACAGGATGTGCGGCAGCCCGGCCGTCCCGAGGACCAGCGCGAGGCCGAGGCTCATGAAGTCGAAGCGGGAAGTCCAGTCGGCGCCGTACTTGAGCCCCGGGCTCAGGAACCGCCGCCCGTGCCCGCTGCGCTCGGCGGCGCTGGTGAGCAGCTGGCCGAAGTCCCCGTGGAAGCGCAGCAGTACGAGCACGGTGAGGGTGACCGCCCCGCCCATGAGCAGCACGGCCTTCACGATCTGGATCCAGGTGGTGGCCCGCATGCCGCCGAAGGACACGTAGACCACCATCAGCGCGCCGACGCCGATCACGGTCAGCGTCCGGGCGGCGGTGCCCGAATCGCCGAGCAGCAGGCCCACCAGGCTGCCCGCGCCGACCATCTGTGCGACGAGGTACAGCACCGAGACGGTGACGGAGGAGGCGCCGGCGGCGATCCGTACGGGCCGCTCGCTCATCCGGGCCGCGACCACGTCCGCGAGGGTGAAGCGCCCGCAGTTGCGGACCAGTTCGGCGACGAGGAAGAGCACGACGAGCCAGGCGACGAGGAAGCCCACCGAGTACAGCAGGCCGTCGTAGCCGAAGAGCGCGATCAGGCCGGAAATGCCGAGGAAGGAGGCGGCGGACATGTAGTCGCCGGCAATGGCGAAACCGTTCTCCATCGGGGAGAACAGCCGCCCTCCGGCGTAGAACTCCTCGGCGGAACCGTGCCGGTTGCGGCTGACCCAGGTGGTGATGCCCAGGGTGACCGCGATGAAGAGGCTGCACAGGATCAGGGCGAGCGTCTGGTGTTCGGTGGTCACCGGCCGGTCCCCCGGCTCTGGTTGCGGTTCCGCTCCTGGTCGCGCTCCTGCTCGAAGACCGTCCAACGCAGGTCGAGTGCGGCCCGGTCCCGGCGCAGCCGCGCGTGCCGGGCGTACGCCCAGGTCAGCAGGAAGGTGCTGAGGAACTGGCCGAGGCCCGCCAGCAGGGCCACGTTGACGGCCCCGACCACGGGGCGGGCCATGATGCCGGGCGCCATGGTCGCCGCGACCACGTAGGCGACGTACCAGAGGAGGAATCCGGCGGTCGCGGGGACGACGAACCCGCGGTAGCGGCTGCGGACCTCCTGGAAGGCGGCGCTGCGCTGCACTTCGCGGTAGATGTCGGACGCCCCGGGCGCGGCCCGGCCTCCGGCGGCCGGACGCGGGGGCGGCGGATCCCCGCCCTCGCCCTCCCCCCAGCCGACGGCGAGCGCGTCGTACCAGGGGTCGTCGAGCCGGATCGTTCCGGCATCGGGACCTTCGTGCTTGTCCACCGAACTCTCCTTGCCCGCTGCCGCATTGGCCGCGTGCTCACAAGGATGTGCGGTATGGACGTTTTCCGGACTGGTGTCCCGGTGCTCTTCACTCCAACAGGTGATGGAGCGAAGAGCACCGGTGTGCCGTGGTGCCGGTGTGCCCGCCGGTCAGGCGTCGATGCGCGAGCGGTCCAGGGTCGCCGCGGAGCTCGTGATGAACTCCTTGCGCGGCGCCACCTCGTTGCCCATCAGCAGGTCGAAGACCTGCTCGGCGGAGTCCAGGTCCCCGATGTTGATCCGGCGCAGCGTGCGGAACCGGGGGTCCATCGTGGTCTCCGCCAGCTGGTCCGCGTCCATCTCGCCGAGGCCCTTGTAGCGCTGGATCGAATCCTTGTACCGGACGTTCTTGCGCTGGAATTCGAGCAGGGTCTGGCGCAGCTCGCCGTCCGAATACGTGTAGACGTACTTGTCCTGGCCCTTCTTGGGCTGGACGAGCTCGATCCGGTGCAGCGGCGGCACCGCGGCGAAAACCCGGCCCGCCTCGACCATCGGCCGCATGTACCGCTGGAAGAGCGTGAGCAGCAGGCAGCGGATGTGCGCGCCGTCGACATCGGCGTCGACGAGCAGGACGATCTTGCCGTACCTCGCGGAGTCGATGTCGAAGGTCCGGCCCGAGCCGGCCCCTATGACCTGGATGATCGCGCCGCACTCGGTGTTCTTCAGCATGTCCGAGACCGACGACTTCTGGACGTTCAGGATCTTGCCGCGGATCGGCAGGAGCGCCTGGAATTCCGAGTTCCGCGCGAGCTTGGCGGTGCCGAGCGCGGAGTCGCCCTCGACGATGAAGAGCTCGCTGCGCTCCACGTCGTCGCTGCGGCAGTCGGCCAGCTTCGCGGGCAGCGAGGAGGTCTCCAGCGCGGTCTTGCGGCGCTGCGCCTCCTTGTGCTGGCGGGCGGCGATCCGGGTCCGGGCGGCCGCGACGATCTTCTCCATCACGGCGCGGGCCTGCTGCTTGTCGTCGCGCTTCGTGCTGGTCAGGAAGGCCTTGAGCTCCTTGGCGACCACGGCCGCGACGATCCGGGCGGCCGCCGAGGTGCCGAGCACCTCCTTGGTCTGGCCCTCGAACTGCGGCTCGGCCAGCCGGACGGTGACGACCGCTGTCATGCCCTCCATCGCGTCGTCCTTGACCACGTCGTCCTCGGCGACGCGGAGCAGCTTCGCCGAGCGGAGCACCTCGTTCACGGTCTTGGCGACCGAGCGCTCGAAGCCGGTGATGTGGGTGCCGCCCTTGGGCGTGGCGATGATGTTGACGAAGGACTTGACCTGGGTCTCGTACCCGGTGCCCCAGCGCAGGGCGATGTCCACGCCGAGCTCGCGGGTGACCTCGGTGGGGGTCATGTGGCCGCGCTCGTCGAGGACGGGGACGGTCTCCTTGAAGGTGCCCTGGCCGGTCAGGCGCAGCACGTCGCAGACGGCCTTGTCCTGCGCGAGGTACTCGCAGAACTCGCTGATGCCCCCGTCGAAGCGGAACGTCTCCTCCGTCTTGCCGGCCCCGTCTATGGCGCGCTCGTCGCGGACGACGAGGGTCAGACCGGGGACGAGGAAGGCGGTCTGGCGGGCACGCTGGTAGAGAGTGTCCAGGGAGAGCCGGGCGTCCTTGAGGAAGATCTGCCGGTCGGCCCAGTAGCGGACCCGGGTGCCGGTCTTGCCCTTGGCGACGCGCTTGACCTTGCGCAGGCCGTTGGCGGGGTCGAACGGGCTGTCGGGGCCCTGCTCGGTGAACATCCCCGGGACACCGCGGCGGAAGCTGATCCCGTGGGTGGAGCTGTTGCGGTCCACCTCGACGTCCAGCCGGGCGGAGAGGGCGTTGACCACGGAGGCGCCGACGCCGTGCAGGCCGCCGGAGGCCGCGTACGAGCCGCCGCCGAACTTGCCGCCGGCGTGCAGCTTGGTCATGACGACCTCGACGCCGGACAGCCCGGTCTTGGGCTCGACGTCGACGGGGATGCCGCGGCCGTTGTCGCGGACCTCGACCGAAGCGTCCTCGTGGAGGATCACCTCGATGTGGTCGCAGTAGCCCCCCAGGGCCTCGTCCACGGCGTTGTCGATGATCTCCCAGAGGCAGTGCATGAGGCCTCGGGAGTCGGTGGAACCGATATACATGCCGGGGCGCTTGCGGACGGCCTCGAGGCCTTCGAGGACGAGCAGGTGCCGCGCGGTGTAGTTGGAGCCGTCCCGGTCTGCTCCGGACAGCAGCGCGCTGGAAGGCACGGACGTGTCGGCGGTCACGCAGTTCGCTCCTCGCTGAATTTCTTTTTCTGGCCCGTCGGGCGCAGGGTGGCTCGGTTGCCCGTCGAAGGGTACCGAGGCCTGGTAGAGCCGATGCAACGCCACCCTCGCGCCTTCACCAGCCTAGTGCAGGACCGCACGGGTGTTCGATCCCCCGGTCGGGTGAAGCAAACATCACGTTCCCTTCCAGGCATGAACCATTTAGGGTTCGGGCACGTCCTCATGAACAACCGGCACTCAGCCGGGGAGGACGGAACTGCTACAAGCGAACGACTGACAACGCGAAACCGTAAAGCAACGCAATACGGCTCCTTCGCCGCCAACCGGCAGCAGCCGGCCAGCTTCGGAAGGAAGTTTCGAGGAAAAGCCGCGAGCGGGAACGTTTTCGGCCTGGTTGGATGTTGACCCTGGTACGACAGCTCGTCGAGCTAGAGAAGAGGCGACGTGACTACTGTTCTGACACCCGCGACCCCGCTGACGGCCGCTGACCGATGCGACCGTTGCGGCGCCCAGGCATATCTGCGCGTCGTCCTGCTGAGCGGCGGTGAACTGCTGTTCTGCGCCCACCACGGGCGTAAGTTCGAGCCGGAACTCAAGAAGATCGCCGCGGATATACAGGATGAGACCGAGCGGCTCACGTCCGCTCCGACGGCCAATGCCGACACCGAGGACCGCTGACACAGGCCTATACCTCGCATCCGACGAGCCAGGACCGGCCAGGCCGGTCGACGGGCGGCACCCCTGAAACCCAGGGGTGCCGCCCGTCCTCATGTCCGGACACCCCCTAGCGGCCCCCGGGCCGGTGTTTCCCCCCGGGTGCTCCCGCGGCGCCCTGCGCCTCTGCCGCCGCATGCCCCCGTACGGGCCGTGCGGCCGGTCCGGAGGCCCTTTCGGCACCCCACGCGATGTCGTGGCCGTCGCTTCGCCGCGGGGCCGCCTCCGGGGCCGTCACGAAGCCGGTGAGCGGCGCGATCTTCGTGTAGACCCCCGGGCTGTCCGGGCGCCCGCAGCCGCGCCCCCAGGACACGACCCCGATGAGCCTGCCCTGGGCGACCAGCGGCCCGCCACTGTCCCCCTGGCAGGCGTCCCGGCCGCCGTCGCGGTGTCCCGCGCACACCATGGACTCCGGCCGGTACTGCCCGTCGGCGTCTCCCGGGTAGGCGCGCCGGCAGACCTCGTCCGCCAGCACCGTCACGCGCGCGGTGCGCAGCGCGTACGCGTAGTCGCCGAATCCGCTCGTATCGCCCCAGCCGTACACGGCCGCCTCACCGCCCGCCGCGTAGCCGGGATGCCCCGCCCCGGCCATCGGGAGCACGTAGTGCGCGGGCACCGCCTCGGCGAGCTCCAGCACGGCCAGGTCCCCGGCATTGCTGCGGGCGTCGTACGCCGGGTTCACCCGGGCCGAGCGGATCGCGATCTCGCGGCCCTCGGCCGCCCGCAGCTCCGTACGCCCGGTGATCACCCGGAAGTCGGGGACGGACTCGACGGGGCCGCCCAGCACCTGGCGGCCCAGGCAGTGGGCCGCGGTCAGCACCTTGGTCGGGCCCACGACGACACCCCCGCAGAACTGGCCGCCCCGCGTACCCCCGAACCGGTCACGGCTGGCGAGGGCCACCACCCACGGGCTGTCGGCCGCCTTCACCGGCTTCCCGCCGATCACCACACTGTCCGCGGCTGCCTGCGGCGCCTGGGCCAGCGGCGCCGCGGCCGCTCCCGCCACCAGGGTCAGCGCGCCCGCCAGAGCACGGGAAAAGGGACGACGCATGAGGCCTCCTGACTCTGAGTGTGCATGACTCCACCCAGGGTGGGACGCCAAGTGGCCGTGCGCACCCGCGCACGGCCACCTCCGTACAGCCACTTCCGTACGGCCCCCGGCCCGATCGCCTCGGGCCCGGCCGGTCCGGTGATCAGTCCAGGTAGTCGCGCAGGACCTGGGAGCGCGACGGGTGGCGCAGCTTCGACATCGTCTTGGACTCGATCTGGCGGATCCGCTCGCGCGTGACGCCGTAGACCTTGCCGATCTCGTCGAGGGTCTTCGGCTGGCCGTCGGTGAGGCCGAAGCGCATCGAGACCACTCCGGCCTCGCGCTCGCTCAACGTGTCGAGCACCGAGTGCAGCTGCTCCTGGAGGAGCGTGAAGCTCACGGCGTCGGCCGGGACGACCGCCTCGGAGTCCTCGATGAGGTCGCCGAACTCGCTGTCGCCGTCCTCGCCGAGCGGCGTGTGCAGGGAGATCGGCTCGCGGCCGTACTTCTGGACCTCGATGACCTTCTCGGGGGTCATGTCGAGTTCCTTGGCCAGCTCCTCCGGGGTGGGCTCGCGGCCCAGGTCCTGGAGCATCTGGCGCTGCACGCGGGCGAGCTTGTTGATGACCTCGACCATGTGCACCGGGATACGGATGGTGCGGGCCTGGTCGGCCATGGCACGCGTGATCGCCTGGCGGATCCACCAGGTCGCGTACGTGGAGAACTTGTAGCCCTTGGTGTAGTCGAACTTCTCGACCGCGCGGATCAGGCCCAGGTTGCCCTCCTGGATCAGGTCCAGGAAGAGCATGCCGCGGCCCGTGTAGCGCTTGGCCAGCGAGACCACGAGGCGGAGGTTGGCCTCCAGCAGGTGGTTCTTGGCGCGGCGGCCGTCCTCGGCGATGATCTCCAGCTCGCGCTTGAGCTTGGGCGCCAGCTTGTCGGAGTTGGCCAGCTTGTCCTCGGCGAACAGGCCCGCCTCGATGCGCTTGGCGAGCTCGACCTCCTGCTCGGCGTTGAGGAGGGGGACCTTGCCGATCTGCTTGAGGTAGTCCTTGACGGGGTCGGCGGTGGCGCCGGCCACGGCGACCTGCTGGGCCGGGGCGTCGTCCTCGTCGTCGGAGATGACGAAGCCCTTGCTCTCGCCGCCGTCCTCCTCCTCTTCGGCTTCCGCCTTGGCCGCGCCGGGGCCCTCCTCGGAGGTCTCCTCTTCGCCGGCCTCGTCGGCGTCCTTCTTGGCGGCGGTCTTCTTCGCCGCCGTCTTCTTCGCGGCGGTCTTCTTGGCGGGGGCCGCCTTCTTGGCCGCCGTCTTCTTCGCCGCGGCCTTCTTCGCGGCGGGCTCGGTTCCGGGCTCCTCCGCGGGAGCGTCCACGGGCTGCTCCGGATCCACCGTCTCGGCCGCGGGTGCCGCGGCGGCGACGGTCCGCGCGGCCGTCGTCTTCGCCGCGACGGTCTTCGTGGCCGTCCGCTTGGCCGGGGTCTTCGCTGCGACGCTCTTGCGGGTGGTGCGCTTGGGCGACTCCGCGGCACTGACCATCAGCGTCACACCCTCTTCCTCGAGGATCTGGTTGAGGCTGCGCAGAACATTCTTCCACTGGGTCGCAGGAATCTGGTCAGCCTCGAAGGCCCGACGCACGTCATCGCCGGCGATCTGCCCCTCGGCCTTGCCCCGCTCGATGAGCGCCATCACAGACTCGGAATCGGCGATCTCCGGCGGGAGCGTACGGGATGTGCTGGCCGACACGAACAACCTCTCGGAACGATGGGAACGGCTTCCGACCCCGGCCGGATGGTGCTGGACCGGAGCCGACGACCACCGACGGGGGATGGGCCGGGGGCGCGGGCAGGGGCCGGGGAGCTGCACAGCACCCGCAAGGGCTGCTGTCTTCCCTCCGTCGGCCATCACCTCTCTAGGTCATCGCTCGACCTCGCGGAGTGTTACGCCCAATCTTCGTGGCCCGAGTCACACCCCGACCGCCCGACCGCCCCGGCGCCCGCGCCGCCGTCCGTCCGCGCGTCAGTGCTCGCGCGGGGCGGGGACCACGCGCTCGACCTCCGGGTGCACCGTCAGGAGCTGGCGCATGGCGTTCTCGGCACCCACGGCGTCGCCCGCCGCGAGGGCCTCGACGATGCGCGCGTGGTGCGCGACGCACGTCTCGCCCGGGCGGTCGCAGGCGGTGATGGGGCTGCCGGAGACCTGCAGGGCCGAGGAGACGATGCTGGAGAGGTGCTCCAGCATGCGGTTGCCCGCGACCTGGATGAGGAGTGCGTGGAACTCGTTGTCGGCGCGCGCGAAGGTGATGGCGTCGCCCTGGCCGAGGGCGTGGCCCATGATCTCGACCATGTCGGCGAGGCGCTGCTGGATGTCCGGGCGTCCGTGGCCGGCGGCGAGGCGGGCGGCGAGGGGTTCGATGGTCCAGCGGAGCTCGTTGAGCTCGCGGCGCTGGTCGTCGCGCTGGGGGCCGAAGGCGCGCCACTCGATGATGTCGGGGTCGAGCAGGTTCCAGTCGGCGACGGGCCGGACGCGGGTGCCGACGTTGGGGCGGGCGCTGACGAGGCCCTTGGCCTCCAGCACGCGCAGCGATTCGCGGACCACGGTGCGGGAGACCTCGAAGCGCTGGCCGATCTCCTCGGGGACCAGGGGGCGGTCTGCGCCGAGGTCGCCGGAGACGATCATCTGGCCGAGCTGCTGGACGAGTTGGCCGTGCAGTCCGCGGCCGCGGCTGCCTGCCGCGCGGCGGCCGACCCGGCTCAACTCGACGTCGGCGCCGTCCCAGTGGGGTGCTGCGACGCGGTCGGTCCCGGAGGCCTCCGCGTAGGGGTAGCGGTCGAGTTCGCCCGGGCCGGCGAGGCCGGAGTCGGCATGGCGGGCGGTGGTCATCATGGTGTGCGCAAGGGTACTCACGAATCCTTTGTCGGCCGTGCCCGGATGACCCTTGAGGTCTTTGGTGAAAAGCACACGAAAGGGTGATCGGTGCCACCTACGCAATTGACGACTTATCGTAAAGAACCGGGCTCTTTGCGGGGAGTTGTGGTCCGGTTCACGTGATGTGGACGGGATCGGTCCCGTTCAGACTTTCTCCGGTACCGCAGCGATCACCAACGGTCCTTTACCAACGGACGCGGCTGCGCAGTCCTGTGAACCCATAGGCGCACAACAGGACCATCAGCGACAACAGCAGCGCCGTGCCGACAGGTTGGGCCATCACCCGCAGGGCGCCCAGGACCAGGCGGTCCGCCTCCGGGGGCCACTGCGCCCAGGCCAGGCCGCGCAGCCGGGCCGCGAGCCCGCGAGCCGCGTACGCGGAGGGCCCGTCCAGCGCCTTGCGTACGAGCGGTACGACGATGACCGGTACGGCGAGCACGGCGGCCAGGCCCGCGACCGCCGACCGGAAGACACCGGAGGCCAGGACCCCGGCCCAGGCGCAGCCGACGAGCAGCCCGGCCCAACTCACGGCCGGGGAGAGCCATTCCCCGGGGGCGCGCAGCGGGCCGCGGTCGAAGACGAGCTTCAGGGCGGCGGCGTCGGCGGTGACCGCGAGGGCGCCGAAGGCCAGGGCGAGGGCGGCGCAGACCACGAGCTTGGCGGCGAGCAGGCCCATGCGGCGCGGCACGGTGCCGCGGTCGGCGGCGAGCGCGGGGTAGCGGTACTCCTCGCCGAAGGCCAGGGCGCCGAGCAGTCCGGCGCCGAGGGCGGCGGGGGGCAGGGGCAGCAGCTCCGGCCAGGCTGCGAGCAGCCGGTTCTGCGGGGTGCCGCCGGCCCGGGCCAGCACCAGGGCGGTGATGGCGGAGACGGCGACGACGACGGCCGCGGTGAGGAGGGGCGTGGCCGTCCCGAAGGCCCGGCACAGTTCGTAGCGCAGCGGCCGCAGCGGTCCGCCCACCCGGCGCACCGTGGAGGCCGGCCGCGCACTGCGGGGGTCGGCGGTGGCGGCGGTGGCGGCCGGATGCGCCGGGGCCGCGCCGCCCGGCTCGGTGCGCGCCTGCGGCACCGGCGGTACGGGCGGACACGGCGCGCCGGCATCCCCGGTCTCGTCGGCGAGCTGGTGGACCAGCACGCCGTGCCGGAACGCCGCCTCGCCCACCTCCGCGCAGCTGCTGCCGTACACCGACAGGCGGCTGCCGCTCTCCTCGACGATCTCCACCGCGCGCTGGGCGGCCCGGGCCTCCCGGCCCAGTACGTCGGCCAGCCGGGCGGCGTACGGGCTGCGTACGGCGACCCGCGGCCGCAGCCGGGTACGGGCGAACTCGGCCGCGTCCTGGTCGGCGACGAGCCGGCCCGCCGCGATGCTGACCACCCGGTCCGCACTGCGGGCGGCCTCCTTGGCGTCGGCGGTAGTGAAGAGCACCGCGCCGCCGAGGGAGGCGTGTCCGCGCAGCAGCCCGTGGAGCCAGCCGCGTTCGCGGGGCGAGAGTCCGGCTGCGGGCTCGTCGAGGAGCAGCGTGCACGGGTCGGCGAGCAGGGCCGCGGCCAGCGCCACCCGGCGCTCCATACCGAGCGAGAGCGAACCGAGCCGCTGGTCGCGCAGGCCCGCGATGCCGACGACCTCCAGCATGGTGTCGGCCCGGGAGGCCGGCACCCCGGCGGCGGCGCACAGCATCCGCAGCTGGCTCAGGACGGTCCGCGACGGGTTGCCGGGCACATCGCCGAGCAGCACCCCGACCTCACGGCCGGGATACGGGATCCGGTGCAGCGGGCGGCCGCGGAAGTAGGTGACGCCGCGGCCCGGTTCGAGTTCGAGCATGAGCCGCAGTGCGGTGGTCTTGCCCGATCCCGGTTCGCCGAGGAGGGCGGTCACGGTTCCCGGGCGGGCCTCGAGCGTGAGGTCGTCCACCAGGGGCGGGAGGTCTCGACGGGGTGTGCTGGTGAGTCCGATGGCCTGGAGCATCGCTTCTCTCGCGGGGGGTGAGACCGCTCTGCGGCATTGTGAGTACCGCAAACAAGATAACGCGATATGTCCGATTTTCGGGGTAGCCGGGGCCCGTTCGCGTCCGTGTCGACCCGTCAGACTTCGGGGCGCAGCATCGGCGGGTTGAGCAGGGTCGCCCCGCCGGCCCGGAACAGCTGGGCGGGCCGGCCGCCCTGACGGGTCGTCGTCCCCCCGGCCGGGACCAGGAACCCGGGGGTCCCGGTGACCTTGCGGTGGAAGTTGCGCGGGTCGAGGGCCACGCCCCATACGGCCTCGTAGACCCGGCGCAGCTCGCCGACGGTGAACGCGGGCGGGCAGAACGCCGTGGCCAGCGAGGAGTACTCGATCTTGGAGCGGGCCCGCTCCACGCCGTCGGCGAGGATCCGGGCGTGGTCGAAGGCGAGCCCCGCGGCCGCCTGGTCCGAGGCGGCCAGGAGTTCGTCGACGGGGGCCCAGCGCGCGCTGTTGGCATCTCCGCCCGCCCGGGGGGCGGGCAGGTCCGGAGCCAGGACCAGATGCGCGACGCTGACGACGCGCATGCGCGGATCGCGCTTCGGATCCCCGTAGGTGGCGAGCTGTTCGAGGTGCGCCCCGTTGTCCGCGCCCGGCTCGGCCGGGTCGTGCGCGCACAGACCGGTTTCCTCGGAGAGCTCGCGGGCCGCGGCCGCGGCCAGGTCCTCGTCTTCGCGGACGAAACCGCCGGGCAGGGCCCAGCGTCCCTGGAAAGGCTGCTCACCCCGCCGGACGACCAGCGCACAGAGCGCGTGACGCCGCACGGTGAGCACGACCAGGTCGACGGTGACAGCGAAGGGCGGATAGGCCGACGGGTCGTAGGGCGACATGCCGCGATCATAGTCGTCTGCCTGACGATAAACAGAGCTTTGGTCATCCCGGAAGCAGCGGTCGCGAGGCTACCCGCCCAGTTGGAGCGCATCGGCTGCCTCCTCCACCATGCCGAGGCCGAGCCGGCTGATCCGGACGGCGAACGGTTCCCCCGAGACCCGCAGGTCACAGAAGCGCAGGGCGCCGAGGGGAGCGCCGGGCAGCGGGACAACGGCGACCGTGCCGGCGGGGGCGTCGGGGCGGAGCCCGGCGAGGGCGGTCAGCGCGTGCACCCCGGCGGCCGCGGCCACCGCGGCGGGGCGGCAGGCCGCCGGGTGCGGGAGCGGCGCGCTGCCCGCGGTGCGCTGCTCGGCGGCGTACATCTCCGGCAGCCGGTACCCGAAGCTCTCCGCGGCGTCCAACAGACCACGCAGCAGACCGGCGGCCTCCTTCTCGAAGCCGGCCTGGGCCAGCCCGGCGACCGCCACGGCGCTCTCGTACGCCCGCACCGCGCCCGAGCGGTGGCCGAAGGGATTGTGGCCCGGCTCCCGGGACGCCATGCTCCGCAGCCCCCAGCCGGAATCCATGGCGGGGGCGCCGAGGAGGCGGGCGAGCTGCTCCGTGCGGACCCGGTCCAGCAACCCGGGGGCGAGGCGGCCGCCGCCCAGCAGGCCGGTGTCCAGGAGGTGGGCGGCGGCCCCCGTCAGCCGGGGCAGCGGCCGCCCGTCGGGATGCAGGGCCGCGGCGGGCCGGCCGCCGTCCGGGCCGTCGATCCAGAACCCGTCCCGGAACCGCTTGCGGAGCGCGGCGGCCCACTCCCGCCACTCCTCGGCGCCGGGCCGCCCGCATCCGGCGAGCAGGTCCGCCCCGAGCAGCGCGGCCCGATGGGCGTGGGCCTGGGTCTCGCAGCGCCGCGGCCCGGGATCGGGATCGGCCAGGAAGCCGTCGGCTCCCAGGGCTCCGCGCAGCCAGTCCAGGCACCGCTCGGCCGCCGGGAGGAGCCGGGCCACCTCCTCCTCGGGCAGCCCCCAGCGCCGGGCCTCGGCGAGCACCGCCGGGAAGGCGAGGGTCGCCTCGGTGCCGGTGCACCCCGGCGGCAGCTGCGGACCCGCCCCGCGCAGCGGCCCCGGGATCTTCCCGGCGTCGGGGCCCCGGCCGCCGGTCTGGGTCCGGGCCAGGGTGCGCAGGGTGGCTGCCGCGAGCCCGGTGCCGAGCGGGAGCGCCATCCTGGCGGCCCAGAGGGACTCCGCCGGAGCCAGCCCGAGCCGCCACGGCACCCCGGCGGCGAGGAAGGCGGCGGCCGGCTCCTCGCGATCCCGCATCAGCAGCGCGCCGAGGTCCTCCACACTGCGGCGGAACCAGGTTTCGACCCTCGGGTCGTCCCCCTCGGCGCGGGCGTCGGCCAGCGGGTTGGCCACCTGCCCGGCAGGGGCCCGTGAAATGCGCTCCTGCGTGGTCCGCAGCTCGATCGTGCGGGACTCGCCGGGCCCCAGTTCGAGCTGCCAGCGCAGCAGCCCCGCCGAGGCGAGCGCGTCGTCCGGGGCCGGCTCGGCGGCCGTGATGGCCTGGGCCTCACCGCTGCTCCAGCGCAGCCCGGCGGCATGCACCCCGGCCGGCAGTTCGGGCCCGGCCCGGCCTGCGGCCACCGCGGCCAGCTCGGCCAGGTCGGTGCCGAGCAGCAGCTCCACGGGCAGGCGCAGCGGCCGGGTCGTGAAGCTGCGCACCGTGATCCGCTCGGTGCCGTCTGCGTGCCGGACCCGCTCCACCCCGATGTCGGGATCGGGCCCCGCGTCGGCCCCGGTACGGACGGTCGCGGTGAAGGAGGCCCGGTCGGAGCCGAGGCTGCGCCCCTGGACGGCGACCGGCTCCCGGCCGCCGACCCGGAGCACGCAGCGGGAGAGCAGCCTGCGCCCGGAGCGGTAGATCCCGTCGATCCCCCGCCCGGTCAGCTGGCCGTGCTCCGGCGAGATGACCAGGCAGGGCGCGGCGACGCAGATGACGGTGCCGTGCACGGGCGGCAACTCGGTCCTGCGGGCGGGCGGTACGGAGTGGGCCATGGGTCGCCTTGTCTGGGCTGTCTGCGCGCCGGCCTGTTTCGCTGGGCGGCGGCGCGGCCGGGCCCCCGCCACCCTCCAGCTGAACGGCCCCGCCCCCGCCCGGGTCACGGGCCCCGGTGGCGGCAGCGCCCGTACTGGGCCGTGCCGGTGACGGAGCCTGCGCCGCAGGGTGGTGACGGCGGCGTCCCGGATGCGCCGCACGGAACTCCGCGCGCCCCGGCCCCGGTCCGGGCTCACTGGTCGCTCCCCGCGGTGCGGCGGGGCTCCCGGCGGGGCTGCGCTTCCCGGCGACCCGGGGGGCGGGTGGTGGCCGCGGAGCGCTTGCGGCGCGGTTCCCGGCGCCGCCGCTCCTCCCGCAGGCAGGCCCGCAGCCCCTCCGGGTCGATGCCCTCGTTGCAGGCGTGGTGGAGCAGTTGGGCGAAGCGGTAGTCGGCGTCGGCCCGCAGGGCCAGCCCCAGGGCGATCCGGGCCGTCGGCTCGTCCCCGGCGGACCACGAGACCCAGCCGGCGAGCGTGAGCGGGGCCGCCGCGTGCTCGCCGTAGGCCCCGACGCAGCGGCGGGCGAGCGCCCGCCACAGCCGCAGGGCGGGGGCCGCCTCCTCGTCCTCCATCCACTCGGCGGCGACGTCCCGGATCTCGCGGTCCTGGAGGCCGAGGATCACGGTGGCTGCCTCGTCGTGGCCGAGCAGCGCGTCGTCCCAGTCGTCGGCTTCCGGTCCGCCGTCCACGGGCGGGGCGAGGGTCATCCGCCGCATCAGCGTGCGGGCCAGCGTGACCGTCTCCGCGCCGACCTCCTCCCGGGTGGCCCCGTCGAGGATCTTGGGCACGAGGACGGCGGCCGCCCGGTCCAGGGCCCGCTCCATCTCCTCCGCCGCACCCCCGCGCAGCGGTACCAGCCGGCCCTCGATCTCCCGGAGGGAGCCCCGGACCTGGAGTCCGGCGAAGGTCGCGGTCGCCGCCATCACCGAGGTGCCCGTCGCGGCCAGCGGGCTGCCCTCGGCGGGGCAGCAGCGCTCATCGGGACAGCAGTAGGACCAGTACCGGCCGGCAGAGATGCAGAGCGCCTCCATCACGGGCACGTCGAGGGCGCCGCAGGCCAGCCGGATGCGCTGGGCCAGCGGCCGCAGCCGGGTCATCACCCGCTGGCCGCTCTCGCCCTCCGCCGGGTCCTGACAGAGGAAGACGACGATGCCGTCGGGCTTGGCACCGCGCCGCTCGCTGCCCCTGACCAGGCAGTCGGCGACCTGCCGGGCGGTGTCCTCCCATTCGGCCGGGGCCGTGGGGATGCCGACGCGGAGCCGGCCGCCGAAGCGCCCGCCCTCGCCGTGCACGGTGACCATGACGAGGGAGTCGGTCGGATGGAAGCCGAGCATGTAGGGCAGCGCGTCGGCCAGTTCGGCCGGGCTGCGCAGGGTGATCCGAGGGTCGAGGGCGGGTCCGGACGGGTTGATGCCGGGCCGGTCGGACGGGGTGCGTGATTCGCGGTCGTTCGTCATGCCCCGACGGTCCCGCGGACGATCAGATCCCGAAAGCCCTGTGGATAACTCTTGACCGTTCAACATCCACAGGCTCGGGCCGCCCTTGACACGATGTCAGAGCCATCGGGTTCCATGGGGGCATGAACGCATATCCGTCACGTCCGCCACGCCCTGCTTCCCGGCGACCGGCAGCCGGTCCAGGGCCGCCGGGAGTTCCGCGCGCCGGCGGATGCCGAGCTTGCGGTAGGCGTTGGTGAGGTGGGTTTCGACGGTGCGCCGGGCGAGGTGCAGGAGCTCGCCGATCTCGGAGTTCGTCCGGCCGCCCGCGGCGAGCTCCGCGATGCGCCGCTCACTGCCGGTCAGCGCGGCCGGGCCGGTGTACGGCGTCGCGGCGCGGCGGGCACCGCCCTCACGCAGCACGTGTTCGGCCACGGCGCGCAGGCGGACCGCACCGATGCGCTCGGCCCGTTCGGCCGCCTCCCGCAGCGGATCGCGGGCCCGTGCCCGGTCTCCGGCGGCGACGAGCTGCTGTCCCTGGGCGATCAGCGCCGGGATCAGTTCCGTCTCCGCCGGGGTGTCCCGTAGCAGCCGTACGGCCTCCTCGGCCAGCCCGAGGCCGCGCAGACCGCCCGTCGCCGTGCCCAGGACGCGCAGGCAACGCCCCACCAGGCGCGGTGTGTTCCAGACCGTGGCCAGCCGCAGCTCCTCGTGGGCCAGGGCAAGGGCCTCCTCCGGCCGGCCCAGGGCCAGCCGGCATTCGGCCGCGGCGGTCCGCCACGGAGTGACGACCGGACCGACGACGTCGCGTTCCGCCTGGCGCCGCCCGCACTCCAGGAAGTCGTCGAGCGCACCGGCCGGATCGCCGCACGCGGCACGCAGACGACCGCGGGCATACAGGAAGCGGGGCAGTTCCCCGGAGTCGGACGCGTCCCTCGGGTCGCTGCGGTCCGCGAGCGCCGCGGCCTGCTCCGTTCGGCCGGTCTCCACCAGCGCCAGGACAGCGGCGGCAGCCTCGCTCATCGGCGGGCGCGCGTCGCCGACGGCCTGGAGAGCCTGGCGCACATCGGGCTCCGCGAGCCATGCGGCATGGCCGCCCCGTGCGGCGGCGAGGTCGGCCCGTACGTTCAGCAGCTCCGTGCGCATGGGATGCAGCAGCGCGGCGCGCTGCCCGGCCAGAGCCCGTTCGGCCAGGCGCTCGGCCTCGTCCAGTTCGTCGGCCCACAGGGCCACGGCTGCGGACGCGCCCAACAGAATCGTTTCCGCAAGCGGGTCGGCCGGGGCCTCCAGCAAGGCCCGGACGCGTTCCATCGCCGCCCGGGCCGAGAGCAGGCCGGCCGTCGCCTCGTACCGCGCCAGCAGCGCCTGTCCGGCCGTGCCGACCAGGCCGGGCGAGCGCGCGGACGTCTCGCGCAGCCGGCCGTACACCTCGCGCCGTACGGCCTGATCGTGGTCCGACAGCAGTGCCGAGGCGGACCACAGTGTGCGCGCGAGGTCCGGGTGGTCCGTCAGCTGCTCCTCCAGGGAGCGCAGTACGCCCACGGCAGCCCGTACCTCGCCCCGTCCGGCCAGTGCCGTACCGAGCGCCATCGCCGAACGCACCCGGTCCCTGGGCGTGTCCGCCACCTGCACGGCCTCGGCCAGCCGGGGCAGGCCGGCCGCCGACCGGCCGCCCGTGAATTCGAGGGAGCCCAGTTCGGTGAGGACCGCGGCCCGGCGGGCGGGCGGCATCTCCTCGTCCAGCGCGCGGCGCAGGAAGCCCGCGGCGTCCTCGGTCCGGCCCGCCCCGACCGCACGGGCCGCGGCGTCGAGCAGGACATCGGCGGCCCAGGTCCCGAAGGGCGCGGGCGCCCGCAGCAGCTGTCCGGCCACGGCCTCCGCGCCCGCGCCGCGGCGCAGCATCACCTCGGCCGCCCTGCCGTGGGCCGCCTTTCTCCGGTCACCGGACCAGCCGCTCACCACGGCGTCCCGCAGCAGCGGATGGGCGTAGCAAGGGCGGCCGTCCGGGTCCGGGCGCAGCAGCCCCAGGCGGGTCATGGCGGTGAGCCAGCCGTGGGCCCGGGCGCCGTCGGCGCCCGTCATGTCGGCGAGCAGCCCGGCCTCGCCGTCCTCGTGGGCTTCCGGCTGGCGGTCCTCGCCACGGTCCCCGCCACCGCCACCGTCCCCGCCGCCGTCCCCGTGACGGCCGTCGTCACGGCCGTCGCTCACCACGGCGAGCGCGCGGGCGACGTCGACCGTGGAGCTCCCCGCGCTGTCCAGCCACCACGAGACGGCGGCGGGGTAGGCGCCCGGATACAGGGCAGCGCAGGTGTCCGGCACCGCCGGGGTACCGGCAAGGCCGGGGGCCTGGGCCCCGAGGTCCTCCAGCAGGGCGTGCAGCAGCAACGGATTGCCCGCGCCGGCCCGCACCACGTCGTCCACCCATGCGGGGGAGGCCACCGCGCCGGCCACCGAACGGACCAGCTCCGCCGCCCCGTCCGGGCTCAGCGGGGTCAGGGTGTGGGTGCGGACGAGGCGGGGCGGGAGCGCGTGGGCGAGGCCCGGCGCAGGCGGTTCGACGTCGTACTGGCTGCGCTCGGTCGCCACGAGCAGCACCGGCAGCCGTTCCACCAGCCGCGCGGCTTCGATGAGCCAGCCGCGCGAGAGCGGGTCGGCGAGCTGGACGTCGTCCACGGCCAGGAACAGCGGGGCCTCTTCGGTCCATTCGAGCAGTGCGCGCCACAGCCAGGCGGCCCGTTCGCGGTGGATCGCGGCGGCGGAGTCGGCTTCGTCCGGCGGTTCCGCCGTGGGGCACGCCAGTTCCGGTCCATCATCGAACAGTTGCTTAACGGCAGCGAACGGCGTGACAGGCCCGGATGAACAGCGGGCCCGCAGCACCCACATGCCGTGCGCCGCCGCCTGCTCGCCGACCGCCTCCAGGAGCGCGGTGCGGCCGCTGCCCGTGGTCCCCTTCAGCAACACCAGCCCACCGGAGCCGGACCGGGCACGCTCGGCCTCGGCGGCGACCATCGCCATGGCCTCTTGGCGCTCGTAGAGCGCTCCCGGTACGGAGGTGGCGGACATGGCTGACTCCCGATGTCGTGGATGCCTAGTGGTCGGCCCGGTGGTGTGGCTCGTGGTTCTCCACGATTGTCCGACGGACCGCCGGTACGCGAGCGTGATGACTGTCCGTCTGTCACGCAACTCACAACGCGGGCAGGCGCCACGCCGACCTAGGGGACCACTTGACCACCTCATTCGTGACCGCAAAGACCGGATCGGCCAGGGTCTCCGGGGCCGCCGGGACGGCCGGGACGACGGCCGGGACGACGGGAACGACCGGGACGGCCCGGACGGCTGACGGCTCGGCGGCGGTTCCGGGACACCGGATCCGCGTCGTGGTCCACGCTCCGGATCCGATCTCCCGGGCGGGGGCGGTCAGCCAACTGCGGCAGCATCCCGTGATCGACCTCCGCGACGAGGCGGAGACCGGACCCGGGACCGTGGCGGTGCTGATCGCCGAAACGCCGGACGAGACCACTTTCGCGCGGCTGCGCAGACTGGTTCGGGGCGAAGGCACCCGCGCCGTCCTCGTGGTGAACAGCGTGCGGGAGGCCGAACTCCTCGATGTCATCGAGTGCGGTGTCGGAGCCGTCGTCTGGCGCCACGAGGCCACCACGCACCGTCTGCTCCAGGCCGTGCTCGCGGCCTCGCGGGGCGACGGCGACCTCCCCACCGACCTGCTCGGGCGGCTGCTCGGCCAGGTGCGCATGCTCCAGCGCTCCGCCGCCGGACGGACCGGCGCGCCGGTGACGGGGCTGACGGCGCGCGAGGCGGATGTCCTGCGGCTGATCGCGGAGGGGCTGGACACCGCCGAGATAGCCGACAAGCTCTCGTACTCCGAACGTACCGTCAAGAACGTCATGCACGGGCTGACCACCCGTCTGCACCTGCGCAACCGGGCGCATGCCGTGGCCCACGCCCTCCGTGAGGGCTACATCTAACCGCTGCATGTGACCGACCGCTGCATGTGACCGACCACTGCATGTGACTGACCGCTGCGCATGACTGCCGGCTGCGCATGACTGCCGGCTGCATCTGCCCCCGAGGGCAACGGCCCAGGGCCGTCCGGACGCCGGGGTCCGCCCCCGAGTGCTTGCGGGCCGCACGCGACCGGAAGAAGAATTCGACGGCGCCCGTCCGGCGATCACGGCAGGCGGCGGCACCTCAGGCAAGGCGGGAGCACGACGATGATCCACGAGGTGGACGAAGTCCTCGAACGGCTGCTGACCGGTGGCGCGCTGGCCGGTTCCGGCATCGACGTCTCCTTCGACGCCCCGACCCGCGACTGGTCCGCCAGGCGCAACGCGACTGCCGTCAACGCCTACCTGTACGACATCCGTGAGGACGTGAACCGGCGCCACCGCGGCACGGTCCCGGTCAGTGACGACCGCGGAGCCATCCTCAAGCGCCGTCAGCCTCCCCGCTGGTTCCGGCTGTCCTATCTCGTCACGGCCTGGACCAAACAGCCCAAGGACGAACACCGACTGCTCTCCGCCGTACTGGCCACCCTGCTGCCCCGCGAGATCCTGCCCGCCGAGGAACTTCCGGGGTCGCTGCGCGCGTTGGGACTGTCGGTACCCATCACGGTCGCCGGCATCCAGACCGAGTCGCGCTCCCTCGCCGAGATCTGGTCCGCCCTCGGCGGCGAGCTCAAGCCGTCCCTGGACCTGGTGGTGACCGCGCCGTTCCCCGCGTACCCCGAGTACGACGTCGGCCCGCCGGTCATGGAGGGCGCGGTGCGCGTACGGGCGATCGACGGCAGCCTGGAGGACTCGCCGGAGCGGCGGCACCAGCCACGGCACGCGGCGGCTGCCGCGGCGGCGGCTGCGCGCGCCGCCGCCGCAGGTGAGCCGCGATGACCCCGAACGCCTCCGGCCCCTCTCCGGACGCGCCCCCCGCGCTCCTCGCACGGCTGGACCGGGTCCGCGAGCAGGTCGCGCTGCTGGTCGAGCAGCGCAGCGCCGCCGATCCCACCGCCGCCGACCCGCTGCGGGGGCTGTACCTCTCCATCGACGCCGTACGGCACCTCCTGGACTCCGCGGCGCCGGATCCGTACCCCCGGCCCCCTGAGCCGGAGGCGGCGCAGCGGTCCCCGCACGGGGCCACGGCGCCGGAGGGCGGCGACCGGCTGGCGCGGCTCGCGCACCGGCACGGACTCACCGAGCTGGACGCCTGCCTGCTCCTCGTCGCCCTCGCGCCCGACGTCGACCGCACCTTCGAGCCGCTGTACGGCTACCTGAACGACGACGTCAGCCGGCGCCGGGCCACCACCGGCCTCGCGCTCGACCTGTGCGGACTCCCCGTCCACCTGGCGTGGGCACGGGCCAGGTTCCATCCGTCGGCGCCGCTGTGCGCGCTCGGCCTGGTCGAAGTGGAGGAGCCCGAACGCCCCTTCCTCAGCCGCACGCTGCGCGTCCCGGACCGGCTGATCGCCCATCTGCTCGGCGACGACGCTCCGGACGCCGCGCTCGCCCGGCACGCACGCCCGCTCGCCGCGCCCTCGGGACCGTACGACGAGGACTTCACCCGCAGGCTCGCCGAGCGGCTGCTGGCGGCCGCCCCGCTCACCGTCTACCTGCGCGAACTGCGCGAGGGGGACGGGCTGGCCGTCGCCGCGTCGGCCCTGCGCGCAGCCGGCCTCGACGCCCTGCACGTCAGCTCCCCGAGCGGCGACGTACCGTACCCCGAGCTCCTGCGCGAGGCCCGGCTGCGCGGCTGCGTGCTCGTCGTGTCGCAGGTGCCGGACGAGGCGGGCCCGCTGATCCGGGCGCTGGCCGAGGCGGACGTCCCCGTGGTGTTCATCGGCGAGCGGCCCTACGACCCCCAGTGGTGCGACCGGGACCCGCTGGTCCTGGAGGCGCCCCGGCTGCCGGCGGGAGCCGAGGCGGCCTGGTCGGCCGCGCTCGGCGAGGCGCCGGACTTCGACCTGGCGGCGACCGTGGCCCCCTACCACCTCGGCGCCGACCGGATCGTCCGGGCCGCGCGCGCCGCACGGGAGCTCGCCGCCTTCGACGGCACCCCGCCGACCGCCGCCCATCTGCGGCTGGCCGCCCGTCAGCAGTCCGCTTCCGGCCTGGAGCGCCATGCCCGCCGGATCCGGCCCGACGTCGGCTGGGAGGACCTCGTCCTGCCGGACAAGCTGCTGGCCCAGCTGCACGAACTCGCGCTGCGCGCCCGCCACCGCGACCGGGTCCTCGGCGACTGGCGGCTCAGCGCCGGCGGCGGCCGGGGCCGTGGCGTCCTGGGGCTCTTCGCCGGCGACTCCGGTACCGGAAAGACCCTGTCGGCCGAGGTCGTCGCCGCCGAACTGGGCCTCGACCTGTACGTCGTCCAGCTCTCCTCGGTGGTCGACAAGTACGTGGGCGAGACCGAGAAGAACCTGGAGCGGATCTTCACCGAGGCCGGCCGGACCGACGCCGTACTCCTGTTCGACGAGGCCGACGCGGTCTTCGGCAAGCGCTCCGAGGTCAAGGACTCGCACGACCGCTACGCCAACATGGAGAGCGCCTACCTGCTCCAGCGCCTGGAGTCCTTCGACGGCATCGCGCTGCTCACCACCAATCTGCGGGCCAACATCGACGAGGCGTTCACCCGGCGGCTGGACCTCGTGATCGACTTCCCGTTCCCCGACGCGCCGCAGCGCCTCGCGCTGTGGCGGCACGCCCTGGCCCGCGTGCCGTGCGCGGACGACACCGATCCCGGCGCGTGCGCCCGCGACTTCGAGCTGGGGGGCGGTTCGATCCGCAGCGCCGTCGTCACCGCCGCGTACGCCGCGGCCGGCCGGGGCGAGGCCGTCACCACCGCCGATCTGCTGGACGGGGCCCGCCGCGAATACCGCAAGGCGGGCCGCCTGGTGCCGGGCGAGGGCGGCTGGTAGCAGCCGTCGTACGGAGTGGAAAACCCCGGTGCCCCGGCAGTCATCGACTGCCGGGGCACCCGGGGCTTCACCCGCACGAGATGTTCACGGGTGGACGATCTGCCAGTTCGGCGTGACGGGGTTGACGATCTGCCAGTTCTGGGTCTCGCCCTTGACGCAGTCGTGGACCACGAGCCGCAGCGGCGCACTGCCCGTGCGCGCCTTGTCCAGGCAGGTGTTGTTGCTGGAGGCGTTGCGGATCCAGTAGGTTTCGCTGTCCTGCTTCTCCAGCCACCACAGCTGGTTGTCGGTCTTGCTGTTGCAGCCGTACGTGGACACCGGGGTGTGGGTGGGCTTTGCGCCCAGCCCCGGAAGGTCCATGCAGAGCCCGCCCTTGACCGCGCGGATCAGGAAGAGGGCCGTTCCTCCGGGACCCGCCTTGGGGGCGACCAGTTCGAGGTTCCACCGCTCGTTCTCGTCGGGGCTCGGGTTGCAGGTGCCCGTGTTGACGGGGGCGCCGCGTTCGGCCGCGGCGAGGCCCGGGACGTCGGCGCACGCCTTGGCCTCCCGGAGCCTGAGCAGGATGTTGTTCACGGAGTGCGGCTCGGGCTTCTTCGCGGGGGGCTGTGGGGCCCCTCCTCCGCCGCCTCCCCCACCTCCGCCTCCCCCGCCGCCCCCTGCGCCGCCCTCCGGAGCCCTGGACGGCATCGGGTCGCCGCCCGGGGCCGCGGAGGGCTCGACGGGCGGCGGGGCCAGGCTCGGGCCCGGCGACGGGAGCGTGGTCGCGGCGGCCTCCTGGAGCTTCTCCACCGCCGCGCTGCGCACTTGGGGCTTGTACGCGATCCAGAGCATGACGAACGTGACGACCAGGGCCAGGAGTATGCCGAGGAAGGTGGCGAGCCAGCCGGGCAGGAACCCGCGCTGGACGTACCTGCCTTCGACGTCCACCGGGGCCGTCCCCGACCGGTGCACGGCCAGCGTGTACGGCCGCTGCTGCTTCGAGCCGAACCAGATGATCTCGCGCGGCTTGAGCTTCGCCTTCACGAACGCGGCGCGGCCCGGAGCGATCTGGACATTGCTCGGGGTGATGTCGTACGACAGCTGATCGCCGTTGTCGCTCCCGCTGATGGACGCGGTGAGCGTCGTGTTGCCGATGTTGTCGACGGCAAGCCTGGGGCGGCCGCGGAAGCGGCCCTTGACGGTGGGCGGCACCAGCTCCGTGCGCATCTCGCTGAACGGCGTGATGGTGAGGTTGCCCTCGGGAACGGTGACCGCCTCGGGATGCTCGGTCGGCGTGATGCGCACGGCGTACGGGTTCGGCCCGGCGGTCGCGTCGGGGGTGCGCGGCGGCGAGAACGTCAGCTCCACCGTGCCCGTGGTCCCTGGATACAGCCGGAGCGTGGCCGGCTCCACGATGGTCCACGGGGCGATGGCGCCGACCGGATCGAAGCGGTACTCGTCGACGACGTCGCCGGTGTTGCGCAGCCGCAGCCGAACGGTGGTACTGCTGCCGGGATCCACGGTCGCGGAGGCAGGCTCCAAAGAAGTCCAAAGGCTCACGCCACGACGCTACGACGGCCCCCGGCGGCCGGTCAGAGGCCGCGAGGCAGCCTTCCCTGCCCGCGCGGGCAACAGCACTGCCCTCGAACAGGCACCCGAGGCCGTTACGCCGGACCGGCTCGCGGCCGAGGGTAGAGGCAACTGTCTCGTACCCCGAGGAGAGCAGAGCATGCCGTCCTACCTGTCGCCGGGCGTATATGTCGAGGAGGTGGCCAGCGGCTCCCGCCCCATCGAGGGGGTGGGTACCTCCGTGGCCGCCTTCGTCGGTCTCGCGTCGACCGGCCCGCTGAACGAGCCGACTCTGGTGACCAACTGGACCCAGTACGTCGCATCCTTCGGTGACTTCACCGACGGGTACTACCTGGCGCACAGCGTCTACGGCTTCTTCAACAACGGCGGTTCGGCCGCCTACGTCGTCCGGGTCGGCGGCGCCGCCGCGGGCGCGTCCGCCGATTCCGCCTCCCCCGCCGCAGCGGTGAAGGGCGCCGCGGCCCCCGCCGCCCTGCCGCCCGGCGAGCCGAAGCAGCTCGGCACCTTCACGGTGGCCGCCGCCGCGCCCGGCTCCCTTCGCGTGGAGGTCGCCGATCCGGAGGGCGACGGTCCTCCCGAGCGGTTCAAGCTGATCGTCAAGGACGGCGACAAGGTCGCCGAGACGTTCGACGTGACCGCCAAGAAGGGCGGCCGCAACTACGTCGTGACGCAGGTCAAGGAGCACTCCAAGCTCATCACCCTGCAGGAGTCGGCCCCCGCCGGGCAGCTGGCGCGCCCCGAGAACCAGACGGTGGCGCTGGCGGCCCGGGCGCAGGCCCCCGTGCCGGCCGTCCCGTCCGGAGCGGACGCCTCCCACCCCGGTCCCGCCCAGTACCTCGGCGACTCCGCCGACCGCACCGGCTTCGGCGGCCTGGAGGCCGTCGACGAGATCTCGATGGTCGCGGTTCCCGACCTGATGGCCGCCTACCAGCGCGGTGCGATCGACCTGGAGGCCGTCAAGGCCGTGCAGCTCGGGCTGATCGCGCACTGCGAGCTGATGGGCGACCGCGTCGCCGTCATCGACCCGCCGCCCGGCATGAACGCCCGCCAGATCCGCGTCTGGCGGCAGGAGACCGCGGGCTACGACTCCAAGTACGCGGCCCTGTACTACCCCTGGATCAAGGCCTTCGACCCGGCCAGCGGCCAGTCACGGCTGATCCCGCCGAGCGGTCACATCGCCGGCATCTGGGCCCGCAACGACGCCGAGCGCGGCGTGCACAAGGCGCCCGCCAACGAGGTCGTACGCGGCGCGGTGGACCTGGAGCTCCAGATCACCCGCGGCGAGCAGGACCTGCTCAACCCGATCGGAGTCAACTGCATCCGCGCCTTCCCGGGCCGCGGCATCCGCGTCTGGGGGGCCCGCACCATGTCCTCCGACCCGGCCTGGCGCTACCTGAACGTGCGCCGCTACTTCAACTACCTGGAGGAGTCGATCCTGATCGGCACCCAGTGGGTGGTGTTCGAGCCGAACGACCACCACCTGTGGGCGCGGATCCGGCGCAACGTCTCGGCCTTCCTCGTCAACGAGTGGCGCAACGGGGCCCTGTTCGGCGCCCGGCCCGAAGAGGCCTACTACGTCAAGTGCAACGAGGAGACCAACCCGCCGGAGTCGGTGGACCTCGGGCGCGTCATCTGCGAGATCGGCATCGCACCGGTCAAGCCGGCCGAGTTCGTGATCTTCCGGCTGGCCCAGTTCTCCAGCGGCAGCGGTGAGCTGGAGGAGTAGTCCTCCCCCTTCTCCCCCCTTCTCCGCCTCCGCTTCTTCGTACCAGTCAACACCTCTTAGAAGGACAGAGCACACATGAGTCTTCAGCCGGGTGACGCCCTCACCTCACATAATTTCGGCCTCCAGATCGACGGCGTGATGGTCGAGTACCTCGCAGAGGTCAGCGGCCTGAGCCTCGAACAGGACGTCATCGAGTACCAGCAGGTCTCCTCGCAGGGCAAGGCCGTGACGAAGAAGCTGCCGGGCGTGAAGAAGGCCGGCATCTGCACCGTGGTCCGCGGTATGACGCAGTCGGCCGCCTTCAACCAGTGGATCAGCGAGTCCGTCGCGGGCAACATGGGCAGCGCCCGCAAGAACGC
Organism: Streptomyces sp. NPDC090741; assembly: GCF_044769045.1. NCBI lineage: Bacteria > Bacillati > Actinomycetota > Actinomycetes > Kitasatosporales > Streptomycetaceae > Streptomyces > Streptomyces sp. NPDC090741. The sequence goes on along the minus strand of NZ_JBIVXF010000016.1, from coordinate 105,952 downwards.
CACGATCATGGTGATGGACTACCAGGACAATCCGATCAAGCGGTACAACATGCGCAACGCGTGGTGCAGCAAGGTCGACACCAGCACGGTGAAGGCCGGCGAGGCTGCCGCGCTCACCGAGACCGTGACCATCACGTTCGAAGAACTGGTCATCGAATAATGCGCCGTACGGCTCTCAGGGCGGGCGCGGCGGCGGTGGCCGCGGGCGACGCGAGCGGCAACGCCACGGCGGAGGCCGGGGCTGCGGTACCGGGGATGCAGGCCGCAGCTCCGGCCGCCGCCCCGGCGGCCCAGCCGTTGCGCACGGAGTTCTCCTTCGAACTGCCGCGCGGATACGTCGACGAAGCCGGAGCCGTGCACCGGGACGGCACGATGCGGCTCGCGACCGCCCGGGACGAGCTGATCCCGCTGCGGGACATGCGGGTGCAGGAGAACCCCGCCTATCTGTCGGTGGTGCTGCTCGGCCGGGTCATCACCCGGCTGGGCAGCCTGCCGCTGGTGCACGACGGGGTGGTGGAGAACATGTTCGCCTCCGACCTGGCGTTCCTGCAGGACTTCTACCGGCAGATCAACGCCGAGGGGCACACCCGGGCGGGCGTGACCTGTCCCCACTGCGAGCAGCCGTTCGAGGTCGAACTCGGCGGGAGCCGCCTGGGGGAATCGTGACGTACGCGAACGACCGTCTGCACGAGGAGATCGCGTACATCGCCTACCACTTCCACTGGAGCCAGGAAGAGATCCTGGACCTCGAACACCGTGACCGCCGCCGGTACACCGAGCAGATCGCCGGGTTCGTCACCCGTGCCGCGGCGGAGGGGTGAGGGCATGGGACTTCTTGGCAGGCTGATGGGTGGTCTGACGGGCGGCCGCGGGCAGGGGGCGGCCGCGACGGAGCCGGATGCCGGTTCGGGTGCCGGTTCGGGTGCCGGTTCGGCAGCCGGGGCGGTCCGGCCCGCGTCCGCAGGGGTCCGGCCCGCCGGGTGGTCCGCGCTGCCCCCGATTCAGCGCGTGACCGCCGGCGCGGCCGGGCCCGTCGCGGACGCCGGTTTCGGCGGACGCCTGAGCACGTGGCAGAACCCTTCCTTCCGGGGGAACCTGTCGCACGCCGTGCTCGACGGTGCGCCGGGCGGGCTGGTCGAGGGGATGCTCAGCGCGTCGGCGCGCCCCGGCTCCGGGCTCGAGCTGCCGTCGCTCACCCTGCCCGTCGTGTCGTACGGGGACCAGGGCGCCGGGGGCTCCGAGGGGCCGGCGGTGTTCCGGCCGGCGGGGGTCGGTGTGACCCCGGTCAGGCAGGCACCCACCCAGCCGACTTCCCTGACCAGGTCCCCGCACACCCCCGCGGTGCAGCGGCGGGCCCTTCCGGCGGCGCCCCGCGTGCCGTCGCCCGATGCGGCGGCCGCCACCGCCGCATCCTCCGCGTCGGGTGCGCCGGCCACTTCGGCTTCTCCGGCCCCGAGTCCGACCCGGGAGTCCTCGGGCGGCGGCCCGCGCCCGGCTCCGGCGCGGGATACCGACGTGTCCCCGGCCCCGGCCCCGTCGCCGGCCCCGGCCCCGGCCCCGGGCACGGCCCCGGGCACCGGCACGGCCCCGGGCACGGGCACGCCATCGGCCCCGGCCACGCCATCGGCCGCCCAGACGCCCCTCGTCCAGCGGAGCACCGCCGACAGGGCGCGGCACACGGCCCCGGGTGCGGGCCGAGCGCCCTCCGCGAGCCCTCGCCCGGCGCCGGCTGCCGACGTGTACCCGTCTCCGGGTGCGCCGTCGGCCGGTCGAGCGACACCGGTTCAGCGGAGCGCCGGCGACGGTGCGCGGCACTCCCCGGCCCCGGGTGCGATCCAGGCACCGGCCGCCGGCGCATCCCCGTCCGGGACCGGGAGCGCACCGTCGGCCGCTCAGGCGACTCCGGTTCAGCGGAGCGCCGCCGGCAGGACCCGGCCCACGACCCCGGGTGCGCGCCAAGCGCGCTCCGGCGATCCGGGCCCGTCGGCCGCTCCGGCGACCCCGATCCAGCGGCTTAGCCCCTCACCGTCCGCGTCCGGCCCGAGCCGGGAGCCCTCCAGCGGTCCGCGCCCGGCACGGGCCACCGACGTCTCCCCGTCTCCGGGCATGCCATCGGCCGGTCGGGCGACGCCGGTTCGGCGGAGCGCCGCCGACGGTACGCGACAAGCCCCGACCGGGAGCACGGCCCCGGCCCCGGCTGCGGGCCCGCGCCCCGAGGGGAGCACGGCGTCGGCCGCTCAGGCGGCCCCCGTTCAGCGCAGCGCCGCCGACAAGGCGCGGCACACCCTCACCCCGAGTGCGGGCCAGGCGCCCGCTCCCGGCCCGCGCCCGGCACCGGCTGCCGCCGCATCCCCGCCCGGGAACACGGCGTCGGCCGCTCAGGCGGCCCCCGTTCAGGCGGCCCCCGTTCAGGGGCATACCCCTGCAACGTCCACCTCCAGCGTTCCGCGCCCGGTACGGGCTGCCGGCGTCTCCCCGTCTCCGGCCACGCCACCGGCCGGTCAGACGGCACCGGTTCAGCGGAGCGCCACCGTCAAGCCGTCGCAGTCGGGACCGGGCATGCGCGTGCCCACGAGCCCGGTATCGGCTGCGGCCCGGTCCGCCGAAGGGGACGTGACCCGGAGCGCCTCGATTCAGCGGAGCTCTGCCGCCGGAACACCGCGAACGGGACCGACCCCGCCGGCAGCTCCGACCTCTGGTGCGGGATCAGCGCCCGTTGCCGGTGCGTCCCCGTCTCCGGGCAGGCCATCGGCCGCTCAGGCGACGCCGGTTCAGCGGAGTACCGCCGACAGGGCGGCACTCACGGGACCGACCGCTCAGGCGAACCCCATTGAGCGCAGTACCGCCGACAGGGCGCCGCAGCCGGGGCCGGGCATGCCCGTCTCCCCCGCTGTGACTCCGGTCCGCACTCCCGACGGGTCCGTAACCCGTGGCAACCCGGTTCAGCGGAGCGCCGGCATCTCCCCGAGCACGCCATCGGCCGGCCGGGCGACCCCGGTTCAGCGGGGCTCTGCCGACAGGCCGCTGCACTCGGGATCGGGCATGCCCGTGTCCACCGGCCCGGCACCGAGCCACTCCGCCGACCCGTCCGCGTCCCGGAACACCCCGATACGGCGGACGGGAGCCGCCGCGCCCGCATCCGGTCCGGCGGCCCCCGTCCAGCGGAGGACGCCCGACACGGCTCGGCGAACCGGACTCGGCACACCCATATCCGCCGGCCCGGTCCCGGCCGGGCCCGCGGCTCCCGTATCGCCGCCCGCCCGGTCTGCCGACATCGCCGTGCCCTCGGCCGACAAGACGGCCCCGATCCAGCGGCGCACCCCCGATGCGGTTCGACAGTCGGCCCCGGCGGGGGTTCGGCCGAGCCCGATGCCGACCGGCGAAGCATTCACGTACGGAAATCAGCGGGCGGGGCTCGGCGCACCGGTATCCGCCGCCCCGACCACCACGCCCGTGGCTCCCCTGTCGCCCCCCGCCCGGTCCGCCGGCGTCACGGTCCCCCGCAATGCGCCTCCGGCCGGCACGTCAGCCCCGATCCGGCGGAGCCCCGCGGAGCGGACGCCCCGGCGGCCTGTGCCGGGTGCGCCCCTTTCGGCGAAGCCGACGGAAGCCAAGCCCCTCACCGGTGGCGGCGCCGGCGCGCCCGTCCCCACAGCGGGGCCGCGGCCCGGGCCGGTTCCGGCCGCCCAGCGTGCCGTCGTACCTCCTGCAACCCTGCGCGATGCGGACGGACCCGAGGCCCTTCCCGTACGGGCGCTCGCCCCCGCGCGGGCGCTGACGTCCGCCCTGCCGTCCACCGCGCAGCGCGTCCACTCCCCCCGTCCGCAGGCGAAGACGGCCGTGCCGCTGCACCGCGGTACCGGCACCACCGCCGCCCCCGTCGCTCCTACCGTCCAGCGGACGGCCACCGGCACGCCCGTACGAGCGCTCGCCGTCCAGCGTCTCGCCGCCCCCGCCCCCGCCCCCGCCCCCCGGACGGGCCCGGCCGCTGCGGCAGCGGCGACGCACCCTCCCGTGCCACCCCGGCCCCCCGTGCCTCATACGCCCCAGTCCCCGCCTTCGCCCCCGCCACCGCCGCCTCCCCGCACCGTCCAGCGCGCGAGCGAACTCACGACCCGCAAGACGTCCACGACGCATACGCACGCCCCCGTCCCCGACGCCGCGTTCAACCCCCGTTCCCTGACCGAGTTCCAGCTCGACGAGCTCACCCACCGGCTCATCAGCCGGATCACCCGACAGCTCCGTACCGAGTTCCGGCTCGACCGGGAGCGCATCGGAAAGCTCCGCGACCCGCGCCACTGACCCGGACCCGGACCCGGACCCGACGCAAGCCCACTACCCGGCAGCACCCCAGAAAGGCCCACCCGATGCCCCGCGATCTCGACCCGGGCTCCACGATCTTCTTCACCCTCACCATCGACGGCGAAAGCCTCGGCTACTTCAACGGGTGCGAGGGACTCTCCTCCACGGTGGAGATCGAACAGCGCCACGAGGGCGGCAACAACGGGTTCGTCTGGCAGCTCCCGTCCCGGGTGACCTTCTCCAACATCCGGCTGACCCGGCCCCTGACCCCCGACACCGCCAAGGTCGCGGCCTGGATCTCCTCCGTGACCACGGGCGTCACCCGCCCCACCGCCCAGATCGCCGCGCTGCGCGCCGACGGTTCCGAGGTGGCCCGCTGGGGGCTGATCGACGTACTGCCGGTCAGCTGGCAGGGCCCGTCCCTCGACCCGAACAGCCCGGCCGTGGCCACGGAGGTTCTGGAGATCACGCACCACGGGTTCACGGACTGAGGGGGGACGACACCACATGGCAGCCAAGGGAGGAAAGGGCGGCGCGGGCAAGAGCCTCGTGCGCGCCTCGCTCGCGATTCACGAGCCGCCGATCGGCCAGAGCACCACGCCGGGCGCGCTGATCAAGAACTTCACCTTCGCGTTCAACCCGTCCCAGCTCTCGCTCAGCCGGCGCGCGCAGTGGAAGGCCACCCCGACCGCAGCGGTGCGCGACGGCGCCGTACCGGAGTTCATGGGGCCGGAGCCCCGGGAGATGACGGTGGAGATCTTCCTGGACTCCTCCGGCCAGCCGGGCGCCAACTCTGTACTGAAGAAGGTGGAGGCCCTGTTCTCCTGCTGCGAGGTGACCGCGAAGAGCATCGCCGCCAAGCAGCCCTCCACCCCCTGGGTGGTCTTCCAGTGGGGTTCCTTCTCCACCGCCCGCTTCACGGCGTACGTCTCCTCCGTGGACGCCGCCTACTCGCTGTTCAGTACGACGGGTGTGCCGATCCGGGCCACCTGCCAGGTGCGGCTGCACGAGATCCCCAGCAAGACCAAGGGACAGAACCCGACCTCCGGCGCGCTCACAGCGCAGCGCGTGCACCGGGTCGTCGCGGGCGACACGCTGCAGTCGCTGGCCTGGCGGGAGTACGGCGACGCGAACGTCTGGCGGGCGATCGCGCAGGCCAACGGCATCGACGACCCGTCGCGGCTGAGGACCGGCACGGAAGTAATACTTCCGGCGGCCGAGGAAGTGGGTGGTCACTGATGGTCCAGGCGTCCTTCTCCAACGTCGTCCACGTCTCGATCGGCGGCGCCAAGCTCCCCGGCCACGTCGCCGACGATCTCGTCGGTGCCTGGGTCGACCTCGGGGCCGGGGTGCCCGGCGCGTTCCGGCTCACGTTCCGCGATCCGCACGGGCTGCTGCTCGGCGAGCTGAAGGTCAAGTTCGGTACGAAGGTGGTCATCGCGCCCGTCGCGGCCGGCCAGGGCGCGGCGTCGCCGCTGCTCACCGGCGAGGTGACCGGCATGGAGACCGACTACGACGGCACCGGCACGTTCACCGTGATCCGCGGCTACGACCTGGGCCACCGGCTGATGCGCCAGCGCCGGGTCGCCGCGTACCGCAATCAGACCGCCGCCGACATCGCCCGCAAGCTGGCCGGGCAGAGCGGCATCCCGCTGGGCAGGGTCCAGGCCACCAAGACCGTCTACGAGTTCATCAGCCAGTCGAACGTCACCGACTGGGACTTCCTCTCCCGGCTCGCCGACGAGAACGGGATGGTGATGTCGCTGGACTCGAAGGGCATGTTCCAGTTCGTCCGGCCGGTCCCGGCGGCAGGCGCGCCGCCGACGAGCACCGACGGCGAGAAGAGCCCGTTCGTGCTGCACGCCGGCCAGGACGTGCTGCGCTGCCGGGCCGCGGTCACCTCCGCGGACCAGATCGGCAAGGTCGAATCGCGCGGCTGGGACGTCACCACGAAGCGGCCGCTCACTGCGCTGGCGCCCACGACCAGCACCTCGGCCGTCTCCATCGGCACCACCCCGGGGCAGGCGGCCTCGGCGTTCAGGCCCGGGAAGCTGGTGGAGACGGAGACCCCGTACGACCGCCAGTCCGAGGTCAAGTTCGCCGCCGACTCGCTCGCCGAGGACATCACCTCCTCCTTCGCCGAGCTGGAGGTCACGGTGCGCGGCAATCCCAAGCTGCGCCCCGGTGTGCCGGTCACGCTCAGGGACGTGGGCACCCCGTTCGAGGGCAAGTACACGGTGACCTCCGTACGGCACGTCTTCGGCGACGACAGCCACTACCAGACCTGGATCACCGTCAGCGGCCGGCAGTGGCGCTCCCTGTACGGGCTGGCCTCGGGCGGCGGCGGCGCCGCCGCGCCGAGGCTGCCGAGCGTGGCCAACGCCCTGGTCACCGACGTACAGGACCCGCTGAAGCAGGGCCGGGTGAAGCTGCGGTTCCCGTGGCTGGACGACACGTACGTCAGCGACTGGACCCGTACCGTGCAGCTGGGCGGCAAGGCCGGGGGCGGGATCTTCCCACTGGACGTGGGCGACGAGGTGCTGGTGGCCTTCGACCGCGGGGCCCTGGACCATCCGTTCGTCATCGGCGGCCTCTACAACGGCCGGGACGTGCCGACCCCGGTCAAGGACGTACCGCTGCACGACGGGCTGAAGAAGAAGGCGATCCGGCACACGCTGTCCGACCGGGACGGCAACCGGGTGGACCTGCTCAGCCAGACGACCGGCGCCCGCAAGCAGGGCGTGCGGATCGCCTCGGGCAACGACCGGCTCACCATCAACCTCGACCGCACCAGGACCGAGATCACGGTGGACAGCAAGGGGTCCGTCACCATCTCGGGCGGCACGTCGGTGTCGGTGGAGGCGGGCACGGACCTCACGCTGAGCGCGCGCCGGATGCTGACCATCAAGAGCGGGGGGCCGCTCAACATCCAGGGCAGCGGGCTGGTCAACCTCAGGTCGCTCGGCGGGGCGGTCAACGTCAACGCGCTGGGTGCCCTCAGCCTCAGTGCGGCGGGCGCGGCGACGATCAACGCGGCCGGGACGATCCAGGTCAGCGCCGCCGCGAACGTGGGCATTCGGGCCGCCTCGCTCATGCTGCAGGGCGCGGTGCTCGTCAACAGCAAGCCGTACCCGATCCCGTGAAGTCCGTGTCGAGAAGGAGAAGGCAGGTGGTCTGCTGATGGCCGAGCAGTTCGTCGGGTCCGGCTGGGCGTTCCCCCTGCGCATCGGGCCGACCGGAGGCATCACCCTGGTCAGCGGGGAGCGGGAGATCGAGGAGGCCATCCGGCTGGTGCTGGCGACCGCGCCGGGCGAGCGGCCGATGCGGCCCGAATTCGGCTGCGCCATCCACGACCTGGTGTTCGCGCCGGTCAACGAGGCCACCGCGGGCCGCATCCAGCACGAGGTGTACGTCAGCCTCGACCGCTGGGAGCCCCGGATCGAGGTGACCGACGTCGACGTGACCGCGGGCACGGACCAGGGCGTGCTCTTCATCGACGTCCGCTATGCCATCCGCGGCACCAACAACCCGCGCAGCCTCGTCTTCCCGTTCTACGTCATCCCGTCCCACGACGAGCCCGGCGAGGGCGACCCGTCCGCCACGGGCACCTCGTACGCCTCAGGCACCTCAGGCACCTCAGGCACCTCTCTGGAAAGCGAAAGCTGATGGCACTGCCTTCCCCGAACCTCGACGACCGCCGCTTCCAGCAGTTCGTCGACGACGCCAAGCGCTACATCCAGCAGCGCGCCCCGGAGTGGACGGACCACAACGTCTCCGACCCCGGCGTCACCCTCGTGGAGACGGTCGCGCACATGGCCGACCAGATCGTCTACCGGCTGAACCGCGTCCCGGAGAAGAACCACCTGGCCTTCCTCGACCTGGTCGGCATCCAGCTCTTCCCGCCGTCGGCGGCCCGTACGGACGTCACGTTCTGGCTCTCCGCGCCGCAGGAGGAGCCGGTGCTGCTGCCCGCCGGCACCGAGGTCGCCACCCAGCGCACGGAGAGCGAGGAGGCGGTCGTCTTCGCGACCGAGCGGGAACTGAGCGTCGTGCCGAGCGAGTTGCTCCACCTCATGGTGCAGCGCCGGGGCGAGGCCGTCACCGACATGACCGCCGATCTCACCGAGGCCAAGGACGTGATGTGCTTCGCCGAGGCCCCGCGGCCCGGCGACTGCATGCTGCTGGGGCTGAGTGCCGCCGTACCGCACTGCGCGGTGGCGCTGGTCCTGGACAGCCGGGTCGACGGTGTCGGCGTGGACCCGCGGCAGCCGCCGCTGGTGTGGGAGGCGTGGACCGAGGACGGCTGGGCCGCCTGCGAGGTCGACCGGGACGGTACCGGCGGCCTCAACCGGCCCGGCGAGGCCGTGCTGCACGTCCCCGGCGGGCACGCGCTGTCCCGCACCGGCGGGCGGGAGGCCGGCTGGCTGCGCTGCCGGGTCACCGAACCCCTGTCCGGGCAGCCCTTCTACACCACCTCGCCGACCGTGCGGTCCGCCGAGGCGTTCACCATCGGCGGCACCACCGGCGTGGTGCACGCCGAGACCGTGTACGACGAGGCGCTCGGCGAGTCCTCCGGCCTGCCCGGCCAGCGGCTGCGGCTGGCGAACGCGCCCGTGGTCGGCGACGACCCGTCGGTGCTGCTGCAGAGCGCCGAGGACGACGGCTGGCGCGACTGGCACGTCGTGCCGCACTTCGCCGCCTCCGGGCCGCGCGACCGGCACGTCACGCTCGACGCCGCGACCGGGGAGCTCGCCTTCGGCCCGGCGGTACGGGAACCGGACGGCGCCCTGCGGCAGTACGGGGCGGTGCCCCCGCAGGGCGCGGTCCTGCGGGCTCGCCGCTACCGCATCGGCGGCGGCCGGGCCGGGAACGTGGCGCGCGGCGCCGTGCAGGTGCTGCGCAACTCCGTCCCGTACGTCTCCGAGGTCGTCAACCGGGAGGCGGCGCGCGGCGGGGTCGACGGCGAGACCGTGGAGGAGGCCAAGACGCGGGCGCCGATCACGCTGCGCGCCCAGGAACGGGCGGTGACCCTGCGCGACTACGAGGAGCTGGCGCGCCGCGCCGCCCCCGAGACCGCCCGGATCGCCTGCCTGGAGGGCGAGGAGAGCGAGCACGGGGCGTACGCGGTACGGGTGCTGGTCGTCCCGCAGGCGGTGCCGGATCCGGGCGGGCGGCTGCGCTTCGAGCAACTGGTCCCCGGTGACGCCCTGTTGCGCCGGATCACCCGGCACCTCGACGAGCGCAGGCTGATCGGGACGCGGCTGGCGGTGGGCCCGCCGTTCTACCAGGGCGTCACCGTCGTCGCCACCGTGCACGCCTTCCGCGGTGTGGACACCGACCGGGTGCGGCGCAAGGCGCACGACGCCGTCCACCGCCACCTCGACCCGCTGACCGGCGGCTCCGCGGGCACGGGCTGGCCGTTCGGCCGCCGGGTCCAGGCGGGCGAGATCTACGCGGTGCTGCAGCGCGTGGCCGGCGTGGAGCTGGTCGACGAGGTCCTGCTGCACCCGGCGGACCCGCTGACCGGCAAACGCGGAGAGGCGACGGACCGGATCGACCTCGAACCGGCCGCGCTGGTGTTCTCGTTCGACCACCGGGTGCGCGTGATCGGGGACGACGCATGAGCGCGAGGGGGTCCGTCGACGGGCTGAGGTCCTCCGCGCCGCTCGGCGCGATGCTGCCCGCGGTCTTCGCCGAGGACGAGCTGGCGCAGCACTTCGTCGCCGGGCTGGACGAGGTCGTCGCCCCGATCCTGAACGTCCTGGACTGCCTGGACTCGTACTTCACCCCGTCGCTGGCCCCGGTGGACTTCACCCGCTGGCTGGGCGGCTGGGTCGGCGCCGAGACCGACGGGACGGAACCGGAGGACCGGCTGCGTGCCGCCGTGTCGGCCGCCGCGTACCTGCACCGCGTACGAGGCACCCGGCGCGGCCTGGCCGAGGCGATCCGGCTGACCTTCGGCGTGGAACCGGAGATCAGCGAGAGCGGAGCCGCCGACTGGAGCGCCCGGCCGCTCGGCCCGGTCCCCGGGCAACGCCGCCCGCGGCTGCACGTCACGCTGCGGTTGCCCGATCCGACCTCCGCGGACGAGCAGCGGCTCGACAGCCTCGTGGCGGCGGCCCGCCCCGCCCACATGCCCTACACGGTCAAGGTGACCGCCGCGGAAAGGAACCCCGAGAGATGACCAGCCAGACCCCCGTCCCCGGTGCGCGGAGCGGAAATGCCGCGCACTGCGCCGAGTGCGGCACCCGGGCGGAGCCCGAGCAGTCGTTCTGCGACTCCTGCGGCGCGGTGCTGGGCTGGGCCGACCGCGCGGGCGCGATGGGCGAGGCGGCCGGTGGCGAGGCGGCCCCCGCGGCGGAAGCCGCCGCGGACACCGCGCAGCCGGCCCCCGCGCCGCACGGCGCCTCCGAGGGCGCGGGCACCTCCGGATCCGGGCCCGCCGAGCTGGGCGGTACCGAGCCGGGCAGTACCGAGCCGGGCAGTACCGAGCCGGGCGGTACCGCAGTGGTGGAGACCGCCGCCACCTCTTCGATGCTCACCGCGGCCGCCGCCCCCGCCGCCGACGACGCGGCCGCCCGGGCCAGGTCCCTGCTCGTGCCGGTCGCCGATCCCGAGCCCCGGGAGGCGGTGACGCCGTCCGTGGCGCCCGTACTGCCGGGTCGCTCGATCGCGGACCGCCCGCAGGTCCGTACCCCGGGCCGGGAGACGGGCGTCGAAGGCGGTCCGCCCTGCCCCTGGTGCGCCACGCCCAACCGGCCCGACCGGCACTTCTGCGGCGTGTGCGCCATGCCGCTGGCCGGCAGCCCCGCGGTTCCCGGGCGGCGTCCCTGGTGGCGCCGCGTGCTGGACTTCCGCAACCGGGAGACCCCGTGGGCCGGCGACCGCCCGCGCCTGCGCCGCGGCTTCGGGTACCTCATGACCTGGGCGCTCTGGGCGCTGGTGCTGACCCTGCTGATCACCGCCATCGTGAACGCGGACACCGCCGTCAACGCCGTCCGCGACCACTTCGCCACGCGCACACCGGTCGGACCGGACAGCGTCGAGGCATCGCACGCGTACCCGGGCAACGACCCCCAGCTCGCCTTCGACAAACTGAACAACACCTGGTGGGGCCCGGGCATCAGCCAGTCCGGCGCGGGGGAATGGGTCGAGGCCCGCTTCGACCAGCCCACCCGGCTGCTCGACATCATCATCACCCCCGGCGTCTCCGCGCGCGCCGACAAGCTCTCCCAGTCGGCCCTCCCGCGCCGCGTCGAGGCCGTGATCACCACCTCCGACGGCAAGACGGCGACCCGCGTCCTCACCCTCGACCAGGCCGCGGGCGGGCAGCGCCGTACCTTCCGGGCCGGCAACGTGACCGCCGTGCGGTTCGTCCTGCGCTCGGCCTACGCCGCCGCCCCCGACAAGCAGGTCGCCATAGCCGAGATCGAGTTCTTCGGCCCGTCGAACAGCAGCCGATCCCAGTAGCGAGGGTTGTGCCCGTGAAGACTCCGCGACAGACCCGCGAGGGCCGGACCGGCGGCGTGCAGCAGCCGGCCCCCGGACCGGCGCGCCCCGCCCGGCGTCCCGTACCCGACGCCGACACCCTGGCCCGCTTCCGGCAGCACGCGGGCAACGCGGCCTTCACGCAGGCCATGCACCAGGCGCGGTACGGGGGCGCCGGGCCCGCGGCGCAGCAGCAGCCCCCCGCCGGGGCTGCGGCCGACCCGGAATTCGAGCTGCCCCCGTACCTGATGGCACTGGAGGCGGGCGGGCTCTCCACGGCGTACGGGCTGACGGACCACGTCTTCGTACGGAACACGATCGCCTCGCACGTCGGGCACGGCGACGGCGCGGTGGCCGACATCCACGCCGAGCTGATCGGACGGCCGGAGAGCTTCTTCGGGGCCGGCCGCGCGTTCGCCGTCCAGGGCAAGACCGGCGACGCGTGGTACGACGTCACCGTCCGCATCGGCCGGGCCGCCGGCGACCGCCCGCCCACCTTCAAGCGCAACCCCGCGGCCGCCTCCTTACCGGCCGGCGGCGGGCAGCCGCAGAGCGAACTGGAGCACCCGGAGGGCAAGGACACCAAGGTCGACGTCCAGCACAACACCGCCGCCACCGCGAGCAGCACGGGCGGCGGGAACGCGAACAAGGGCATCGGAGGCGTGGCCTTCGGGCTCGGGCCGGTCGCGCCGGGGGTGTGGTTCGGCCCGGCCGCCACCGCCAACGCGCAGCCCTGGCAGTCGTCCCGCGAGTCCCGCCACCAGAAGAACGTGGCCGAGCCCCGCGTGCTGCGCAGCGACAAGGGCTCCGTCGAGGTGCCGCGCACGGTGCAGTACGAGGTACGGGTCAAGAAGCACGGCGACGCCCGGGCCGGGCGGCCCGACAAGCGCCTCGGCACGCTCACCCAGCGGGTGCCGACCGAGCACCTCGTCCCGGTGGGCACCGGCCGCGGGCCCCTGCCGCTCACGCCCCTGAACCCGACCACGGTCCGCCGCGTCCACCACTCGGACTCCCTGGCCGCCGTCGCCGTCAGCGACAACGCCGCCCCGCACGAGGGCGGCGGCGGACTCTTCGACGCGGTCGCCTCCGTCCTGCACCCCTCGGTCACCGCGCCCGGCGCGCCCGGCCGCGGCCGGCTGTTCGAGGCGACGTCCACGGCGACCGTCCTGGAGGATCTGCCCCGGCTGCTGCGCGACGGTGTGGTCAGCGAGGACCTGTACGCCAAGGACGGCAAAACGGCCTCCGCCTACCGCCTGCGCGCCCTGATCACGGATCTCGCGCCCGCCTGGGGGACGGGCAGGACCCAGTTGCGCACGCACCAGCAGGCCCAGACCTCGGTCACCGAGGGCGCGGGCAAGGGGCGGGCCCTGCAGGGCGGACTGGGCCCGGCGGTCGGGTTCGGGGCGACGCCCGGCGCCGCCGTCGTCCGGGGCACCGCCATGCCGGTCGCGGCCGCCCGCAAGGCGCGCTTCACCGTGACCGAGCAGACCGTCTCCAGCCGGCAGGGCGCGGAGGTCCGCGGCGAGAAGGCGCTCTACTACGGGCAGGTGTCGTTCATCGCGGTGGGTACGGGCCCGCTCTCGCCCGAGATGACCCGGCGCCCGGGAGCCCGCGAAGCCGGGCACTCGATGAACGTGTGGATCAGCCTGCGGGCCGACGAGGCGAAGGAGTTCGGGCTGCCGCTGCCGCCGGGAATGACGGCCGGGGAGTTCGTCAAGAAGCCGACGGAGACCGACGCGGACGGCAACGAGGTGGACGTCGAACGCCACCTCCCCTTCGGCGGCAAGGGAGCCGACGTCGCACTCAGCCGGCTCGACACCCGGCCCATGCTGCGGGCCGTGCTCGACCTGTTCACCACCGACCCGAGCCTGGCCGGCTACCTGCCCGCCTTCCGCGCCACCGCGCCCGCCGAGAACACCGGCCGCGCGGAGTCCGAGGCCCAGCGGCGCAATTACCGCGAGCTGATGACCACGCTCTCGGAGACCAACCTCCGCATCAACAAGGACCAGTTGCTGTCCACCGGCATCCGGGTGCGGCTGCGCCGCAAGACGAGCCTGCACGCGCACGACGTACAGCTCCGGGTCAAGGGCGCGCTGAGCAACACCGCCTATGCCGGCGACATCAAGGACTGGTCGGTGCGCAGCCACGCCGGTGTCACCAGCAATTCACAGAGCGGTCGCAGCAGTTCGCGCTCGCTCGGCGGACTGGTCCTCGGCCAGGCCCGGCTCGTCCCCGGCGCGCTGTCGGCTTCGGCCCGCTACGAGCGGCACGGCATCGGCACCCGCCGCAACCAGGCGGGACCCACGGGCCGTACGGACATCGTCTCCAACGGCTCCGACACGGCGAGCGCCTTCGAGGCGGCCCTGAAGCTGGACGTGGACGTCACCATGACCTCCCGGCCCCGCAAGCTGGCCCGGAGCCTCACGCCCGGCACGCCGGGCCAATCGGTCCCGGACCCCAGGTCGGTGGCGTCCCTGGACCTCAGGGAGCAGGGCGTACGGCTGCTCACGCCGGCCGAGTTCACGGTGGACCGGGCGGGGAAGGACCGGATCGACTCGATCGCCTCGGTCCGCCGGGCGCAGCCCGGCGCCGCGGAGCACGCCGTCCACGCCGAGGGCATCGGCGACCTGGCCACGCTGACAATGCGGCCGTCCGCCGGCGAACCGCTGCGGGACTGGCAGCTGGTCGAGACCGTCGACGGGGAGCCGATCCGGGCCCTCGCCCTGCGGCTGCTGTCCCGGGCAGCCGCCGGCAACAAGGACGTACGCGAGGACCCGGCGCTGGCGACGGAGGGGCTCGCGCCGCGGCTGGCGATCGAGGAGCGGTTCGGCGAGCGGGCGATCCAGGGCGCCCTGCGGCAGGCCGCGTCCTCCGGCTGGGTGGTGAAGAACCTTCGCTATCCGCGGCGCCTCGCAGGCCTGAACGGCGCCGTCGGCACCCGGCTGGTCCTGGCCAACCCGAGACTGCTGCACAAGGGCGCGGGCCCGGGCACCGAGACGTTCGTACTCGGCGGCCACCAGTCCGGCGGACAGCGGGGCAAGGTCACCACCAACACGGTGCAGTTCGGCGTCACCGGCTCGCAGACCGGCCCCCAGTGGCGCGCCGGCCAGGGCCTGGCGGTGTCCGGCACCACGAGCGAGGGCAACGCAGAGACCTTCACCGTGTCCGGCACGGTCGAGCGCAACGCCCACACCCCGAAGAAGGCCCCGCTGTACCTGGTCCAGTGCGACGTGCTGGTCAACATGGTCGCGGAGGTGGGCGTCACCGCCCGCGGCTCGTGCACCGCGAAGGCCGCCACGACCTTGCCGGCCGCGGCGGGAGTCTGGCTGACGGAGGCACAGCTGCCGCCGCAGATACGGGAACAGGTGCGCAAGCGGAAACCGGTACCTGCCGCCGCCGCGACCTCCGCCGGCCCGCAGGGCGGGAACCGGCCGGAGAGCTCCCGTACGGCCGCCGAGCGGGCCGCCGCCCGGCAGGGCGCCGGTTCGTCCGCGTCGGCGTCGGCAGCCGCCACCGCGAGCGCTCCGCCCCCGGTACTCGGCAAGGACCGCGCCCTCGGCTTCGGCATGATCGAGAACCTGCCTGACTTCGTCCCGCTGCTCGAGAAGCTGCGCACGAGCCTCGCCGGGGGCACGCACCCGGACCTCGTCCACCACCTGCTGCCCCGGCGCCAGCTCAAGGACCGCAACGACAACGTGCAGCGGCTGCTGCGCGTCCTGGACCGGGACGGTTCGGCCGGGCTCCTGTCCAGCGCCATGGACGGCGGCGTCACCGTCGAACTGTTCGACGGCCGCAACACCCCGTACTGGGCGGTGTTCAAGATCGAACGCACGGGCGACGGCACGTACGCGGAGGACGCGAACGACGGCCGCGACATGGAGTACATCACCTCGGCCGTCTCACAGCAGGCCACCTCCCACGACAAGGCCTCCGTCGCCGGGGTCGAGGGCATCCTCGGTGGATCGGCCAGACCGGACGGCGGCGCCGGGCAGCTGAAGAGTCTGGGCGGTGCGGGCGGCCTCGGCTACGCGACCGGCAACTCGCGGCGCAGCGGCGCCGTGAGCCGCGGCCAGCTCGGCATGAAGTCCGTCGCGGACAGCTCCGCGAAGTCGGCGAAGATGAACCTGCCGATCCGGGCGAGGCTCGAACTGTACAAGGGCGACACCCGGTTGGCGTTCTCCCAGATGAACAGCCTGACACTGACCCACCGCATCCTGCGCAAGGACCTGGAGGCGCTCTCCCGCGTGCGGCCGGTCCCGGCGGCGCCCCTCGTCGCTCCGCCCGGCGCCCGCACCGGCGGCGGCGCGGTCCGGCTCGACGCCTGGCGGGATGCCGGTGTCAAGCTCCCGCTGGAGGCGCAGGTCAACGGTTTCGCAGGGGCCCATGACGTCAGGAAGTTGGTGGGTGCCGCCGTCAAGGAGGCGGGCGGCGGCCATCGGTTCCGCACCCCGGGTCAGGCCGCCGCGTACGCCCTGGACGAGGCGGTGTCCACCGAGTGGATGATCGCCGCACTGCCGCTGCTCACCGCCTCCGGCGCCGATCTGCCGCCGGTCCACGCCTCCGGCCCGCAGGGCCAGGACCTGCGGGCCTCCGTGCACACGCGGCTGCGCGACGGGCAGGTGCTGGGCCTCGGCGACAAGATGACCTTCGAGACGGTGGGCCAGAGCCATCTGGAGGCGCCGCGCCCCGGCCAGAAGGACGGCCAGAGCTCCTCCGACGACAGCAGGGCGGCCCGCCCGCTGCTCGGCGCGGGGCTGCTCAACGCCAACGAGTTCCGGCTCAACCAGCTGTTGGCCAACGGGGGCGGCTCGGGCGGCGCGACCGACGCGGCGGCGAACTCCGCCGGCTCGCTGCCGCTGCACAAGCCGAAGATGAAGGCGGTCCTGGTCCAGTTCACGGTGGACGTCAAGGTGGTGGCCACCGTGACCGACAGGCTCACCGGGAAGCTGGGCGGCACGGCCACGGCGGTACGGGAGACGACCCTGTCGCAGCCGGTGGTCATCCGCATGCCGGAGCCCGTGGTCCGCCGCATGCTGGCCGCCCAGGGCGACCGCCTCCAGGACCCCGGAAACCACCTGCCCCCGGCCGCACCCCCACCCGCCTCCACGTAGGGGGTGCGGCCGGTTCCGCCGCGCGCTGCCGGTCAGCCGGCCGTCGCGAGGATCAGCGGGAGCACCTGGCCGCTGCCCGCCCGGCGGAGCAGGCGGGCGGCGACCGCCAGGGTCCAGCCGGAGTCGGAGTAGTCGTCCACGAGGAGGACGGGCCCGGGCGACTGCGCCAGGGCGGCGGCCAGTTCCTCGGAGACGGCGAACGTGCCGGACAGCGCCTTGAGCCGCTGGGCGGAGTTGCTGCGCCGTGCCGCGTGCGCGCCGTCCGGCCCGGTGTAGGTCAGGGTGCCCAGGTACGGGAGGCGGCCGATGCTCGCGATCCCCTCCGCGAGGGAGCCGACGAGCTGCGGGCGGGCGAGGGACGGCACGGCGACGACGCCCACCGGCCGGTCGGAGGCGTCCGGGACACCGGGGGCCCAGCCGCCGGCGGAGCGCGCCCAGTCGGCGAGGACGGCGACCGCGGCGTGCAGGACGTCTTCGGGGACCGGCCCGTCGGGGGCGTTCTCGGCGAGCAGCGGGCGCAGCCGGTTGCCCCAGCCGATGTCCGAGAGCCGGCCCAGGGCCCGCCCGGTGGAGCACTGCTCCCCGGCCGGGATGCGTCCCTTGACGTTGACGCCCAGGGCCGCCATGCCGGTCGGCCACATCCGGCGCGGCTCCACCTCCACCCCCGGGCGCTCCAGTTCCTTCGCCGCGCCGGTCAGGGTCTCCGCCGACACCGAGGAGTCGGCCCAGGCGCCCGCGCAGTTGTCGCACCGGCCGCACGGGACCGCCCCCTCGTCGTCCAGCTGCCGGCGCAGGAACTCCATCCGGCACCCGGACGTGCTCACGTAGTCGCGCATGGCCTGCTGCTCGGCGGCCCGCTGGCGGGCGACCCAGGCGTACCGCTCGGAGTCGTACGTCCACTCCCGGCCGGTGGAGCTCCAGCCGCCCTTGACCCGCTTGACGGCTCCGTCGACGTCGAGCACCTTGAGCATGGTCTCCAGCCGGGTGCGCCGGAGCTCCACGGCCGCTTCCAGCGCGGGCACGGACAGCGGCCGTCCGGCGTTGGCGAGGGCCGACAGGGTCTGCCGTACCTGGGCCTCGGGCGGGAAGGCGGTATCGGCGAAGTAGCGCCAGATGGCCTCGTCCTCCTTGCCCGGCAGCAGCAGGACCTCGGCGTGCTCCACCCCGCGTCCGGCGCGGCCGACCTGCTGGTAGTACGCGATCGGCGAGGACGGCGAGCCGAGGTGGATCACGAATCCCAGGTCGGGCTTGTCGAAGCCCATGCCCAGCGCCGAGGTGGCGACCAGCGCCTTGACCCGGTTCGCCTGGAGGTCGTCCTCGGCCTGCAGGCGGTCGGCGTTCTCCGTCTTGCCCGTGTACGAGGCCACCGGGAAGCCGCGCTGGCGCAGGAAGGCGGCGGCCTCCTCGGCCGCGGCCACGGTCAGCGTGTAGATGATCCCCGAGCCGGGCAGCTCGTCCAGGTGCTCGGCGAGCCAGGCCAGCCGGTGCGCGGCGTCCGGCAGCTCGACCACGCCCAGGCGCAGGCTCTCCCGGTCCAGCGGGCCGCGCAGCACCAGGGCCTCGCCGGCCCCCGTGCCCAGCTGCTCCGCCACGTCCGCGGTGACCCGGGCGTTGGCGGTCGCGGTGGTGGCCAGGACCGGGACGCCGGGGGCTAGCTCGGCGAGCATGGCCCGCAGTCGGCGGTAGTCGGGGCGGAAGTCGTGGCCCCAGTCGGAGATGCAGTGGGCCTCGTCGACCACGAGCAGACCGGTCGTGGCCGCGAGCTTGGGCAGCACCTGCTCGCGGAAGTCCACGGAATTGAGGCGTTCGGGGCTGACGAGGAGCACGTCGGTCTCGCCGTGCTCGACCTCCCCGTAGATGGCGTCCCACTCCTCCGGGTTGGCCGAGTTGATGGTGCGCGCCCGGATGCCGGCCCGCGCCGCCGCCTCGACCTGGTTGCGCATCAGCGCCAGCAGCGGCGAGATGATCACCGTGGGTCCGGAGCCGCGCCGGCGCAGCAGCGCGGTGGCGACGAAGTAGACCGCCGACTTGCCCCAGCCGGTGCGCTGCACCACCAGGGCCCGCCGGCGCTCCTCCACCAGGGCGGCCACGGCCTGCCACTGGTCCTCCCGCAGCCGCGCCCCGCTCCCCGGGGCGCCGACGAGCTCAGCGAGGATGGCATCGGCTTCGGTGCGGAGCTCCAGGTTGTCCATGCCCCCATGCAACCGGATGGCACGGACAATCGGCCAATTCACCCAGCGTGAGAGGATCGTCGCGGACGGTCCACGGGTCGGACGGGCGCTCCACTCGGCCTCGACCCTGCCCTCGAAGGGGTGTTTCCGCTGGTACTGGGCTTCAGCCCTAGTCGAATGAGTCATCTTCGCCCTGACGGGGCAAGGATATGAACGGCATACCGGCGAATTCCGGTCGGCGGCGCCAATTGCTCGTTGCCGCATGCTCACGGGCCACGCGAGAATTGGGCTGCTCCCGCCCGGCTCGACGGCGCTCTTCCGGGCCTCGCCGCGGCGCGCCCGTACGACAGCTGTGCCCGTCTGCGGGCGTGTACCCGAAGGGAGGACCGTGGCCTTCGGATTCGCCCCGCCCTCGACATCGTCACTGACAACGGCAGCCGGCGGCGCCAGCCGGCACGGCAGACTGGTGGAACCCGCCGAATGGACCGCGGCGGGCATCCCCCTGCTGCGCAATCCGCGCGAGGTCGTCCACGGGCTGCACTCCCGGCACGGCCCGGCGCCCGGGGCCGCTGTGATCGCCGTGCTCGGTCCCGAGGAGCGGCTCGTCGCGAGCGCCTCCTTCACCCGGCGCTCGGCCTCGGCCGACGGCTGGGAGTACCGCAACGCCCTGCTCGCCGCGCTGCGCCGGGTCATCCCGCACGACCTGCGGCGCCGGACCCCGGTGCGGACCGCGGTGCTGCTGTACTGCCGCGAGGGCGACGAGCGGTGGACCGAGGAGGACGGCGCCTGGATGTGGGGGCTGCGGGACGCCTGCACCCTGCACGGGCTGCGCTGCGGCGCGTACATCACGCTGACCCGCGGCGGCTGGCAGGTGCTGGGCGAGGGCCGGGGCGGCCGCCATCCCAGCTCCGACTCGCGGCCCGAGCGCCTCGGCGACACCGTGGCCGAATTCCCCCCGGTGACCCTGCGCACCGGCGGCGGCGCGACCGAGGTCCTGCGGCGCCGTACCGCCGCGCGCTGAGGGCCCGCGGCGCGCCGAGGCCCGCCGTACGCCGAAGCCCGCCCGCGGGCCGCATCCGTACGCCGGCCCGCCCGCGGGCAGCCCTCGCGGCCGTACACCCTGGATCGGGCGTACGGCAGGTCAGGCCTCGGGCTTCAGCGGGGCCGGTCCGACCGGCCCCGCCCCTTGCCCGCGCCGGGTACGGGGCGTCAGACGCCCGTGCCCAGCACGGAGTTGATCTGCTGCGGGTCGCCGCACACGATCAGCAGCGCGCCGGCCCGCGCGAGCGCGGTCGGCAGAGCGGTGGCGGTCGCCCCGTCCGGTCCGCCGTTGGCCGCGAAGACCACGACGGGACGGCCCGCGGCGCGCTCGGCCTGCGCCGCGTCCGCGTAGAAGACGTCGTCCCCGGCGTCGTGCAGGGCCCAGTACGCGGCCTCGCCGAAGGACAGCTCGTGCGCGGCCCACGGGTGCGGGTCGCCGGTGGTGAGCACCAGGATGTCGCCGGGCCCGCGCCCGGTGTCGAGCAGCAGGTCGACGGCCTCTTCGGCCGCGTCCAGCGCGCCCTCGGCGGAGGCCGGGATCAGCTGGATCCGGGGCACCGCCGCGGAGACGGACGGTGCGGTGGGGGCTACGGGTCCAGGGGTGGCCTGCGGCGCACGCTGCGCGGGCGGTGCGGGCCTGGGAGCCCCGCCCGTACGGCTCGCCGCCGCGGGGGAGGGACCGGGGCGCCCGGGCCGCGGAACGGCGGCGGGACGCGGACCAGGTACGGGGCGGGGGGTCTGCGCGGTGCGGCTCGCGGCCGGCGTGACGCGGGGACCCTGGGCACTCTCGTGAATCTGAGGCTCCTCGGGGGTGAGAGGCATGAGTTGATGTCTATCAAACACCGGTACGAAACGTACCGGTGGGTGGCACGTGGGTGCGATCAGAAATCGAAGCCGAGTTGGCCTCCGTTTTCCAGTTCCGTCGCTTCCTCGCTGCGCCGCACCTTCTTGAGGTGGCGCCACTTGGGCAGCCCGTCGAGGTACGACCACGAGAGCCGGTGGTACGGGGTGGGCCCCAGCTGTTCGAGCGCGGCCCGGTGCACCGGCGAGGGGTATCCGGCGTTGTCGCCGAAGGCGAACTCCGCACATCCGCCGCCCTGTTGGCCGAGCTCGGCCATCATCCGGTCGCGCCTGACCTTGGCGATCACCGAGGCCGCGGCGACGGCGACGCAGGACTGGTCGCCCTTGATGACCGTACGGACCCGCCAGGGCGGGCCGAGATAGTCGTGCTTGCCGTCGAGGATCACCGCGTCGGGCCGCACGGGCAGCGCCTCCAGGGCGCGCTCCGCGGCGAGCCGCAGGGCGGCCGTCATCCCGAGTGCGTCGATCTCCTCGGGGGAGGCGTGCCCCAGCGCGTACGCGGTGACCCAGTCCTCCAGGACGCCGAGGAGCGCGTCGCGTCGTTTCTGGGTGAGCAGTTTGGAGTCGGTGAGACCTGCGGGCGGCCGGCGCAGACCGGTGATCGCCGCGCACACGGTGACGGGACCGGCCCAGGCCCCTCGTCCGACTTCGTCGACCCCGGCGATGACCTTGGCGCCGATGGTTGCACGGAGGGAGCGTTCGACGGTGTGGGTGGGTGCTTCGTACGGCATGGCGCCAGCAAGGGTACGCCGCCCCGCGCCGCCTGCACACCCCACCCCGGGTGGAGTCCGTACGGCGTCTCACGCCCTGAGCAGCGGCACCATCACCTGATCGATCATTTCCGTGATGTCCGCATCCGTCCATTCGCTCCCGCACACCTTGGCGCGGTACATCATCATGGCCGGAATGACGTCGGCGACGAACGGACGCGCCGCGTCCGGCCGTACGTCACCCCGCTCGATCCCGCGCTGCACAAGCTCCCTGATCAGGCGGTGGGCGGGTTCGTGCAGCCCGGCCCGGATCACGTCGTGGAACCGGCCCGCATGGGCGTGGTCGCATTCGTGAAGGACTGCACGCAGCGCCTGACCGGCGCGCGACTCCATCACGTCACGCATCCGCACACACAACCGGAGGAGGTCGCCCCGGACCGATCCGCCGTCTGCGATCTCCCCGATCGGCGGCAGCCCCGCCCGCAGCACCTCGGCCACCAGGTCGGCCTTCGAGGGCCACCGCCGGTACACCGCCGCCTTGCCGGTGTGCGCGCAGGCCGCGACGCCCTCCATGGTGAGCCCGTTCCAGCCGACCGTGCTCAGCTGCTCCAACGCCGCGTCGAGAATCGCCCGTTCGAGTTCCGGACCGCGTCTGCGGCCCGGTGACGTCACTGACCAGCGGGAACCCACCATCGCCTCCACCTCCGACCGACCCACGCGGCCCTCGCACGCATTTTCAGCCTTAGTGAACGGTTGCGTTCACTAACCGGGGGCTCCTACCGTGGTGCCGCAGTGAACGGCTCCGTTCACTATTTCACTATGGGGGGATCCTCGGTGAAAAGCTCTCCACCCGCCACGCCCCGGATACCGGGCGCGGCCCGCCGGGAAGGGCGGCCCGGCGTGGCACTCGCGGTCATCGCCGCCTGTCAGCTCATGGTCGTCCTCGACGCGACGATCGTGAACATCGCGCTCCCGCACATCCAGACCGCCCTCTCCTTCTCCACCACCGACCTGTCCTGGGTGATCAGCGCCTACACCCTGGCCTTCGGCGGCCTCCTGCTGCTCGGCGGCCGGGCCGGCGACATCCTCGGCCGGCGCCGCGTGTTCCTGACCGGCATCCTCGTCTTCACCCTGGCCTCGCTGCTCGGCGGCTTCGCCCAGGAGCCCTGGCAACTGCTGGCCGCCCGCGCCCTCCAGGGCGTCGGCGGCGCGATCGCCTCGCCGACCTCGCTCGCCCTGATCACCACGACGTTCGCCGAAGGCCCCGAGCGCAACCGCGCGTTCGGCGTGTTCGCCGCCGTCTCCGCGGGCGGCGGCGCGATCGGCCTGCTGGCCGGCGGGATGCTGACCGAGTGGCTCGACTGGCGCTGGGTGCTCTTCGTCAACGTGCCGATCGGCCTGCTGATCGCCGTGCTCGCCCCGCTCTACATCACCGAGTCCGAGCGCCACCCGGGCCGCTTCGACATCGCGGGGGCCCTCACCTCCACCGGCGGCATGGCCTCGCTCGTCTACGGGTTCATCCGCGCCTCCGGGGACGGCTGGCGCGACGGGGGCACCCTCGTCTCCTTCGCCGCGGCCGTCGTCCTGCTCACGCTCTTCGTGGCCATCGAGTCGCGGGCCCACGAGCCGATCATCCCGCTGCGGATGTTCGCCGACCGCAACCGCGCCGGCACCTACCTGATCATGCTCGGCCTCGCCGCCGCGATGTTCGGGATGTTCTTCTTCATCGTCCAGTTCGTACAGAACGTGCTGGGCTTCTCCCCCATCCGGTCCGGGCTCGGCTTCCTGCCCGTGACGGTCGCGATCGTGACCGCCGCCGGGCTCTCGCAGCGCTTCCTGCCCCGCTTCGGCCCCAAGCCGTTCATGGTCACCGGATCCGCCCTCACCGGCATCGGCCTGTCCTGGCTGACCTTCATCCGCACCGACAGCTCGTACGTCTCCGGGGTCCTCGGGCCGATGCTGATCTTCGGCTTCGGCATGGGCCTGAACTTCGTGACCCTCACCCTCACCGCCGTCTCCGGGGTCGCCCAGCGGGAGGCGGGCGCGGCCTCCGGGCTGCTCAACGCCAGCCAGCAGGTGGGCGGCTCGCTCGGCCTGTCGATCCTGGTCACCGTCTTCGGCACGGCCAGCCGCGACGAGGGCGCGAAGCAGATGCCGGACTTCATGGAACACGCGGACCCCGGCCAGCTGGCGGCCTTCAACGAGACCAAGCGGATGGCCGACCCCTGGGGGGACATCGTCCTCACCCAGGGCATCTCCACCGCGTTCATCGCGGCCGTCGCCATGGCTGCACTCGCCCTCGCCACCGCGCTGCTGGTGATCCGGGTGCGCAAGAGCGACCTGGAGGCCCTGAACGGCGCCGCCGCGGAGGCCGGTCCGGCGGCCTGAGCCGTGGGGCAGCTTCGTACGGGGTGCCCGGCGCGGGAGGTGATGCCGCGCCGGGGTCCTCGTACGGGATCGGGCTGCCGTCCGGCTGCTTGCCGGCCGGCTGCTACTCGATGCGGCTGTGGAAGGTGCCCAGGCTCCGGCACACCTCGTACGAGGCCGTCACCGGGCGCTCGCGCAGGATCTGCCGGGCCCGGTACTCGCCGAGGCTCATCGCGTACCAGGGCACCTGGCCGCGGCTCGCCAGCTCGTTGTTGATCCCGCGCAGCGCGCAGGAGCGGCGGGGTTCGGGCAGCCGGTCCAGCCCGGGCACGGCGTCCGCCGACAGGGACTGGAAGTAGGCCAGGTCGAGCTTGCCGGTCTGATCGAAGCGGGCCACGTTCTTCTCGGCGACCAGCCCGTCCGGGGACAGCAGCCCGAAGGCCAGGACGGCGGCGGCCGCGGCGGCCGCGACCGCGCGCGGCAGCCGGCGGGCGCCGAACACGCCCGCGGCCATGATCAGTACGATGACCAGCCCGAGCCACAGCTCCATCGCGGCCACCGACACGCGCAGCCGGGTCAGCCCGTAGGCGTCCACGTACAGGTCCATCCGGCGCAGCGCGGAGGCGACCACGACCAGGGTCAGGGCGCACAGCGTGCCGAGTACGACGCGGACGAACCGCCGGTCGCCGGCTCCGGCCCGTGGGGCCCAGCGCAGGGCGAGCGCGATCACGGCGAGGGTGAGCAGGGTGGCCCAGAGCAGCTGCCAGAAGCCCTGCCGGGCGTACTCGGCGTAGGTGAGCCCGGTGCTCTCCAGGACCTTGTCGTAGCCGCCGAACAGGACGGCCAGCTGGACGGCGTTGAAGCCGGCGAAGAGCAGGTCGAGCACGATGAGCGGAAGGGCCCATTCGACGCGCGAGCGCGGCTTTCCGGGCGCGATCCGGATCCGGTCCCAGCGCGAGGGCGCGGCGGCGGCGCGGGCGGCGGCGAGCGCGAGTACGGCTCCGAGCAGGAAGAGGACGAAGCGCACCGGTCCGTCGCCGAGGGAGATATCCGGGGTGAGCCCGTCCAGCAGGTCGGCGAAGGCCGCGTCCGCGGACGCGAACAGGGTGCCGAAGAGCACCAGCAGGACGAGGGCCACGGCCGCGGCCTTGGCCACGGGCAGCCAGCGGGCCCGGTCCACCCCGCTGCCGCGCGAGCGCAGGCCGCTCCAGGCCCAGCGGATCCCGAGCACGGTGGAGTCGACGAAGCCGAGCGGGCTGAGCAGCACGCCGGGCCAGGTGCGGCCGCCGTGCAGGGCCAGCGCGCCGAGCAGGACGGCGGCGAGCAGTGCGAGGGTGGCGGGCCAGCCGGCGTCGCGCAGCGCGGGTACGGCGAGGAGGGCGGCGCAGCCGACCGCCCAGACCGCGCTCCAGGGCCGCGCGCGACGCCGGGCCGCCCGGGCGGCGAGGTACGCACCGGCCATGGCGGGCACGACGGCGATCAGCAGCCCGGGGCCCAGGCCGTCGCCGAGGAACAAGCCCGAGGCGAGGCCGGCCGCCACGGCGGCGAGCAGGACGGCGGTGGGTACGGGTGCGGCCTCGGCGGGGCGGGCGGCCTCGGCCCACGCGAGCGGTGCGATGGACCAGGCCCCGGACGTGGCCCGCTGCCGGCGGACTTGATAGGCCTGCCACGCCTTGGGCTCCCACCCGGGCGGCGCCCCCGCGCCGGGCCCGCCGTCGGTGTTCTCTGGCATCGGGTTCCCCTCCCCTGTCGGCCGGCCGCGTCGTCACGACGGAGGCGGCAGCGCGGCCAGGTTAGGCCCGTGACGTGCGGGTTCAGCCCGACAGGAAGGCCCCTGTGGCAGGACCGTGACAATCGCAACGGCCCGTGTCGCCCGGCCGCGGGAAGACCTAGTGGGCCGCGGTCTCCGGCAGCCAGGCCGGCAGGGCTTCCGTACGGGCCAGCCAGGCGGCGGGCAGCACCGCGTCTCCGCGCGCGCCCAGCACCCCGCCGACGATGGCGCAGGTCGTGTCCACGTCCCCGCCCACCTGCGCGGTGGTCCAGAACGCCCGCTCGTAGTCGTCCAGCGAGCGCGCCGCCGACCACAGGGCGAACGGCACGGTGTCGTGCGCGCTCGTACGCCGCCCACAGCCCAGCACCGCCGCGACGGTCGTCGCGTCCCCGTAGTCCAGCATGTCCCGCGCCCGCCGCAGCCCCGCGCCCACGGCACTGCGCGGCACCAGCGCGATCACCCCGTCCAGCAGGTCCCCGGCCTTCGGCGGACCGGCCGGATCCGCCGCCAGTGCGGCGGCCGCCGCGACCGCCATCGCCCCGCACACCGCCTCGCGGTGCTGGTGCGTGGTGTAGGCGGAGATCTCCGCCTGGTGCGTGGCCTGCTCCGGATCGTCGGCGTACCACGCACCCAGCGGCGCGATCCGCATGGCCGCGCCGTTGCCCCACGAGCCCTGCCCGTTGAACAGCTCGGCGGCCAGCGTGCGCCAGTCCTCGCCCTCCCGGACGAGGCGGAGCATCCGGTTGACGGCGGGCCCGTAGCCGCGGTCGAAGTCGTGGTGGTGGGCGAAGGAGCTCGCCAGGGCGTCCTGGTCTATGCGCCCGTGCGCGGCGAGGACGGCGACCACCGAGCAGGCCATCTCGGTGTCGTCGGTCCACTGCCAGGTCCCGGTGCCGACGGGCAGCTCGCGGCGCTTGAGGAGGGGGTAGTTCACGGGGACGAAGTACTGGGAGCCCAGGGCGTCACCCAGAGCCAGCCCGCGGAGGCTGGCCATGGCGCGTGTGTAGCGCAGTTCGGAAACGGAGTCAGCGGTCATCCCGCGTCAGTTTAGCCGTCCAGGTCATAAGGCTCCGGTGTGGTCCACCTCTCAAACGGGCGGTCCATGCGGTAGCGGCCGTCCGGGCCCAGCAGGAGCACCCGGTATTCACCGTTCCCGGGGTTGGACAGGGCCTCGAACTCCGCCACCGACCAGTGGAACCAGCGCATGCAGAAGAGCCGCATGGTCAGCCCGTGCGTCACCAGCAGCACGTTCGGCGGGTGGTCCGGGGCCTCGAAGCTCCGGTAGAGGCTCTCCAGGAAGGACCCGACCCGGTCGTACACGTCCGCGCCGGACTCCCCCTGCGCGAAGCGGTAGAAGAAGTGCCCGTACGCGTCGCGGTACGCCTTCTGCAGTCGTACGTCGTCCCGGTCCTGCCAATTCCCCCAGTCCTGCTCGCGCAGCCTCGGCTCCTCGCGCATCCGGACCCGCGCCGGGTCCAGCCGCAGCTCCCGGAAGGTCTGGAGGGTGCGCCGGTACGGGGAGACGTACGCGCTGATGGCCTCGTCCCCGAACAGCTCGCGCAGCCGTACGCCGGCCTCGGCGGCCTGCTCGCGGCCCTGGCCGGTCAGCCGCAGGGCGTGGTCGGGCTCCCGTTCGTACACCGTGTCATCGGCATTGCCCTCCGATTCCCCGTGCCGGACAAGGACGATGCGCCGTGGTCGTGCCATTCCCCGACCCTATGCGGCGGCCGGCGGACCGGGCATCCGGGCTCGCCGGTCGGCCCGCCGATCGTCGTACGGTCATACCGTCCAGGACGGTTCGAGGTCGACGACATCCCCGGTGAGGGCTTCCACGTCGGCCTCGGTCTGGGCGCGCAGAGAGAGCCGCTCGACCCGCTCCTGCCGGTATTTGCCGTGCTCGGCGGCGGCATGCCACATCGAGAGCACCAGGAACTCCCGGCCCGGCGCCTCCCCGAACAGGCCCCGGATCATTCCGGGTGAGCCGGCCATCGCCGGGTTCCACACCTTCTCCTGCATGAGGGCGAAGTGGTCCACGCGGCCCTCCCGCACCCGGGTGTGGGCCACCCGCACGACGTCCGCGTCGGTGAAGCGCGGCTCGAAGCCGGTCTTCACGTCGAAGCGGTGGTCGAAGAGCGTGACCCGCGCGTTCGTGTAAGTCCCGGTCTGGGACGCGGCCAGCCGATCGTGCGAGCGGGCCATGAAGGAGTCGTAGAAGGAACGGCTCTCCCAAAACGCGAAGACATGCGCGACCCCCTGCCGCCCCCGGCTCCAACCGCCGCCCTGTCCCCGGAATCCCGGCTCGCCAGGCAGCCCCGCCCATTTGCGCTGCCCGCGCTCGAACCCGCGTCGGTCCGTCACCGTGCAGCGAATCCACTTGACCAGCACCGCGCCATCGTACGGGCCCGGCGCGGCCCCGGTCAGTCCCCAGCGCGGTTGATCCGCACCAGTTCCTCCGCATCCCGCCCGGACAGTCGAAGCCCGAACTCCCGGTCGAGCAGCGGGAGCAGCTCGTCGGGGTCCACGGAACGCCGCTCGACCCGCCCGTCTGCGTACAGCCGGGTGAGCTCCCGCCCCACGAGCGCCCGGCGAACGGGGTGGTGGACGCCGTCGCCCGGGTGCTGGACGACGATCCGCCCGACGAAGACGGAGCGTGGGTGGGAGGAGCTGTAGTGGTTGAGCAGGACGTAGTCGACGGGGTGGTAGCGCTGCGGGGAGAACGCGTACAGGTCGCGCCAGATGCCCTCGCGCAGTATGGACAGCGCGAGGATCCCCTCGTCCTCCTCGCGGACGGCGTACGTCCATTCCCCCTGCACCACTTCGGCTCCGGGCCGCGCGAGCGGGACGGGCTCGCGCGGGCCCTGGTGGCCGAACCCGGCGTCGCACAACCAGGGTTCACCCTCGACGGTGACGACGAGGACGGCGTGCGTCACCGCGAGCAGGGTGTCCCCGCGGGTGCGGTTGCGGGCGCCGCGCCCGGAGACCTCGAAGCCGATCCGCTCCAGGGCGGCGGCCAGCAGCGAGTTCTGCTCGTAGCAGTAGCCGCCGCGGCGGCCGTGCACGAGCTTGTCCTCCAGTGCCTTGACGCCCAGCTCGACGGGGCGGCCGAGCAGCACGTCCAGGTTTTCGAAGGTGATGGCACCGACGTGGGCCCGGTGCACTGCGTACAACGTCGCGAGGTCCGCCCGGAGTTCCCCGTCCTCCCCGACCGGTCCGTCGTATCCGATCCGCGCCAGATAGGCGTCCAGATCCAGCTGGTCACCGCTCCACATGTCTCCCCCGCTCCCGGCTCCCGTTCGAGAAACCTGTCGACGAAAGGGGACCGGCCTGCGGCCGGTCCCCTTCGTGTACTGCTGTTCAGCTACCTGCCCAGGCTACGCCCGGCGTACTGACGGAGATCAGCTGCAGCCGCTGGTCGAGCCGCAGCCCTCGCAGATGTAGCAGGAGCCGGCGCGCTGCATCTTCGTACCGCACGAGAAGCAGAGCGGGGCGTCGGCGGAGACGCCGAGCTGCATCTCGACGAGTTCGGCGTTGGAGTGCGCCGTCTTCGGGGCCTGGATCTCGACGACCGCGACCGGCTTCGGGACCGCCGGGACGGCGGCCAGCGGGGCCGACTGGGCCAGGGACTCCGTGTCGAGGTCGTCCTCGAGCGGCTCGTACGAGCCGGTGTCCAGGTGGCGCTGCCGCTCCTCGGCCGTGTGGATGCCGAGTGCCGAGCGGGTCTCGAAGGGCAGGAAGTCCAGCGCCAGGCGGCGGAAGATGTAGTCGACGATCGACTGCGCCATCCGCACGTCCGGGTCGTCCGTCATGCCGGCCGGCTCGAAGCGCATGTTCGTGAACTTCGAGACGTACGTCTCCAGCGGGACGCCGTACTGCAGACCGACCGAGACGGCGATCGAGAAGGCGTCCATCATGCCCGCGAGGGTCGAACCCTGCTTGGACATCTTCAGGAAGACCTCGCCCAGGCCGTCATCCGGGTAGGAGTTCGCGGTCATGTAGCCCTCGGCGCCACCGACCGTGAAGGAGGTGGTGATGCCCGGGCGGCCCTTGGGGAGGCGCTTGCGGACCGGGCGGTACTCGATGACCTTCTCGACCGCCGCGCGGATGGTGTCCTCGGCCTTGACGGTGACCTTCTCCTTCTCCGCTTCCTTCTTCTTCGCGGAGAGGGGCTGGCCGACCTTGCAGTTGTCGCGGTAGATCGCGAGCGCCTTGACGCCCATCTTCCACGCCTCGAAGTAGATCTCCTCGATCTCCTCGACGGTCGCCGTCTCCGGCATGTTGACCGTCTTCGAGATCGCGCCGGAGATCCAGGGCTGGATCGCGGCCATCATCCGGACGTGGCCCATCGCGGAGATGGAACGCTCGCCCATGGCGCAGTCGAACACCGAGTAGTGCTCGGTCTTCAGGCCCGGGGCGTCGACGACCACGCCGTGCTCGGCGATGTGGGCGACGATCGCCTCGATCTGCTCCTCCTGGTAACCCAGGCGGCGCAGGGCCTGCGGGACGGTGCCGTTGACGATCTGCATCGAGCCGCCGCCGACGAGCTTCTTGAACTTGACCAGGGCCAGGTCCGGCTCGACACCGGTGGTGTCGCAGGACATAGCGAGACCGATGGTGCCGGTCGGTGCGAGGACGGAGGCCTGGGAGTTGCGGAAGCCGTTCTTCTCGCCGAGGCGCAGGACGTCCTGCCAGGCCTCGGTGGCCGCGGCCCAGATCGAGTTGTCCAGGTCCTCGGTGCGCGGCGCGACGGCGTTGGCGTCGGCGTGCTGCTTCATGACACGCTTGTGCGCCTCGGCGTTGCGGGCGTAGCCGTCGTACGGGCCGACGATGGCGGCCAGCTCGGCGGAGCGCTTGTACGCGGTGCCGGTCATCAGCGAGGTGATCGACGCGGCGAGGGTGCGGCCGCCGTCCGAGTCGTACGCGTGGCCGGTCGCCATCAGCAGGGCGCCGAGGTTGGCGTAGCCGATGCCGAGCTGGCGGAAGGCGCGGGTGTTCTCGCCGATCTTCTGCGTCGGGAAGTCCGCGAAGCAGATGGAGATGTCCATCGCGGTGATGACGAGCTCGACGACCTTGGCGAAGCGCTCGGCGTCGAAGGACTGGTTGCCCTTGCCGTCGTCGTTCAGGAACTTCATCAGGTTCAGCGAGGCGAGGTTGCAGGACGTGTTGTCCAGGTGCATGTACTCGCTGCACGGGTTCGACGCGGTGATGCGGCCGGACTCGGGGCAGGTGTGCCAGTTGTTGATCACACCGTCGTACTGGATGCCCGGGTCGGCGCAGGCCCACGCGGCCTCGGCCAGCTTGCGGAAGAGCGCCTTGGCGTCGACCTTCTCGATGACCTCGCCGGTCATGCGGGCGCGCAGGCCGAACTCGGTGCCGTTCTCGACGGCCGTCATGAACTCGTCGTTCACGCGGACGGAGTTGTTGGCGTTCTGGTACTGGACGGACGTGATGTCGTCCCCGCCCAGGTCCATGTCGAAGCCCGCGTCGCGCAGGGCGCGGATCTTCTCCTCTTCCTTCACCTTGGTCGCGATGAAGTCCTCGACGTCCGGGTGGTCCACGTCCAGGACGACCATCTTGGCGGCGCGGCGGGTGGCGCCGCCCGACTTGATCGTTCCGGCGGACGCGTCGGCGCCCCGCATGAAGGAGACCGGACCGGAGGCGTTGCCGCCGGAGGAGAGGAGCTCCTTGGAGGAGCGGATGCGGGAGAGGTTCAGGCCGGCGCCGGAGCCGCCCTTGAAGATCATGCCCTCTTCCTTGTACCAGTCGAGGATCGACTCCATGGAGTCGTCGACGGACAGGATGAAGCAGGCGGAGACCTGCTGCGGCTGGGGCGTGCCGACGTTGAACCACACCGGGGAGTTGAAGCTGAAGATCTGGTGCAGGAGGGCGTAGGTCAGCTCGTGC
The DNA here is from genome assembly GCF_044769045.1 of Streptomyces sp. NPDC090741. Lineage (NCBI taxonomy): Bacteria > Bacillati > Actinomycetota > Actinomycetes > Kitasatosporales > Streptomycetaceae > Streptomyces > Streptomyces sp. NPDC090741. The sequence continues at coordinate 74,229 of NZ_JBIVXF010000016.1, read as the reverse complement.
TCGAAGATCTCCGCGTCGGCCGGGGACGCGAAGTAGTCGTAGTCCTCGCCGGCCTTCGTGTAGGTCTTCACGATGCGGTCGATGAGCTGCTTGAGACCGGTCTCGCGCTGCGCGGTGCCGACCGCGCCGCGGAAGTACTTGCTGGTGACGATGTTGACCGCGTTCACCGACCAGAAGTCGGGGAATTCGACGCCACGCTGCTCGAAGTTCACCGAGCCGTCGCGCCAGTTGGTCATGACGACGTCACGGCGCTCCCAGCTCACCTCGTCGTACGGGTGCACGCCGGGGGTGGTGTGGATGCGCTCGATCCGAAGGCCGCTCTTGGCAGTCTTGGTCCCCTTGGCGCGGGAACCTCGTGCCGAGCCGCTCGCCGTCTCTGTCATGCCGCTTCCTCCCATATGCGGGCAAAAACGCCCTAAAGTGCCAGCGTTATTCCGCGGCACGGCCTGTCTTGTATCTACTGTTTCTTCGCCTGGCTGTCCCGGGCTGCGGCCGCGCTGCGCTGCGGCCGCCCGGTCAGTCGGCGGCGGAGGCGGGCACGGGGACCGGAGCGGTCCCCCCGGGCTCGCACTCTTGGGGGTGAGGCCGCGGCACGCGGAGTTCCGCGATGGCGGTCTCGAAGTCTTCGAGCGTGTCGAACGCCTTGTAAACGGACGCGAACCGCAGGTACGCGACCAGGTCGAGCTCCTGCAACGGGCCGAGTATGGCCAGACCCACGTCATGGGTGGTCAGCTCGGCACTTCCGGTGGCGCGCACCGCCTCCTCGACCCGCTGGCCGAGCTTGGCGAGGGCGTCCTCGGTGACCGGCCGTCCCTGGCACGCCTTGCGCACGCCGGAGATGACCTTGGTACGGCTGAAGGGTTCGGTCACCCCGCTGCGCTTGATCACCATCAGCGAGGCCGTCTCCACCGTCGTGAAACGACGGGAGCAGTCGGGGCACTGACGGCGCCGACGGATCGACGTGCCGTCGTCCGTGGTGCGGCTGTCGACGACGCGGCTGTCGGGGTGCCTGCAGAAGGGGCAGTGCATGGTTCCCTCACCCTCCCTATTGGCACGACAGAATCACCTCGCGGGGCCCCTGAACGACCGAGACGGGTCTCTGTCGGGGGCTCGCGAAGCAGCCTCCAGCATATGCGATACCGAGGGCCTCGGCGGACCGGGGACCACAACTTCTGGGCGGCAGCGCTCATCCAACCACTAGATCTTGGGTTGTGGTGGATTTACTTCGTTCCGCGTGTCGCTGTGCGCGGCGCCCGGACGGAGCCATTCCCGGTGCCACACTGAGCACAGGACCGGAAGGTGGCGATCCGACCGGGAAGGGTACCGTAAACAGCGGACGCCGGACCGAACCCGCGTTCGGCGGACCGATCGTCCATACACCCCTCGATGCGCCCAGGTTGGACGATCCGCGTTTTTTCACTCGAACGTGTGTTTGGCGCAACCTTTCGAAAGCAACTACCGTTGTCCAGCTAGGGAGAACATTTCGAGAGGGGCCGCCGACGTGACCACCACCGCAGACAGTGCCACCATCACTGCCCAGAACCGCTCCCAGAGCCGACTCGAGCCGGTGCATCCCATGAACGACGCAAGTCTGAACCCGGAGGGGGAGCCCGCGCGCCCCGCGCGCTCGCTGCCAGGCCGACCTCCAGGCATCCGCGCCGACAGCTCCGGGCTCACGGACAGGCAGCGGAGGGTCATCGAGGTCATTCGCGACTCGGTGCAGCGGCGCGGCTACCCGCCGTCGATGCGGGAGATCGGCCAGGCGGTCGGCCTGTCCAGCACCTCGTCCGTCGCCCACCAGCTGATGGCCCTGGAGCGCAAGGGCTTCCTGCGCCGGGACCCGCACCGCCCCCGGGCGTACGAGGTCCGCGGCTCCGACCAGCCCAGCTCGCAGCCCACGGACACCACCGGCAAGCCCGCCGCCTCGTACGTCCCCCTGGTCGGCCGGATCGCGGCCGGCGGCCCGATCCTCGCCGAGGAGTCGGTGGAGGACGTGTTCCCGCTCCCCCGCCAGCTCGTAGGCGACGGCGAGCTCTTCGTCCTCAAGGTCGTCGGCGACTCGATGATCGAGGCCGCCATCTGCGACGGCGACTGGGTCACGGTCCGCCGCCAGCCGGTCGCGGAGAACGGCGACATCGTGGCCGCGATGCTCGACGGAGAAGCCACCGTCAAGCGCTTCAAGCGCGAGGACGGGCACGTCTGGCTGCTCCCGCACAACGCCGCCTACCAGCCGATCCCCGGCGACGAGGCGACCATCCTCGGCAAGGTCGTCGCGGTACTGCGCCGGATCTGACCCTCGTCGCTTCCTAGCCAGCCCCCGGGACCCACTGCGCCGGTCCCGGGGGTTGTTTTGTACCCCGGGACCGGCGGCGGAACCGCCCGCACTACGTGCCGTCGGCCTTGGCCTTCGCGTCGATCGCGGCCAGCGAGCGGCGGGCCTGGTTGCGGTCCGTGGTGTACCAGAAGTCCGGCAGCGTGGCCCGCAGGAAGCTCCCGTACCGGGCCGTGGCCAGCCGGGGGTCCAGGACCGCGACGACACCCCGGTCGCCGGTGGCCCGTACGAGCCGGCCCGCACCCTGGGCCATCAGCAGCGCCGCATGCGTGGCCGCGACGGCCATGAAGCCGTTGCCGCCGTGCTCCTCGACCGACTTCTGCCGGGCGCTCATCAGCGGATCGTCCGGGCGCGGGAACGGGATGCGGTCCATCACCACGAGCTGGCAGCTGGGGCCCGGCACGTCCACGCCCTGCCAGAGCGACAGCGTCCCGAACAGGCAGGTCTTCGGGTCCGCCGCGAACGCCTTGATCAGCTCGCCCAGCGTCTCCTCGCCCTGGAGCAGGATCGGGTTGTCGAGCCGGCCGCGCAGCTCCTCGGCAGCGGCCTTGGCGCCCCGCATGGAGGAGAACAGACCGAGGGTGCGGCCGCCGGCCGCCTCGATCAGCTCGGCGAGCTCGTCCATCATGTCGCCGCGGGTGCCCTCCCGGCCCGGCGTGGCCAGGTGCTTCGCGACGTACAGGATCCCCTGCCTGGGGTAGTCGAACGGCGAGCCGACGTCCAGACCCTTCCAGACCGGGGCGTCCTCCGCCTCGACCCCCTCGGGGGACAGGCCCAGCGAGGCCGCGACCCCGTTGAAATCGCCGCCCAGCTTGAGGGTCGCCGAGGTCAGGACCACCGAGCGGTCCTCGAACAGCTTCTCGCGCAGCAGCCCGGACACCGACAGCGGGGCGACCCGCAGCGTGGCCCCGAACCGGTCGTGCCGCTCGTACCAGACGACGTCGTACTCGGAGCCGAGCAGGATCCGCTCGGCCACCCCGTGGACGCTCTCCACCGCGGCCAGGGCCTGCTTGCGGACGGCGTCCTCGTCGTGGACGGACTTGTCGCGGGTCGCGCCGATCGCCGAGATGACGTTGCGAGCGGCGTCCCGCAGGGCCGCCAGCGCGTACCCGAGGTCCTCGGGGACCTCCTCCAGCCGGCCCGGAAGGGCCAGCTCCATGACCCGCTCGAACGACTCGGACGCGGTCTGGAGCGAATCCGCGGTCTTCTCGTCGACCAGCTTGGCCGCGCGCTTCACGGCACGGTTGACCTGGCCCGGGGTGAGCTCGCCGGTGGCGACCCCGGTCACCCGGGAGACCAGCTCGTGCGCCTCGTCCACGATCAGCACCTCGTGCTGCGGCAGCACCGGGGCGCCCTCGATGGCGTCGATGGCCAGCAGCGCGTGGTTGGTGACGACGACGTCGGCGAGCTTGGCCCGCTCGCGGGCGGCCTCGGCGAAGCACTCGGCGCCGTACGCGCACTTCGTCGCGCCCAGACACTCCCGGGAGGAGACGGAGATCTGCGACCAGGCCTTGTCCGAGACACCGGGCGTCAGGTCGTCCCGGTCGCCGGTCTCGGTCTCGTCCGCCCAGTCGCGCAGGCGCAGCAGGTCCTGGCCGAGCTTGCTGGTGGGGGCGGCCGCCTCGAACTGGTCGAAGAGGCCCTCCTCCTCGTCCTGCGGCGCGCCCTCGTGCAGCCGGTGCAGGCACAGGTAGTTGGAGCGGCCCTTGAGCATGGCGAACTGCGGGCGGCGGCGGAGCTGCGGATGCAGCGCGTCCACCGTCCGGGGCAGGTCGCGCTCGACGAGCTGGCGCTGGAGGGCGAGGGTGGCGGTGGCCACGACCACGCGCTCGCCGTGCGCGAGGGCCGGCACCAGGTAGCCGAGGGACTTGCCGGTGCCGGTGCCGGCCTGGATCAGGCGGTGCGTGTTGTCGTCGATCGCTTCGGCGACGGCTTCGGCCATGGCCACCTGGCCGGGCCGCTCCGTGCCGCCGACGGCGGATACGGCGGCGTGCAGCAGGTCGGGGAGGGAGGGCTTCGTCATAGCAATGACAACCCTACGGGGCGCCACCGACAGGGACCGCCACGATGGTGGTTCACGGCCGGTACAGGGGGTTGGGCACGGTGCCGTACTCCACCGCGTGCGGGCGGTCGGAGCGGTCGCGGTAGCCGTCCTCGTACAACCGGTTCCGGTTCAGGCAGAGCCGCCCGATCCGCTCGCCGAGCAGGTCGAAGAGCTCGTGGCGCTCCTTGAGCTCGGGGAAGCGGGCCTGGTGGCGCAGGATCTCCGCCCGTACGAGGGACCAGAACTCCTCCTCGGGTACGCCGAGGCGGTCCTCGCACAGGGCGGAGAGGTAGCGGAAGACGCCTACGAAGAGACCGGAGTGGATGTACTGGGGCAGGAAGTCCGCGGGCTTGTCGCTCAGCGCGGCACGTACCTCGGCGGGCAAGGACGCCAGCTCGGGCAGCGGCTCCCGGCAGATGTTGATCTCGTCCACGAAGTCCTTCAGGGCGATGGACCGGGACCTCGTGCTCGTCGAAGATCACGGTGGCGTTCTCGCCGTGCGGGGAGAAGACGGTGCCGTAGCGGTACAGGAAGTGGAGCAGCGGGGGCAGCAGGGCGGCGAAGAGCCGCTGCAGCCAGCGGGCCGGGGTGAGCCCGGACCGGGCGACGAGCTCGGCGGTGAAGGACCGGCCGCGCGGGTCGACGTGGAGGAGGGAGGCGAGCGTACGGGCCCGCTCACCGGGGGCGAGCCGGCTGGTCAAAGGCTCGCGCCAGATCGCCCCGAGGAGTTCCTTGTACTGGTACGGGGCCTCGGGGAGCTCGTCGTAGACGGGGTGGCGGACGGTGACCGAGGCGACCTCGCCGAGGAGGACCACGCGGCATTCCTCGCGGAGGAAGGGGTCGGCGTCGTGGAGGGAACGGATCCAGGCGGTGACGGCGGGGGCGGCGGCGCAGCGGTCGGAGGGCAGGCCGCGCCAGACGAGGGTGTTGAAGACGGAGAGCGGCAGCTTGACGCTGTGCCGGTCGGGGCGGGTGAGGTTGAGGAAGGTGCGGATGGACTGCTGCGGGATGCGTAAGTCGGGGTCGGCGGGGAGCGGGACCAGGGCGCCCGAGGCCAGGGCCGGGGCGAAGAGGGGGAGCACGATCTCGTCCCACTGCCAGGGGTGGACCGGGAGGTAGAGGTAGCCGAGCGGGTCGAGGCCGCGGGCGCGCAGGGTCTGGTCGAAGGCGGCTCGGGTGACGGGGTCGAGCTCCTGGGCGTAGAGGCGGGCCGGGTCTTCCAGGCCGGCCGTGCCGCGGTAGGCCGCGAGGGAGGTGTGGGCGGCGAGCCAGGGCAGCCGCTGGCGGGTGCGGGCCTCGGGTGCCCAGGCGGCGGTGTCCGCGGCGGACAGCCCTGTGCGGCCCTTGTTGAGGACGAGCCAGGGGTGGCCGGTCTGGTGGCCTTCGAGCTCGGCGTGGTCGAGATCGGCGAGGACGTCGGCGGTGAGCGCGGTGTGGTCGATGCGGGCGTCGGCGGCGAGGGTGGCGCTGAGCTCGCGGACGAGGTGCCCGAGGGTGGCGCCGTCGAGGCCGAGGAGGGTGCGGGTGCGGATCAGGAAGGCGTACGGGTCCCCGAAGGCGCTCGGGGGCTCCGTGGAGGGCGGCGGCGGGATGAGCGTGATGGTGTCGTGGGCGACGTGCCAGCTGCCGTACGCGCGGCGGCGGGCCCGGAAGCCGAGGCTGCTGCCGTAGTCGAGCGTCAGCTGCCAGGCGTCGCCGGCGGCGGTCGCCGGGGCAGGGGCCCGGAGGGGGCTGATGATCTCCTCGTAGGCGAACTCGGCCAGCATCTTGGCGAGCAGCCGGCGGGCTGCGGACTCCCAGGTCGCGGTGGTGAGTTCGGGGGGCGTGCAGGGGTGTTGGGGGGACGGCGGAACGGAAGCTTCCGAGAAATGGGGGCCGGCGGAGTCGGGGGCGGCGGGGAAATTCGGCACGGGACTCCTCGGGGATCGGGAACTTTGCTGCGTGACGCAGAGTTTTCGAAGGGTGAGGCGTGAACGGGGAGGGTCGGATGGATCAGATGAGATTGCGCAGGGCCCGCTCCCGGATCATCAGCGCGGCCCGCTTCCCGGGGAGGTCGATCTCCGCGGAACAGCGGAATCCGGAGCTGAGGAAGGCTGATACGGAGGGGGTGTTGCGGATGTCCGGTTCGGCGATGACGCGGGTGCAGCGCGGCCGGTTGTCGAGCACCAGGTTGGCGACGGCGCGGAGCAGGGCGGTGCCCAGACCGCGGCCGCGGTTCGTGCCGTCCCCGATGAGCAGGTGGATACCCGTGTCGTGGGGGCGCGCCGGGTAGTGGCGGGAGAGCGGGTCGAGGTCGGCCCGGTAGATCTCCCAGTAGCTCATCGGCGTGCCGTCGAGGAGGCCGAGGCAGGGGATGCTGTGGCCGTTCCCGTCGAGCTGGGACCGTACGTGGGCGGCGGTGACGGCGGCGGGGCCGGCGAGCTCCCAGTACGCGGCCACCTCGGGGTCGTTCATCCAGCCGGTCAGCAGCTCCAGGTCGCGGCCCGGGCGTACGGGTTCGAGGCGGAAGGCACCGGCCGGGGTGACGGCGGCGCCCCAGCCGGCCGGTGAGTCGAGCAGTTCGGCCTCGGCGAGCAGGGGCAGCAGCCGGGCGGTGAGCCGCCGTCCGGGGATGCGGGCGGTGGCGGAGTCGACGGCGACCGTGGCGGTGGTGGTGGCGGTGGACGCGTAGGGGGACGTGTCGGTGGAGGGCATCGGCGCTCAATCGTGGAGGGGGTTGGCGATGGTGACGTAGACGGACTGGGAGTCCACGGGGCCGACGAGCTCGTCGAGGCCGCCCAGGCGGGTGAGCAGGTTCGCCTTGCAACGCAGGGTGGGCGAGTCGAGCAGCCGTGCGGGGAGCGGTCCGAGTCCGCGGGCCTTGCCGAGGAAGCGGCGGAGGGCGGCGAGCAGGACGCGTTCGTCGGCGAGTTGCTGGGATCCGAAGGCGCCGATGAGGCCGAGCACGTTGTTGATGCCGAGGTAGTAGGTGAAGCGTTCGTCGGTGACGGCGTCGGAGACGAAGGTGTCGCTGGCGCTGCCGATACCGGGGAGCCGGCGCTCCAGTTCCGCACGGTGGGAGGCGCGGAAGTAGTAGCCCTGGTTGTCGCGGTAGCGGCCGCCGACCGGCCAGCCGGCCGGGTCGAGGAGGACCAGGGTGTTCTGCTGGTGCGCTTCGAGGGCGATTCCGGCGAGCGCGTCGAAGGCCAGGATCGGCAGGACGACGTGGTCGAGGTAGCGCAGGAACCACTCGGCGGCGACGGCGGCCGTCGGGCGCCCGGTGGCGGCGGCGAGCCGGGCGACGGTCTCGGCAAGCCGGGAACGCATGGTGGTCCGGCCCGGCCAGGGGCGGGGCGAGGTGAGTGCGGCGACGCAGACGGCGTCGTCGTGGGAGCGGAAGGGGTTGTGTCGGAGCACGGCGTCGAGTCCGGGGACGGGGGTGCCGTCCGGGGCGTCGACGGCGATCCAGGCGGGGTCGCGCACGATGTCGAAGCCGGGGTGGGCCGCCTGCCACTGTTCCGCGAGGCCGGTGCGGAGCAGCCGGTGCACCTCGACGCCGCGGTGGAGTTCCTTGCGGAGGTTCTCGCGGCGGGAGTTGGTGATGCGCAGGCCCAGGGAGAGCTTGAGCATCGCGGGGGCGCCGGGGCGGTGGACGGTGCGGACGGAGGAGGTGGGGTGCCAGGGCTCGCCGAACGGACCCAGGTCGTGCAGGAGTCCCGCGTCGCGGAGGGCGGCGACGTCGGGGCGCCGGAGCAGGTCCCGGGCCTGCCAGGGGTGCAGGGGAAGGGGGGTCGTGCCGTCGGGCAGCGGGAGCCCGGGGGTGAGCCGGCCGAGGAGCCGGGCGGCGGAGACGGGGCGGCCGCGTTCGGTCCAGGCGGAGTCGGTGGCGAGGGCGGAGGGGGCGACGGCGAGCCAGTGCAGGGGGAAGGAGCCGTGGAGTTCGGGTGAGTAGCGGCGGATCTCGGCCTCGGAGAGTCCTTCGCGGCTCTTCGGGTCCGGCTGAAGGGGGTGGCCGAGGAGGAGGGACTGTTCGGCGGTGAGGAAGAGGTCACCGGCGACGGGTTCGGGCGGGGTGGGCCGTTGGCGCCGGTCGGCGATGAACTCCGCGGTGCGGCGCACCGAGTCGGCGACCCGGCCGACGAGGTCGGCGCCGCCGCGGCCCTGGGAGTCGCCCTCGCGGGCCAGCAGCGAGGCGAGGGTGACGGCGTCCAGGGTGGGGGCGTGGGCGGGCGCGCCTTCGAGTCGGGCGGGGCCGAAGCGGTGCCAGCCGGTGGCGGACCAGTACCGGACGCCGACGGTCAGGGCGGCCCCGGATGCGGGGAGGGGGATGCGCAGCACGCTCCCGACAGCCCCGCCGGAGCGGCCGATCCCGCTCTCCCGAACCCAGCACCGCAACAGGTTCTCCACGGCGGCGCCCTCGGCGGCGATGCCCGGATCGGGATGGTCCAGCATCTCGGCCGACGCCCCGGCCCCGGTGCCGACCCGGGCTCGCGGCACGCCGTCCAGCTGCCGCAGCACGCCCCCGCCCACGCCGCCCCCGGCATCAGGGCTGCCGGTTCTGCCGGGAGCTCCGGGGGCGGGTCCGGGGGCGGGGGCGGGCCACGGCGTGGCTGCGGCGATCGCCGGCGTCGGGGTGCCGGGGGCGACGGTCGGGGCGGAGTGGGGGCCTTCAGGCATGGCGGGGTCCTTGTGGTCAGTGGGCGTGGTGGGAGGCGGCGGCGGGGATGGCGTCGGCCAGGCGGTCCAGTACCGCCGCGGCCTGGTCGTCGGTCAGGGTCAGCGGGGGCAGCAGCCGGACCACGCTGGCGCCCCGGCCTCCGAGTTCGATGATCAGGCCGCGGTTCAGGCACTCCTGGCGGACGGCCGCGGCGAGGGACTGCGCCGGGGCCCCGGTGTCCGGGTCGACGAGTTCGATGCCGATCATCAGGCCGCGGCCCCGGACATCCCCGATGCAGGGGTGCGCGGAGGCGAGGTCGCGCAGGGCGGTCAGCATCCGCTCGCCCAGGGCCCCGGCGCGCTCGGCGAGACGGTTCTTCCGTACGTACGCCAGGGTCGCCGCCCCGGCCGCCATCGCCAGCTGGTTGCCCCGGAACGTGCCGGCGTGGGCTCCCGGTGCCCAGACGTCCAGGCCCGACCGGTACACGATCACCGCCAGCGGGAGGCTGCCGCCGATCGCCTTGGACAGGACCATCACGTCCGGCACCACCCCGGCGTGGTCGACGCCCCAGAAGGCGCCGGTACGGCCCACGCCCGTCTGCACCTCGTCCGCGATCAGCGGGATCCCCCGGGCCTCGGTGATCTCGCGCATCCTGCGCAGCCATGCGTCGGGGGCCGGGAAGACCCCGCCCTCGCCCTGCACCGGCTCGACGATCATCGCCGCGGGCGAGGGCACCCCGCCCTTGGGGTCGTCCAGCAGGCTCTCGGTCCAACGGGCCCCGAGCCGCTCGCCCTCGGGGCCGCCGACCCCGAACGGGCACCGGAAGTCCTGCGGGAACGGCAGCCGGGTCACCCGTACGTCCGGCGCTCCGCCCGAGGCGCCCAGGGCCCCGGCGGTCATCCCGTGGTAGGCCCCCGTGAAGGCCAGCAGCCCCGAGCGCCCGGTGGCGGTCCGGACCAGCTTGAGCGCGGCCTCGACCGCGTCCGTGCCGGCGGGCCCGCAGAACTGGATGCGGGCGTCGGCGGCCAAAGCCGGCGGGAGGCAGGCGAACAGCTCCGTGGTGAAGGCGTCCTTGACCGGGGTCGCGAGGTCCAGGACGTGCAGCGGGGCTCCGGAGTCGAGGACGCCCCGTACGGCCTCGAGCACCACGGGATGGTTGTGCCCCAGGGCGAGGGTGCCGGCCCCGGAGAGGCAGTCCAGGTAGCGCCGCCCGTCGGCGCCCTCGATGGTCAGCCCCCGGGCGCGCACCGGGACGATGGGCAGCGAGCGCGCGTAGGTCCGGGCGGCGGACTCCCGCATCGCCTGCCGGCGCAGGATGCCCTCCGCCCCGCCGTGCCCCACTGCCCGAGTTCCCTGCGACGGCACCTGCGACGGCACCTGCGCGGCAGCCGCGCCCTGCTCGGTCAAAGCCACGACTCTCGGACCTCCCGCACGGACTGCTCCATCGGATTGCGCCTCGAACATGAACGCCGCCCCCCATCCCCCGTACGTACCAACGACGGTGGCGGCGGCGGATCACGGGTGACCCGAAGATCCTTGTCCCGCCGGAACTTCGCCCCGAATTCGCCCGGACTTCGCAGCTTCCGCCGGTCCCGGAACCGCGGCCCCGGGCTGTGCCGTCCCCAACAGCAGCGGCATAGTGGGGTGCTGCACTCGGCGGCACGCGCCTCGCGTGCCCCACGTACCTCAACTGCACCGCGTCTGACACCCAGAATCACCAGGGGGATTCACGACATGCGACCGAACCGACCGGTCACCGCGATCCTGTGCGCGGCGGCACTCGCCATGACCGCCGCGGCCTGCGGACCCGGCGACGGGGAGGCCGGCGGCGACGCCAAGCCGACCGTGGCGGCGAGCCTCCCGTCCGGAGCCGACGGGATCAAGATCCCGGACCAGCTCAAGGAGAAGCTCAAGCAGCACGGCATCGACCTGGAGAAGTGGAAGGGGGGTGCGTGGAAGAACTGGAAGCAGGAGGACTGGCTCCGCGAGGCGGGCGACTACGTCAACCCGATCATCGAGGACCTCTGGGACCCGGACCGGATGCGTGAGGCCGACAAGACCCCGCAGCCCCCGGCCGTCGACCCCGACGCCGGCAAGGACCAGGGAGTCACCGACCCGACCCCGGCGCCGGTGCAGGCCAAGGCCGCCAACGCGCCGTACCACTCCAGCGTTCCCGTCTCCGGCAAGGTGTTCTTCGACGGCCCCGAGGGCTCCATGGTCTGCTCGGCGACCGTGGTGAAGGACCCGGCCCACCCGGGCAAGTCCAACATGGTCTGGACGGCCGGCCACTGCGTGCACGCGGGCAAGTCCGGCGGCTGGTACCGCAACATCGCCTTCGTCCCCTCGTACAACAACGCGGGCAAGCCGGCCGCGCAGCTCAAGGGCGCCCCGCGCGAGCAGGTGGCCCCGTACGGCGTCTGGTGGAGCGACTGGGCGCAGACCTCGGACCAGTGGATCGCGAACGGCGGTCCGACCGGTGGCGCGGGCGCCCCGTACGACTTCGCGGTCCTGCACGTGACCCCGGAGAAGAGCACCGGGAAGTCCCTGGAGGAGACCGTCGGCGCGGCGCTCCCGGTGGAGTTCAACGCCCCGGCGGTGCCGAAGGTCGCGGGCATCACGGCGACCGGCTATCCGGCGGCGGCCCCGTTCGACGGCCAGAGGGCCTTCCAGTGCACCGACAAGCCCGGCCGTCTGTCGCTGGCCGCGAACGCCCCGGTGATGTACCGGATCGGCTGCACGATGACCGGCGGCTCCTCCGGCGGCGGCTGGGTGGCCGCGGGCAGCGACGGCAAGCCGGCGCTGGTGTCGAACACCTCGATCGGCCCCGCCAAGGCGGGCTGGCTGGCCGGACCCCGGCTGGGCCCGGAGGCCAAGGGGATCTTCGACGCCGTGAGCGCCAAGTTCAAGTAGTCCCGTCCGAGTAACGGAAAACGGAGGGCCCCCTGCACCGCAGGGGGCCCTCCGCCTCGTATCCGGTTGCCCGTTACCGCTTCGCCGGCACGTACGGCGCCAGGTCGGACGCCAGTTCCTGATGGACCCGCACCTTCAGCAGGGTGCCCTCCGGGGTGTGCTCCTCGGAGATCACCTCGCCCTCGGCGTGGGCCCGGGCGACCAGCGAGCCGCGCGTGTACGGCACCAGCGCCTCGACCTCGACCTCGGGCCGCGGCAGCTCGGAGTCGATGAGCCCGAGGAGCTCCGCGATGCCCTGTCCCGTGCGCGCCGAGACGGCGATGGAGTGCCGCTCGATCCGCAGCAGCCGCTGCAGTACGAGCGGGTCCGCGGCGTCGGCCTTGTTGATCACCACGATCTCGGGCACGTTGACCGCGCCGACCTCGCGGATGACCTCGCGGACGGCCGCCAGCTGCTCCTCCGGGGCCGGGTGCGAGCCGTCCACGATGTGCAGGATGAGGTCGGAGTCGCCGACCTCCTCCATCGTGGAGCGGAACGCCTCGACCAGGTGGTGGGGCAGGTGCCGGACGAAGCCGACCGTGTCGGCCAGGGTGTAGATCCGGCCGGACGGGGTCTCGGCCCGGCGCACGGTCGGGTCGAGAGTGGCGAACAGCGCGTTCTCCACCAGCACGCCCGCGCCCGTGAGGCGGTTGAGCAGCGAGGACTTGCCGGCGTTGGTGTAGCCGGCGATGGCGACCGAGGGCACCTTGTTGCGGCGCCGCTCCTGCCGCTTGATGTCGCGGCCGGTCTTCATCTCCGCGATCTCCCGGCGCATCTTCGCCATCTTCTCGCGGATCCGGCGCCGGTCCGTCTCGATCTTGGTCTCACCGGGGCCTCGGGTGGCCATGCCGCCACCGCCGCCGCCGCCCATCTGCCGGGACAGCGACTGACCCCAGCCGCGCAGACGCGGCAGCATGTACTGCATCTGCGCGAGGGCGACCTGCGCCTTGCCCTCGCGGGACTTGGCGTGCTGGGCGAAGATGTCGAGGATCAGGGCGGTCCGGTCGACCACCTTGACCTTGACGACGTCCTCGAGGGCGATGAGCTGGCCGGGGCTGAGCTCACCGTCGCAGACGACGGTGTCGGCTCCGCTCTCCAGCACGATGTCGCGCAGTTCGCGGGCCTTGCCCGAGCCGATGAAGGTGGCCGGGTCCGGCTTGTCACGGCGCTGGATCACACCGTCGAGTACGAGGGCGCCCGCCGTCTCGGCGAGGGCGGCGAGCTCCGCGAGGGAGTTCTCGGCGTCCTGCACCGTTCCGGAGGTCCAGACGCCCACCAGCACGACGCGCTCCAGGCGCAGCTGCCGGTACTCGACCTCGGTGACGTCTTCGAGCTCGGTGGAGAGGCCGACCACGCGGCGCAGCGCCGCGCGCTCGGAGCGCTCGAACTGCTCGCCGTCCCGGTCACCGTCGACCTCGTGGCTCCAGGCGACGTCCTCTTCCATCAGGGCGTCGGCCCGAAGGCTCTCGGTGAAGCTCTGCGAGTCCGGCACGTCCCGTGCGTCCCGCGCGTCCTGGGAAGGGGAAGAAGAGGAGGTCATTGGATCCTTACGTCGAAATCGAATGCGGTCGTGTCACGCATGGCCGTGGCCAGGCGTAACAGTGACTCTCACACTGTCACGTCCAACGTGTCACATCGCCGGGAGATTCCCCCGGCCTGCGGCTCCGTCGATCGGCCCTGTCGATGGTGACATGCCCACTCCCCGGCGGTCACACCCTTTTCGGCCCGCCCCACTCCGGGTGCCCGGGCATCGCCGGGGTCGTCTTCCCGTACAGCCACGGGTTCAGGAAGGCCGTGAGGTCCCGTCCTGCCACCTCCGAGGCCAGGCGTACGAAGTCCTCCGTGCCGGCGGTCGCGTCCTTGTGCTCCGCCACCCAGCGCCGCTCGACCCGGTCGAAGGCCTTCTCGCCGATCTCCTGCCGCAGCGCGTACAGCGCCAGCGCGGCCCCGTCGTAGACCGCCGGCCTGAACAGCCCGACCTTCTCCCCGGGGGCGGGGACCTTCGGTGCGGCCGGGGGCCCGTCGGCCGCCCGCCACTGGTCGGAGCGCTGGTACGCCTCGCGCATGCGCCGCTCCATGGAGTACTTGCCGAGGCCGTCCGCGTACAGGGCCTCGTACCAGGTGGCGTGCCCCTCGTTGAGCCACAGGTCGGACCAGGTCCGCGGGGTGACGCTGTCGCCGAACCACTGGTGGGCCAGCTCGTGGACCATCACGGACTCGACGTACCACGCGGGGTAGCCGGTCCCCGAGAACAGGCCGTTCTCGAAGAGCGAGAGGGTCTGCGTCTCCAGCTCGAATCCGGTCTTCGCCTTGGCGATCAGCACCCCGTAGTTCTCGAAGGGGTAGCGGCCGACGCGCGCCTCCATCCACTGGACGTGCCCGGCGGTCTTCTTCAGCCAGGGCTCCAGTCGCCCCCGGTCCGCGGCCGGGACCACGCTGCGCAGCGGCAGCCCGTGCGGACCGGGGGCCTCCACCACGGCCGAGTCGCCGATGGAGACCTGCGCGAGCTCGGTGGCCATCGGGTGCAGGGTGCGGTACGTCCAGGTGGTCGCGCCCGCGGCCCGGGGGGCCGGGAGGGCGCCCGCCACCCCGTTGGCCACGGCGGTCAGACCGGCCGGGGCGGTGATCCGGAAGGTGAAGTACGCCTTGTCGGCCGGGTGGTCGTTGCACGGGAAGACCCGGTGGGCGGCATCGGCCTGGTTGGCCATGGCCAGCCCGTCCTCGGTGGCCAGCCAGCCTCCGTCGGCGATGCCGCGCGGATCGCTGGTGTGCCGGATCTCGATGTGGAGCGGCACGTTCGCCGCGACCGGGCGGGCCGGCGTGAGCACGAGGTCCTCCCCGGCGCTCTCGAAGTGCGCCGGCTCGCCGTTGACCTGGGCCGACGCCACCGTGCCGTGGCTGAAGTCGAGGTTGATCCGCTCCAGCGGCTCCAGCGCGCGGGCGTCGATGACGGTGACCGCGTCGAGCGGGCTCTTGTTGTCCTTGTACGTGAAGGACAGGTCGTACGAGAGGACGTCGTACCCGGGGTTCCCGAGCTGCGGGAACAGCCTGTCGCCGATGCCCAGCGGCTTCGGCGGGGGCAGCACGGCGGCGACGAGGGTCAGGGAGGCCGCGGCCAGCAGGGCGGCGCGCAGGCGCGGGGAGGAGAGCTGCATCCCCCACCGCTTACCAGCGCCCGCCGCGCCGCCGCGTACGGCGCGCGACGGTTGCACCCGAACGGGACCTTCCGCGGCCGCGTGCTCGGGTCCGGGGCCGCGACGCCGGGCCTACCGGCCTAGGCCCGGCGCACGTCGTAGACCCCCGGCACGTCCCGCATCGCCCGCATCAGGACCGGCAGCCCGGTCGCGTCGGGCAGTTGCAGGGTGTACGTGTGCCGGACCCGCTGCTCGACGGGCGGTTCCACGGTCGCGGAGACCACCTCGACCCCTTCGCGGGCGATGGCCTCGGTCAGGTCCGCCAGCAGGTGTGGGCGGCCGAACGATTCGGCGAGCAGTGTGACCCGGCAGTCCGCCGTGGCCCGCCAGTGCACGGCGACGGAGGTCCGGCCCAGCGCGCGCATCTGGGCCACCGCCGCGCAGTGGATGCGGTGGACGGTGACGGCCCCGCCCCGTACGACGAACCCGGCCACGGCGTCCGGCGGCACGGGCGTGCAGCAGCCGGCCAGCCGCACGGTGGCGTCCGGCAGGTCGGCGACGGCATTGCCGCCGCCGCCCCGGGCGCCGACCACGGACAGCGCTGCCCGGGCGGGCGTGGCGGCGGGCTTCACGGTGTCGGGGTGCGCCTGGAGCCAGCTGCCGATGGCGATCCGGGCGGCCGGGGTCCTGGCGTGCTCCAGCCAGTCGGCGGCGGGCCCCGAGGAGGCGTCCTGGGCGAGCAGCAGCTGGACGGTGTCCCCGTCGGACAGCCGGGAGGACAGGGAGGTGAGGCGCCCGTTGACGCGGGCGCCGATACAGCCGTGGGCCGCCTCGCCGTGCTGCGCGTAGGCGGCGTCGATACAGCTGGCCCCGGCGGGCAGGCCGAGCGTCCCGCCATCGGCTCGGAACACGGTGATCTCCCGGTCCTGTGCCAGCTCGGCGCGCAGCACGCTCCAGAAGGTGTCGGGGTCGGGCGCGGACTGCTGCCAGTCGAGGAGGCGCGAGAGCCAGCCGGGCCGGGTCGGATCGACCCGCTCCTCGTCGCAGTCGGGGGCGGCCTCGGCGGCCGGGACGGTGGTGTACGGATTGCCGAGGGCGACGACCCCGGCCTCGGCGACCCGGTGCATCTGCCGGGTGCGGACGATGACTTCGGCCACGTACCCCTCGGGCGTGGCGACGGCGGTGTGCAGCGACTGGTAGAGGTTGAACTTCGGGGCGGCGATGAAGTCCTTGAACTCCGAGACGACCGGGGTGAAGCAGGTGTGCAGCTCGCCCAGCACGGCGTAGCAGTCGGCGTTCTCGCCGACGAGGACGAGGATGCGGCCGAAGTCGGAGCCGCGCAGCTCGCCGCGTTTGAGGGCGATCCGGTGGACGGAGACGAAGTGCCGGGGGCGTACGACCACCTCGGCGGCGATCCCGGCCTCCCGCAGTACGGCGCGTACGGACTCGGCGATGGCGGGCAGCGGGTCGCGCTCCCCGGCGTGGGCCGCGATGAGCGCGCGGGTGTGCTCGTACTCCTCGGGGTGCAGGATCGCGAAGACGAGGTCTTCCAGCTCGGACTTGAGGGCCTGTACGCCGAGCCGTTCGGCGAGCGGGATGAGGACGTCGCGGGTGACCTTGGCGATGCGTGCCTGCTTCTCGGGGCGCATCACGCCGAGGGTGCGCATGTTGTGCAGCCGGTCGGCGAGTTTGATGGACATGACGCGGACGTCGTTGCCGGTGGCGACGAGCATCTTGCGGAAGGTCTCGGGCTCGGCGGCGGCCCCGTAGTCGATCTTCTCGACCTTGGTGACTCCGTCCACGATGAAGCAGACCTCGTCGCCGAATTCCGCGCGGACCTGATCGAGGGTCACCTCGGTGTCCTCGACCGTGTCGTGGAGCAGAGAGGCCGTCAAGGTCGTTGTCTCGGCGCCGAGTTCGGCGAGGATCAGGGTGACGGCGAGCGGATGTGTGATGTACGGCTCACCGCTTTTCCTCATCTGGCCGCGGTGCGAGGACTCCGCGAGCACGTACGCGCGGCGCAGGAGGGAAAGGTCCGCGTCCGGGTGGTGGGCGCGGTGCGCCTCGGCGACATGGCCGATGGCGTCGGGGAGCCGGTCTCGGGATGTGGGTCCGAGAAGGGCCGCGCGCCCGAGTCGTCGCAGGTCAAGGCGGGTTCGGCCCCGTCTGCGGAGTTCAGGGCGCGCGTCGGGGCGTGCTTCGGGGTTCGTGGCCTCTGCACTCATGGGCACCTCCGGCGGCTTCGACCGGCGGTGGCGGGCATGGGGTGAGCCCTCAGGGCCGGTGCCTGATGCTACCGACCCCACCACGTGGCGCAGTCCGCCTCTCGCTCAGCGTGAAACGGATCACCCATTAGAGGGAAGCCTCAGCCGAAAGCCGTTTCGGTGAGCCAGGCCGCGTCAAACTCGCCCGCGGCGACGATGACGGCAGGTCCCGTCATGTCAATCTGCCCGTCGGGGTGTTCGGTGATGACGAGGGTGCCGCCGGGGAGGTCGACGGTGTACGTGACGGGCCGGCCGGTGACGGCCGGGTCGGCGCCGTCGCGGCGGATGGCGGCCACGGCGACGGCGCAGGCGCCCGTGCCGCAGGAGCGGGTCTCGCCGGAGCCGCGCTCGTGGACGCGCATGGCGACGTGCCGGGGGCCGCGGTCGACGACGAACTCCACGTTGACACCCGTCGGGTAGACCTCGGCCGGGCTGAACGGGGGCGGGTCGAGCAGCTTTCCGGCGTGGTCCAGGCTTTCAACGAACGCAACGGCGTGCGGGTTCCCCATGTTGACGTTGCGGGCGGGCCAGGCGCGCT
Source organism: Streptomyces sp. NPDC090741 (assembly GCF_044769045.1). Lineage (NCBI taxonomy): Bacteria > Bacillati > Actinomycetota > Actinomycetes > Kitasatosporales > Streptomycetaceae > Streptomyces > Streptomyces sp. NPDC090741. Next base: position 56,332 of record NZ_JBIVXF010000016.1, on the reverse strand, counting down.
CGCCGACGCTCACGGTGACCTGCTCCTCGGGGAGGACGGCGCGGCCCATGGAGACCGTCACGTCGCCGCTCTTGTCGAGGTGCACCCGCTTGACGCCGCCGCGGGTGGCGACGGCGAGGTCGCCGGGCTCGACGTGGCCGGCGTACTGGAGGTAGCGGGCGAAGACGCGGACGCCGTTGCCGCACATCTCGGCGATGGAGCCGTCGCTGTTGCGGTAGTCCATGAACCACTCGGCCTCGTCGGCCAGGTGCGCGGCCTCGGGGTGCGCGGCGGACCGGACCACGTGCAGCACCCCGTCCGCGCCGATGCCGGCGCGCCGGTCGCACAGCTTCGCGACGGCGGTCGCGGGCAGCTCGACGGCGTTGTCCGGGTCCGGAACGATCACGAAGTCGTTCTCGGTGCCGTGGCCCTTGAGGAAGGAGAGGCTCGTCTGCGTCACGCGCCCATGGTACCGAGCGGGGCGTTCGGGCAGGTCGGCGGCGCCCCCGGGGGGGGCCGCGGCCGGGCGGCGGCTAGCGCAGCCGCGCGACCCTGTACACGGCCAGGGCCACGACGGCCAGAGCGACCAGGGCGTACAGCCCGGCCATGCGCCAGTCGGGGCGGCGGCCGCTGCCCCGGGGCGGGAGCCCGGGCCAGGTGTGGCCGACGCGGCGGGCGGCCATCATCCCCCAGCCGCCGGCGCAGCAGCAGATGAGGAAGCCGAGCATGGCGACCACGGCTCCGCCGTCGCCGAACTCGAAGGCGAGGGGGAAGGCGAACATCAGGGAGCCGGCGGCGGCCAGCATCACGATGGGGGCGATCTGCCAGATGCGCAGCCGGCGCTGCGGGCGCAGCTCGACCTCGAACTCGGGACCGGCGGCGGCCTCCGCCTCGGCGGTGTCCGGCGCGTCCGGGCCGTCGGGGGTCAGCCGTGCGGGATCGGCGGGCAGGCCGAGGGCCTCGGGCTCGGGAGCCTCACCACCGGCGACCGCCGGGTGAGTGCCCCAGATCGCCGGGTCCGCTTCCTGCCTCGTGCCGTCCTGCCCGGTGTCGCGAGGGCCGGCCTCCATCGCCACGCGCCCTCCCCACTCGGACTTCGTACGCCGTTGTTCACCGCCGGTGACCGCACCCGCGGAATTTGATGATGGCACGGCTCAGGGCCCCGAACGGGCGCGAGGGGCGTCCCGATGCCATCACGTGATCAGGCTGTGACCGCTCGTTCGACCAACGACTGCGCGAGTCCGAGGAGTTCCCCCCGGTCCGCGACGGCGCCGCTGAGCCAGTGCACACGGGGGTCCCGGCGGAACCAGGAGTCCTGGCGGCGGGCGAAGCGCTTGGTGGCCCGTACGGTCTCGGCCCGGGCCTCGTCCTCGGTGCACTCGCCGGCCAGGGCGGCCAGCACCTGCTGGTAGCCGAGCGCCCTGGAAGCGGTCATTCCGTCACGCAGGCCCTGAGCCTCCAGCGTGCGGACCTCGTCGACGAGCCCGGCCTCCCACATCCGGTCCACCCGCAGCGCGATCCGCTCGTCGAGCTCCGGACGGGCCACGTCCACGCCGATCTGCACGGTCTCGTAGACCGACTCGTGGCCGGGGAGGTTCGCGGTGAACGGCTTCCCGGTGATCTCGATGACCTCCAGGGCGCGCACGATACGGCGGCCGTTGCTGGGCAGGATCGCCTGTGCGGCGGCCGGGTCGGCGGCGGCGAGGCGGGCGTGCAGGGCCCCCGGGCCGCGCAGCGTGACCTCCGCCTCCAGCCGGGCCCGGACCTCCGGGTCGGTGCCCGGGAACTCCATGGCGTCGAGGGCGCCGCGGACGTACAGGCCCGATCCGCCGACGAGGACCGGCGTACGGCCCCGGGCGAGCAGCTTGTCGATCTCGGCGCGGGCCAGGCGCTGGTACTCGGCGACGCTCGCGGTCTCGGTCACGTCCCAGATGTCGAGGAGGTGGTGCGGGACTCCGCCGCGCTCCTCGGTCGTCAGCTTGGCGGTGCCGATGTCCATCCCCCGGTACAGCTGCATGGAATCGGCGTTGACGACTTCGCCGTCGAAATGGCGGGCCAGGGCTACGCCCAGATCGGACTTTCCGGCCGCAGTGGGACCGACGACGGCGATGACCCGCGGAGCGGGGGCTGCATTGCTCACCGCCCCAGTTTCGCAGCCCCCGGTCAAGACACCGGCATGTACCCGATCGAGTTACGTGACGGAGTGGTGGCGGGGTCGTTGCCCTGGCGGGGTTCCGCCGGGCGCATGCCCGGCGGAGGCCGGGCCGCACAAGGCGGAACTTCACCCGCACGAGTAGCGTTATGGGAGTAGACATGGGCGTTTTTAGTCGGTTTCGCCGCAAGGCCGCGGAAGCGAGCACGGAGGAAGCCGCGGCCGCGACCCTGACGACGGAGTCCGAGGCTGCGGTCGCCGAGAACGAGGCGGAGACCGGGGTCGAGGCCGAGTCGGCAGAGTCGGAGAGCGCCGCGCCGGAGGGCGTGGAGATCCCGAAGCAGCAGTCGGCGGAGAAGGCCGCGGACAGCGAGACCGGCGAAGGCGCCCGTACGTAGCTACCGCCACTGGAAGGTGACCCATGGGCCTGCTGGACACGCTGAAGGCCAAGCTCGCACCGGCGAAGGAAAAGGTCGGCGACCTCGCGCAGCAGCACGAGGGGAAGATCGGCCAGAATCTCGACAAGATGGCCAAGGCCGTGGACTCCAAGACCAAGGGCAAGTACCACGGCAAGATCGAGACCGGCACGAGCAAGGCGAAGGACGCCCTGGGCAAGATCGCGCACAAGGACGCCCCCGGCGGGCCGACGCCGCCGACGCCGCCGGCGTCTTCCTGACGCGGTCAGCGGAAGGGGCGCGGGTTCGGCCGAACCCGCGCCCCTTCCCCGTGTCCGCCGGTCAGGACCAGGCGGCGACGAAGTAGCCGACCCCGTACGGGGCGTCCTCGTACAACAGCCGCCCGTCGAGGCCCGCGCCCTCGGCCGCACCGGCCAGCACCTGCCAGGGCGCCCGCCCGGCGGCCTTGAGCTCCTGCGCGAGCTCGGCGTCGAGGGCGGAGAGCGCGGCCACGTCGGCGGCGGCCAGCGCGCGGGCCGCGGCGGCGTCGAACGCGGCGGCGCGGTCGTCGAGGTAACCGGGGGCCTTCACCGTGCGGCAGGCGCTGCCGTCGCCCATGACGAGGAGCGCGACGCGGTCCTCGCGCGCGGCGAGCTCCCGGCCTGCCTCCAGGCACCGCGCGGCTTCGAGGGGCTCCCCGACGCCCAGCCCTTCGACGGGGGCGGCGCCCCAGCGGGCGTGCCGCAGCAGCCACGCGCCGACGGCCAGGGACGGCGGCAGCATGCGCGGCCCCTCCTCGCCCTCCCCGAGCTGTACGCCGGCCTCGACCCCGAAACCGTGGAAGGTCCCGCGGGAGCCCTGGGGGTAGGGCCCGTGGTGGTCCTGCTCGGCGGCGCCGACGACGACCAGGAGGTCGGGGCGGGATGCGGCGAGCACCGCGAGCGCGTCGGAACAGGCGGTACGGGCGTCCGCGAGCTCGGAGGCGGCCCCGGCGGCGACCTCGGGCACGAGCAGGGGCGGGGCGGGGCACACGGCGGCGGCAACAAGCATGATCCGCACCCTAGCCCCGCGCGGCCGCCCACGGGGCCCCGCCGGGCCACTCCTGGCCCGGGGCCCCGCCACCGGACCCGCGCGCCTCCAACCCGTACGCCTCGAACGCCGGCGGAGCCGGCGCCTCCAACGCCGGCGGAGCCGGCGCCTCCAACGCCGGCGGAGCCGGAGATGCAGGCGTCAGGAAGACGCCGGCAGGGCGCAGCCCGAAGTCGCCTCGGGGAGGGGAGCGGGGATGCCCAGGGTGGGGATGCCCAGCATGACGCCCTTCGGCTGCGCGGGAGCCGCGTTGCGCTTCTCCCAGGCATCGCCCGCACGCGTGCGGCGTACGGACTGCGTCGGGCCCTCCGCCAGGAGGTGGTGCGGGGCCGCGTACGTGATGTCCACCGTCACCACGTCACCCGGACGGACCTCCCCGTCCGGCTTCGTGAAGTGCACGAGCCGGTTGTCGGGCGCCCGCCCGGACAGCCGGTGCGTCGCGCCGTCCTTGCGGCCCTCGCCCTCCGCGACCATGACCTCCAGCGTCCGCCCGACCTGCTTCTTGTTCTCCTCCCAGGAGATCTCCTCCTGGAGGGCGACCAGCCGCATGTACCGCTCCTGGACGACCTCCTTCGGGATCTGCCCCTCCATGTCCGCCGCGGGGGTCCCGGGGCGCTTGGAGTACTGGAAGGTGAACGCGTTCGCGAAGCGCGCCTGGCGCACCGTGTGCATCGTCTGCTCGAAGTCCTTCTCCGTCTCACCGGGGAAGCCCACGATGATGTCGGTGGAGATCGCGGCATGCGGAATGGCGGCGCGGACCTTCTCGATGATCCCGAGGAACCGCTCCTGCCGGTACGAGCGGCGCATCGCGCGCAGGATGGTGTCCGAACCGGACTGCAGCGGCATGTGCAGCTGCGGCATCGCGTTCGGGGTCTCGGCCATCGCCGCGATCACGTCGTCCGTGAAGTCGCGCGGGTGCGGAGAGGTGAACCGGACCCGCTCCAGCCCCTCGATCTGCCCGCATGCCCGCAGCAGCTTCGAGAACGCCTCCCGGTCCCCGAGGTCGGACCCGTACGCGTTCACGTTCTGACCGAGCAGGGTGATCTCGGAGACGCCCTCGGCGACCAGGGCCTCCACCTCGGCGAGGATGTCGCCGGGCCGCCGGTCCTCCTCCTTGCCCCGCAGCGCCGGGACGATGCAGAAGGTACAGGTGTTGTTGCAGCCGACGGAGATCGACACCCACGCGGCGTACGCGGACTCGCGCCGCGTCGGCAGCGTGGAGGGGAAGGCCTCCAGCGACTCGGCGATCTCGACCTGCGCCTCTTCCTGGACGCGGGCCCGCTCCAGCAGCACGGGCAGCTTGCCGATGTTGTGCGTGCCGAAGACCACATCGACCCAGGGGGCCCGCTGGACGATCGTGTCGCGGTCCTTCTGCGCGAGGCAGCCGCCGACGGCGATCTGCATGCCGGGGCGCTTGGTCTTCATCGGGGCCAGACGGCCGAGGTTGCCGTACAGCTTGTTGTCCGCGTTCTCCCGCACGGCGCAGGTGTTGAACACCACGACGTCGGCATCACCGTCGCAGCCCTCGGGCGCCCGCGTGTAGCCCGCGCCCTCCAGCAGACCGGACAGCCGCTCGGAGTCGTGCACGTTCATCTGGCACCCGTAGGTGCGCACCTCGTATGTTCCCTTGACGTCCACTGCCGTGCTCCGGTCGCTGCTGCTGGTCATGCAACAAGGGTAGGCGGTGCCCGGAACCGCTCCGGCCCCCTCCATCGCGGGCGGGCCGTGACAGCGGCCCCCGCCCGGTGGCAGGATCGCCGCATGGCTCACGTACCGCCCCGCATCCGCAGGCGCACCGCCCTGTGGGGGCTGGTGGCCGTCCTGGCGGTGCTCGGGCTGCTCACCTGGTGGCTGAGGCCCTTCGGGGAGCCGGAGCTGAAGGGCGGGCTGACCTTCAGCACGGGGGTCCGCACCGGCGTCTACCACCGCTACGGCCAGCTGCTGGAGCAGGCCCTGGCCCGGGACATGCCCGGCGTGAAGGTCGCGCTGCAGCCCAGCGAAGGCTCGCAGGAGAACCTCCGGCGGGTGGCCACCGGGAAGGCCGACTTCACCATCGCGACCGCGGACGCGGTCTCCAAGTACCGGGTCGACGGAAAGCCCGGCGCCGAGCAGCTGCGCGGCGTGGCACGCCTCTACGACGACTACGTACAGCTCGTGGTGCCGGCCGGTTCGAGCGTGCAGTCGGCGCGGGACCTGAAGGGCAAGCGGGTCGCGATCGGCCAGCCGGGATCGGGCGTACGGCTGATCTCCGAGCGGCTGCTGACGGCGGCCAAGCTGGACCCGGCACGGGACATCACCCCGGTGTCGATCGGCATCGACACCATGCCGGCCGAGCTGGAGGCCGGCCGGATCGACGCCTTCTTCTGGTCCGGCGGTCTGCCGACGCAGGCGGTGCGCGAGCTGTCGGAGCGGTACGAGATCCGGCTCGTGCAGCTCGGCGACCTGGTGGAGTCGCTCCAGGCGAGCGGGACCCCGGCGCGGTACTACCGGGCGGCGGTGATGCCGCAGGACGCGTACGCCCGGGCCCGGAACACCTCGTCGGTGGCGACCCTGGCCGTGCCGAACCTGCTGGTCACGACCGAGGAGACGGACCCGGAGCTGACCGAGCAGTTCACGCGGACGGTGATCCTCAGCCGCGACCGGATCGGGCACGAGGTGCACGCCGCGCAGCTGGTGGACCTGCGCACGGCGATCTACACGGACCCCTTGGACCTGCACGAGGGCGCGCAGCGGTACTACCGGTCGGTCAAGCCGTAGGGCCCGATGGGGCCGCCGGCCCACCCGGCAGCAGCATCACCGCCGCCGCAGCCGCCCCGATCAGCCCCGCGTGCGTCCCCAGGGCCGCCGGGACCACCCGCAGGCCGCTCACGAAGGACAGCGTGGCGTAGTCGGCCAGGTGCGCGCGGATCGGCGCGAAGAGCGTGTCCCCCGATGTGGCGACGCCCCCGCCGATGACCGCGATGTCCGTCTCGACCAGCGTCGCGGTGGCGGCGATGGCCGCGGCCAGAGCCCGCCCCGCGCGGTCGAAGGCGGCCACGGCGACGGGGTCCCCGGCCTCGGCGGCCACGGCCACGCCCGCCGCCGAGGGGTCCCCGCCGGGGCCTGCCGGGGTCCAGCCCTGGGCCTGGGCCCAGCGGGCGATGGCGGTACCGGACGCGATGGACTCCACACACCCGCGACTCCCGCAGACGCACGGCTCACCGTCGAAGGCCACGCTGATGTGGCCGATGTGACCCGCGTTGCCCGTGGGGCCCGGGTGGAGTCGGTTGTTCAGGATCAGCCCGCCGCCCACCCCGGTGGAGACCACCATGCACAGGGCGTTCGCGTGCCCCCGCGCCGCGCCCAGCCAGTGCTCGGCCGCGGTCATCGCCACGCCGTCGCCGGCGAGCACGGTCGGCAGGGCCGCGCCGTGCCGGGCCAGTTCGGCCTCGACCCGGGCCTGGATCGGGAACTCCCGCCAGGCCCCGATGTTCACCGGGCTCACCGTGCCGCGCGAGGCGTCCACGGGGCCCGCGCTGCCGATCCCGCAGCGGACCGCCGAGGGCCACAGCGGGGAGAGCGCCAGCTCGGCGACGACCTCGGCGACAGCGGCGAAGACCCCGTCGCCGTCCGCGCCGCGCGGGGTCGGGCGGCGGGTGGTGGCCGTCATCGTGCCGTCGGGGTGCACCAGCGCGCCGGCGATCTTCGTACCGCCGATGTCGATGGCCACCGTCAGACCGGCGGCCGGCTCCACGGCCGCCGCAGAGGCATCGGCACCGACAGCGGCATCGACTGCGGCAGCGGCAGCGGCCTGCGGCGCGGGCACGTCGGAGGTGGGACTGGTCACGGAAGCGGCTCCAGGAAGGGGTCGGAATCAGTATGCGGCCGCCGGCGGGGCCGTACTCTCCCGGGGCTCCAGCCGCGGCTGCTCGCTCTCCCGGGCCCGGGGCGGGCTCCCGGCGAGCACGGCGAGCAGCTCCTCGGCGGCGAGCCGGCCGAACCCCGCGGTGTCGCGTACGAGCGCGGTGAGCCGGGGGTGGGTGACCCGGCACAGCGCCGAGTCGTCCCAGGCGACCATGGAGATCCGGCCGGGGACCGCGATGCCCAGCTCGGCGGCGACGGCGATGCCGGCCACCGCCATCACGTCGTTGTCGTAGACGAGAGCGGTCGGCGGTTCGGGCTCGGCGAGGACCCGGCGGGTGGCGGCCGCCCCCTCGGCGTCGGAGTAGTCGGTGACCACCGAGCGCACCTGCTCCGGGTCGAGCCCGCGCGCCTCGGCCTCGGCGCGCAGCGAGGCCATGCGGCGGGCGGTGTGGGCGAGGCCGGGCAGCCCGGCGATGTGGGTGATCCGCCGGTGGCCCAGCCCGCACAGGTGGTCCACGACCTGGGCCATGGCCCGGGCGTCGTCGGCCCAGACGGAGGACAACACCCCATTCCCCCCCATCCCGCCCGTCCCGCTCGCGCCACCGATCATCACGGCCGGGAGACCGAGCCGCGCGAGGAGCTCCGGCCGCGGGTCGTCCGTACGCGGATCCACGACGAGGACGCCGTCCACGCGCCGCTCGGCCCACCAGCGGCGGTACACGGCGCATTCGGCATCGATTCCGTCCACGACCTGGAAGAGCAGCGCGCCCCGGCCCGCGGAGAGCACCTCCTGGATGCCGGAGACCAGCTGGAGGAAGAAGGACTCGACGCCGAGGGTCTGCGCGGGCCGGGCGAGCACCAGCCCGACCGCGCCGGAGCGCTCACCGGACAGGGCCCGCGCCGCGCTGTTGGGCTGCCAGCCGAGTTCCTCGGCGACCCGGCGGATCCGGGCGCGGGTGTCCCGGGAGACGCCGGGCCGGTCGTTGAGAGCGAAGGAAACGGCGCTCTCGGACACCCCGGCCCGCCGGGCGATGTCCTTGATGGTGGGCCTGCGGGCCATGGCGTGCCTGCCTCTTCCTCCGGTCATTTTCCGTGCGCATTCCGGCGCCGGAACTAAACCGCATTAGTTTCGACCAGCTTGAGAGGCCGAAACCCTTCTGTCAACGGGACTGAAGCGCTTAAGTACCGGCACCGGAGGCCCTGTTGACTTCCCTCCCGGCACGCGGCAGGTTGTCCGTCGCCCGGCGAATTCCCGAGAACTCCAGGACGCCCCCATGCACGACGAACTCACCCCTCGTCCGCTCCGTTTCGGCGCCAACTACACCCCGTCCCGCGGCTGGTTCCACCACTGGCTCGACTTCGACCTCGACGACGTCAGGGCCGACCTCGACTCCGTCGCCGCGCTCGGGCTGGACCACGTACGGGTCTTCCCGCTGTGGCCGGTGTTCCAGCCGAACCGGACGCTCATCAGGCCCCGCGCCGTCGAGCAGCTCGTCGCGCTCGCGGACGCGGCCGCCGAGCGCGGGCTCGACGTCAACGTGGACGGTCTGCAAGGGCACTTGTCGAGCTTCGACTTCCTGCCCGCGTGGACCGGGACCTGGCACCGGCGGAACATCTTCACCGACCCGGAGGTCGTCGCCGCGCAGGAGGAGTACCTGCGCACGCTGGCCGCCGCCCTCGCCGACCGCCCCAACTTCCTCGGCATGACCGTCGGCAACGAGATCAACCAGTTCTCCGGCGCGCCCCATCCGGACCCGGACCGGATCACCCGGGAGCAGGCCGGCCGCTGGCTGGAGCGGATGCTCGCCGCGTGCGAGAAGGGCGCCCCGGGCCGGTTCCACGTGCACGCCGAGTACGACGCCGCCTGGTACCAGGACGGACATCCCTTCACCCCGGCCCAGGCGGCCCGGCTGGGCGCGGCCACGGCCGTGCACTCCTGGGTGTTCAACGGCACCGCGCAGCGCCACGGCCGGACCGGCACGGCGACCGAGCACCACGCCGCGTACCTGGTCGAACTGGCGAAGGCCTGGGCGGGCGATCCGCACCGGCCGGTGTGGCTCCAGGAGGTCGGGGCGCCCGCGCCGCTGGTCCCGGCGCAGCACGCGGCCGCCTTCACCGAGGCGACCGTGGCGAACGTGCTGGACTGCCCGGACCTGTGGGGCGTCACCTGGTGGTGCTCGCACGACGTGTCCCGGGAGCTCGCGGACTTCCCGGAGCTGGAGTACGGGCTCGGCCTGCTCACCAACGACGGCAGGACCAAGCCGGCCGGGGCGGCCGTCGCCCGGATCGCCGCCCAGTGGCGGGGCCGGGAACACCGCCCGGCCGTACGGTCCACCGCGCTGGCCGTGGACGTCGGCGGGGCACAGGCCGCGCCGGGGCGCTCGGTGTGCGCCCCGGGCGGTGCCTTCTTCGAGGCCTGGGCCGCGCTCACGGCCCAGGGGGTCCGCCCCGCGGTGGTCCTGGCGGAGCTCGCCGAGGACCCCGCCCATCTGTCGGCGCGCGGCATCACGGAGGTGCTGCGCGTACCGGACGTCACCTGACCGCCCGCACCTTGACCATGCGTCACCCGTCACCCGTCACCCGTCACCCGTCACCCGTCACCCGTCACCCCTCACCGAGGAGCCCCGCATGTCCCGGACCGACAACGGCGCCGATCCTCGCACCACCCGTTCGTCAGGGACGGCCCCGCCGACCCGCCGCGGCGTCCTCGCCGCCGGGGCCGGGGCGGGGGCCGCCGCACTGCTCGGCGCCACCGGCGCCGCCACCGAAGCCCAGGCCGCCCCGGCCGCCGCCACCCCGGCCCCCGCCGCGACGCCCCCCGCCGACCTGGCCCCGTACGCCTCCTACTGGTTCCCCGACTCGCTCCCCCACGGCGCCCCCGGCCCCGGCATCACCTGGCGCTCCCTCAAGCAGTGGACCCCCGAGTCCGATCCGGACCTCGCGTACAACACCGCGACCGCGCCCCTCGCGCCCCGCTTCACCCCCGTGCCCCCGAACGCGGGCGCCCGCAGCGGCCAGGCCCGGATCTCCTCGCTCGTCTCCTTCGGGCCCACCGCCCGGAACCCCTCCCAGGGCTCCGCGACCGCCGATCACTACGCGCTGACGCACTGGGCGTACCTCGACGAGCTGGTGTTCTGGGGCGGCTCCTCCGGCGAGGGCATCGTGCTCGCCCCGAACGCGCCCGTCGTCGACGCCGCCCACCGCAACGGCGTCCCGGTGCTCGGCAACATCTTCCTGCCGCCCGTCGCGTACGGCGGCGACCTCCAGTGGACCCGGGACCTCGTCCAGCGGGACGCCCTCGGCCGGTTCCCGATCGCCGAGAAGCTCGTACAGGTGGCGCGGACGTACGGGTTCGACGGCTGGTTCGTGAACGCCGAGACCGACGGCGGGGACAGCTCGCTCGCCGCCCGGATGCGGGAGTTCCTGCGCGCCCTGCGGGCGGCCGGTGGCCCGTACGGCCTGCGGATCACCTGGTACGACGCCATGAACAGCACCGGCCGGGTCGGCTGGCAGGGCGCGCTCAACCAGCTCAACCAGGAGTTCTTCGAGGACCGGGCGGGCCGGGTCGCGGACACGATGTTCGTCGACTTCCGCTGGACCCCGCAGACCCTGGCCGCCTCCGGGGCGCTCGCCGACCAACTGGGCCGCTCCCGCCACGAGCTGTGGGCGGCCCTCGACGTGGAGTCGGGCGGCTGGAATTCCAGCGTCCGTTGGGATGCGATCATCCCGCGCGACCGCGACCACGTCGTCAGCTTCGGCTTCTACCGCCCCGAATGGACCCTGGGCCACCTCACCGACCGCTCCCCCGGCGCCTTCCACCGCGCCGACGACCGGTTCTGGACGGGCGAGTCCTTCGACCCGGCCCACCCCGCGCCCGAGGGCACCTGGCGGGCGCCCGCCACCGCCGTCGCGGACCGGTCCACCGTCACCGCGCTGCCGTTCGCCTGCGCCTTCAACACCGGGCACGGGGAGCGCTGGTACGAGGACGGCAAGGTCACCTCCGACACCCCGTGGAACCACCTCGGGCTCCAGGACCGGCTCCCGGGCCGCCGCTGGGTCGTCGAGACCTCCGGAGCGCGCCCCTCCGTCACGCTGGACTTCGCGAAGGCCTGGCGCGGCGGCTCCAGCCTCCTCGTGTCCGGCCCCCTGAGCGCCCCGTCCGTCATCGGGCTGCACTGCACCCGGTTGCCCCTGACCGCCTCCACGGCCCTGGAGCTGGTGCACGCCACCGAGGCGGGCACGGTCACCGTCGAGGTCGGCGTGGCCACGCGCGAGCCGGCCGCCCCGGGCGAGCCCGTCCCGTACACCTGGCTGAAGGCGCCGGTCCAGGGCTCCGGCCAGGGCGGCTGGCGCACCTCCCGGGTCGGGCTCTCGGCCCTGGCGGGCAGGACCGCGTACGGCCTTGCCGTACGGATCACGGCCCGCGGGAACAGAGCGGTGTCCTGGCGGCTCGGCGCCTTGTCGGTACGCGACGACACCGCGCGGCGGCGCCCGGCGGCTCCGAGCGCACTGACCGTGGACGCCGCGGCCCAGCAGGACGGCAGAGCCTCCGTCCGGCTGTCCTGGCGCCGGGCGGGCGGGCCGGTCCGGCACTACGAGCTGTACCGGCTGCTCCCGGACGGCACCCGCCGCTTCCTCGGCGGCACCTGCGGCACGGCCCTGCACCTCCCGGCCGTCACCCGCGCCGGCCGGGAGCCCGCGGCGGCCTTCGAGGTCCGGGCCGTGGACGAGCTGTACGCGGTCTCCGCCCCGGCCGGCACCACGCTCCCCTGGACCTGACGACCGCCTCCGGCCCGCCTCCTGGCCCTCAGGACGTATGCGGATCGCTGCGCGGGACGGCCACCGTCACCCGCAGCCCGTGCGGCGGGTTCTTCTCGTACGCGAGGGACCCGCCGCCCGCGGCGAGCAGCGCCCGGGAGATCGACAGGCCGAGCCCGGAGCCCTTGACGTTCTGGTGGCGTCCGCTGCGCCAGAACCGGTCGCCGACGCGGAGCAGCTCCTCGTCGGTCAGCCCGGGCCCGCGGTCGGCGACGACGACGTGCACGAAGGCCCCGGCCGGGGCGACCGACACCTCGACCTCCTCGCCCTCCGGGGTGAACTTGAGGGCGTTGTCGATCACTGCGTCGAGCGCGCTGGAGAGCGCGATGGGGTCGGACCAGCCCGTGACCGCGGTCCGGCCCGTCTCGGTGACCCGTACGCCCTTCTCCTCGGCGTACGGGCGCCAGGCGGCCACCCGCTCCGCGGTCAGCCCGGCGATGTCGGTGAGGGTGAGCTCGGCGGAGGTGTGCTCGGCCAGCGCCAGGTCCAGCAGGTCGTCCAGGACCTGGGTCAGGCGCTTGCCCTCGGTCCGCACGGAGGCGATCTCCTCGTTGCCCTCGGGCAGTTCGAGGGCGAGCAGCTCGATCCGCAGGAGCAGCGCCGCGAGCGGGTTGCGCAGCTGGTGGGAGGCGTCGGCGACGAACGCCCGCTGCTGCTCCAGGACCTCTTCCACGTTGTCGGCCATCTCGTTGAACGAATGTGCGAGGCGTTGGAGTTCCGGGGGCCCGCCGGCCGCCGCGACCCGGGAGTTCATCCGTCCCGTGGCGATGCCGTGGGCGGCCGCGTCGAGGGTCCGGACGGGCTTGAGCACCCAGCGGGTGAGCACGAGGGCGGCGCCGAAGGCCACGAGCATCGCGGCGGCGAGCCCGGCGATGATGATCAGCCAGCCGTCCAGGATGCGGGCCCGCATCAGGTCGGTGGGCGACTCGGTGACGACGACCGCGACGACGTCGCCGTCGAGGACGACCGGGGAGGCGACGAGCAGCTTGCCGTGGGACTGCCAGGGCCACACCTGGGCGGGGTCGTGGCTGCGGCGCCCGGCGAGCGCCTCCTGGAAGGCGCGGCGGCCCTCGCCCGATTCCGGGAGCTCCCACCAGCCGGGCGCGCGGGCCATGGCGTTGTCGTCGCGCAGGAAGATGCCGACGCGGATGCCGTACAGCTGCTGGTAGCGGGCCAGTTCCAGCTGGAGGGTCTCCAGGCGCTCGGTGGAGCCGGTGGACCCGGAGCCCTCGGCGTCGATGACGAACTGGGCGAGGGCGGCGAAGCGGGCGCTGTCGTCGATCCGGTCGACGACCACGCGCTGCTGCTGTCCCGCGGCCAGGCTCACGGCGAGCGGGAAGCCGAGGGCGAGCAGCACGCCCGCCATCAGGACGACGAGCAGGGGGAGCAGGCGGGCGCGCACGGCGGGCCCCCGCTAGGGCGCGGGCGGGGTGACGAGCCGGTAGCCCACCCCGCGGACGGTCTCGATGAGCGCGGGCATGCGCAGCTTGGAGCGCAGCGAGGCGACGTGGACCTCCAGGGTCCGCCCGGTCCCCTCCCAGCTGGTTCGCCACACCTCGCTGATGATCTGCTCGCGCCGGAACACGACGCCGGGGCGCTGCGCCAGCAGGGCCAGCAGGTCGAACTCCTTGCGGGTGAGGGGTACGTCGGCGCCGTCCACGCTGACCCGGCGGGTGGGCAGTTCGATGCTGACCGGGCCGAGCCGGACCACGCCGGGGGCGCCCGTCCCGGTGGCGGCGGCCTCCTCGGAGGCTCCGGTGCGCCGGGCGACGGCGTGGATGCGTGCGAGGAGTTCACCCGTGTCGTACGGCTTGACGACGTAGTCGTCGGCGCCCATGTTGAGGCCGTGGATGCGGGAGCGTACGTCGCCGCGCGCGGTCACCATGATGACGGGCGTCGAGGTGCGCTTGCGGATCTTGCCGCACACCTCGTACCCGTCCTGATCGGGCAGGCCGAGGTCCAGGAGCACGACGCCGAAGGGGGGAGCTCCTGCGGGCAGCAGGGCCTGGAGGGCCTCCTCGCCGCTGCGGGCGTGGGTCACCTGGAACCCGTGCCGGGCGAGGATCGCGGACAGGGCGGCGGCGACGTGGTCGTCGTCCTCGACGAGCAGCAGTCTCATGGCGTCCCCCTTTTCCTGTTTTCCTGATCAGGGCCCGCGGTCAGGGCCACCCTGCATCCACGCCGATGAAGAGGCCCACGTCAAGGGGGTTCCGCTCCGGCGCGTCTTCCGTTATGCACCCGGTACGGGCGAACGAGCCCGGCAGCCGCGGTGCGCACGGAGCGTATCGGAGCGAGGCCGTTTCGTTATGCTCAATTCTCCCTCAGATGTAATGACGGTGTGCGCAAGACGTCACTACTGTCCTCCCAACCGAGGAGGACGGAGCAAGAAGCCGATGAGCGGAGTATCAGTGACCAAGGACGTGCAGGATGCGGCCCCGGACGCGGACGACCTGGTCGTACTGAGCAACGTCAACAAGCACTTCGGCGCGCTGCACGTGCTTCAGGACATCGATCTGAGCATTGCCCGCGGTGAGGTCGTCGTCGTGATCGGGCCCTCGGGATCGGGCAAGTCCACGCTGTGCCGGACCATCAACCGCCTGGAGACGATCGACTCGGGCACCATCACGGTCGACGGCAAGGAACTGCCGTCGGAGGGACGGGAACTGGCCCGGCTGCGTGCCGATGTGGGCATGGTGTTCCAGTCCTTCAACCTGTTCGCGCACAAGACGGTGCTGCAGAACGTGATGCTGGGTCAGCTCAAGGTCCGCAAGACGGACTCGGCAGCCGCGCTCGAGAAGGCCAAGTCCCTGCTGGACCGGGTGGGCGTCGGCTCGCAGGCCGACAAGTACCCGGCGCAGCTGTCCGGCGGCCAGCAGCAGCGCGTGGCGATCGCCCGTGCGCTGGCGATGGACCCGAAGGTGATGCTGTTCGACGAGCCGACCTCGGCGCTCGACCCGGAAATGATCAACGAGGTGCTGGAGGTCATGCAGCAGCTCGCCCGGGAGGGCATGACGATGGTGGTCGTCACTCACGAGATGGGCTTCGCCCGGTCTGCCGCCAATCGGGTTGTCTTCATGGCCGACGGGAAGATCGTCGAAGAGGCCGCGCCCGAGCAGTTCTTCAGCAACCCGCGCAGTGACCGCGCGAAGGACTTCCTTTCGAAGATCCTGCACCACTGACGGTCTTGTCTGGTAGTGATCCTCTGGCGGCTCAGAGCACGCGTGTCGCTCGTCGTCCAACAACGTCTCATCCGAGGGAAGTTCACCATGAAGGTTTTCAAGGCCGGTGCGGCCGCGGCCGTGGCCGCAGTCCTCGCTCTGACCGCGACCGCCTGCGGCGGCAGCAGCGACAAGGCGAGCGGTGACGGCGGCGCGTCCGGTGGCGCCAAGGACAAGATCGTCATCGGCATCAAGTTCGACCAGCCGGGTCTGGGCCTCAAGACCCCGGACGGCAAGTTCACGGGCTTCGACGTCGACGTGGCGACCTACGTCGCCAAGGAGCTCGGCTACCAGCCCAACCAGATCGAGTTCAAGCAGGCCGTCAGCGCCGAGCGCGAGAACCTGATCGCCAACGGTGACGTGAAGCTGGTCGTCGCGACCTACACGATCAACGACAAGCGCAAGGCGAAGGTCGACTTCGCCGGCCCGTACTTCAAGGCCCACCAGGACCTGCTGGTCCGCGCCGACGACACCTCGATCACCAAGGCCGAGGACCTCAACAGCAAGAAGCTGTGCTCGGTCACCGGCTCCACCTCGGCTCAGAACGTTCATGACAAGCTGGCCCCCAAGGCCGACCTCCAGCAGTACCCGGGCTACTCCGAGTGCCTGACCGGTCTGGAGAACAAGGCCGTCGACGCGCTGACCACGGACGACTCGATCCTGGCCGGTTACGCCGCGCAGGAGAAGAACAAGGGCAAGTTCAAGCTCACCGGCCTGAAGCTGAGCGACGAGCCGTACGGCATCGGCCTGAAGAAGGGCGACACCGAGCTCCAGACCAAGGTCAACGCCGCGCTCAAGAAGATGGTCGCGGACGGTGCCTGGGAGGCGGCCGTTCAGAAGAACTTCGGTCCCGCGAACTACAAGGCCGAGCCGGCCCCGCAGATCACCGAAGGCAGCTGATTCCCCGGTGAGGGGTGTCGCCGCCCGCCTGCTACGGGCGGCGGCCCCTCTCACCGGCCATCCTGGGGAGAGCGCAGGGCAACGTGTTCGACTTTCTTGAATCCGGGCAGTACGACGTGCTCGGAGCCTTCTGGGTGACGGTTCAGCTCACCCTCTACTCGGCGGCCGGATCACTGGTCTGGGGCACCGTCCTGGCCGGGATGCGGGTCAGCCCGGTCCCGCTGATGCGGGCCTTCGGCACGGCGTACGTCGACATCGTGCGCAACATTCCGCTGACCGTCCTGATCATCGGCTGCTCGCTGGGTCTGAACCAGACTCTCGGCGTCACGCTCGGCGGCGGCACGTTCAAGGAGATCGGGTTCCGGCTCGCGGTCCTCGGCTTCATCGCCTACACCGGCACCTTCGTCTGTGAGGCGATCCGCTCGGGCATCAACACGGTGCCCGTGGGCCAGGCCGAAGCAGCCCGCGCGCTGGGCCTGAGCTTCTTCCAGGTGCTCACCATGATCGTGCTCCCCCAGGCCTTCCGGGCGGTCATCGCGCCGCTCACCAACGTGCTGATCGCCCTCACCAAGAACACCACGGTGGCGGCGGCCATCGGCGTGGCCGAAGCGGCCCTGCTGATGAAGGAAATGATCGAGAACGAGGCGGACGCACTCTTCGCGGTCTTCGGGATCTTCGCCCTCGGCTTCGTCGTGCTGACCCTGCCCACCGGCCTGCTCCTGGGCTGGGTGGCCAAGCGAGTGGCGGTGAAGCGATGAGCTCCGTGCTGTACGACACCCCCGGCCCCAAGGCCAGGGCGCGCAACTGGATCTACACGGCCGTCTTCGTCGTGGTGGTCGGACTGGTCCTGTGGTGGGTGCTCGGCGCCATGGCCGACAAGGGCCAGCTCGACGCCGACAAGTGGAGCCCGTTCGTCACCGACGACCAGGTCTGGACGACCTTCCTGCTGCCGGGACTCGGCGAGACGCTGAAGGCCGGGCTCATCGCCATGGTCATCGCGCTTCCGCTGGGCGCGCTCCTCGGTATCGGCCGGCTCTCCGACCACCGGTGGATACGCATCCCCGTGGGCGCCTGGGTCGAGTTCTTCCGTGCGATCCCGGTGCTGATGCTGATGCTGTTCGGCTCCGCGCTGTACGTGCGCTACAGCGCCGTCAGCTCCGAGCTGCGGCCGCTGTACGCGGTGGTCACCGGCCTGGTCCTGTACAACTCCGCGGTCATCGCCGAGATCGTCGTCGCCGGCATCCGGTCGCTGCCCCGCGGCCAGACCGACGCGGCCAAGGCGATCGGCATGCGCAAGGGCCAGATCATGGCGTACGTCCTGATCCCGCAGGCCGTCACCGCCATGCTGCCCGCGCTGGTCAGCCAGCTCGTGGTGATCCTCAAGGACACCGCGATCGGTGGTGCGGTGCTGGGCCTGGCCGAGCTGCTGTCCATGAACCGGCAGATCTCGGCGAACTACAGCAACACCATCCCGACCCTCGTCGTGATCGCACTGATCTACATCGTGGTGAACTTCGGGCTCACCACCTTCGCCTCCTGGCTCGAAGGCCGGCTGCGGAAGTCGAAGAAGGGCACCGGCGCGGTCGTCGCCGGGGACGTGGCCGAGGTCGACGCGGGCGGAGCCACCGGCGTGGGCGAGGCTCCCTGACCCCCGGTCCGACACCCGGCGGACACGGCTCCCCGACAGCGGAGTCCTGACGCCCGGTCAGTACACTGGCGTGACACCTGTGGTGCGGCGGAACTCATCCGCCGCACCACACGGCGTTGGCGGGACCGGTGTCACTTGACGCAGGCACCTCCAGTGGGTTGCATACGTTCTGTGATCACATACCGGACATCGGGAGCCGCATCATGGACCCGGTGATCGTCGTCGGCGCGGGGCCCGTCGGACTGTCCCTGGCGCTGGCCCTGGCCGGCTCGGGCGTGCCCAGCGTCGTGCTCGACGAGGGACCCGGCAAGGACCTGCCCCGACCTGCCCGTACGGTCGTCCTGCACGCCGACACCGCCGCCATGGCGCAGCGGTTGGGCTGTAGCCCGCTGCGCGACGAGGGCGCGTACTACACCGCCTGGCGCACGATGCGGCGCGGGCGTGACACCCGGCGGACCACCTTCGAGGACGGACCGGCCCCGGCCCCGCTGCACGTGCCGCAGCACGCCCTCGCGCGCGGGCTGCGCGACGCCGCGGGTACGCATCCGCTGGTCCAGCTGGTCACCGACAGCAAACTGGACTCCCTGGAACAGGACGACCGCGGGGTCACCGCGCACACCCGGGGCGCCGAGACCACGTGGTGGCGCGGGAGTTACCTGGTCGGCTGCGACGGGGCCCGCTCCACCGTGCGCAAGCTGCTCGGCATCCGCTTCCCGGGCCGCACCGCCGTCGAGCGGCACGCCGTGGCCGCGCTGCGCACCGAACTCCCCTGGCCCGGCGAGGCCCTGCTGCACCGCGATCCGCCGCACGAGACCACCGCCCGGCCGCTGCCCGACGGGGTGTGGCGGCTGGACTGGCTGCTCCCGGCCCGCGGGGAGCTCGTCACCCCGGATGCGCTGGTGACCCTCGTACGGGACAGCCTCGCGGGGTGGTGCGGGGGCAGCACTCCCCCGTACGACCTCCTCGACACCGGGGTCCACACGCTGCACCACCGGCTGGCCCGGCGCTGGCGCGACGGGCGGGCCTTCCTCGCCGGGGACGCCGCCCACCTGCTGGGCGCGCTCGGCACTCAGGGGGTCGGGGAGGGGCTCCGGGACGCCGAGAACCTGGCGTGGAAGCTCGCTCTCGCCTGGCACCAGGGCGCCTCCGAGGCCCTGCTCGACAGCTACGAGGAAGAACGGCGCACCGCGGTCGCGGCCCGGCTGCGCGCCGCCGACCAGTCGATGCCGGTGCTCCGCGGCGGGGGCGGGTTGCGGACCCTGCTGCCGGGCTCCGCCCGCACCGGCGAACTCCTGCTCACCGACGGCCACCTGGGGCGGGGCCCGCTCGGCGCGGAGCCCTCGTACGCCCCTCCCGTGGCCGTACGCGAGGTGCCGACCGACACCGATCCGGGCGGTCCCGTGGCGAACGTCCCGGTGACCGCGCCCGACGGGTCGACGGTGCCGCTGCGCGACCTGCTGGGGCGGGGCCGGCTGCTCGTGGTCCTGGTCGCCCCCGGCACCGGGGTGTGGGACCGGCGGCACTGGCTGGGCGCCGGGCTGATGCCGAGGCTCGCCGCGGCGGTGAGCGCCCTGCCCGTCCGTACCGAACTGCTGGTCGCGGACGGTTACCCGGGGGCGCCGGCCCACACCGTCCTGCTGGTCAGGCCGGACGGGCACCTGGCGGCGACGTTCGCGGGCGTGCGGCCCGCGGAGCTGTACGAGGCGGCGGACACGGTCCGGTGGGGGGCGCCCGAAGGCGCTCGCGCCCCGCTCGACCCTTCCTCGACGACGCCTACGACACCGACACATCCGGCCGTGATCGATTGACCGGTCTCCGGTCCGCGTGCTTCACTCGCGACCATGACCGGCAATGACGTACGCCTGTGGCGGAGGGTCCATATGGACCTGCTCCGCTACGCGGGCTGCGTGTGTCGCCCTTCCTGCTGATTCGCCTTCCCCCGCGCGCTCCGCGCGCACTTTCGCGAACCCCCAGGACGGTCACGCCCCCATGTCTGCGCCCCTTGCCCCCAGTGCATCCACTGCGCCCCTCGCACCTCCGCACGCCCCCGTACGCGCCGCCGCTCGTACGGTGACGGCGGCGGAACTCCTCGACTTCGCCCTGCGCACCGCCGCCGACCCGGCGGTCATCGACTCCCTCCCCCTCGATCCCGAGGGCCGGACCTGGATCCGCCTCGACGGGCCGGGCGGCAGCGAGGCCTGGGTGATCGGCTGGCCGCCGGGCACCGGCACCGGCTGGCACGACCACGCCGAGTCGCAGGGCGCGTTCGCCACCGCCCGGGGCCGGCTGAGGGAGCACTCCCTGGCGGTCCGGCTCCCCTCGGAGGGCTGGCGGAGCCTGGAACTCGCTGCGGACCTGGACCGCAGCCGCAGCCTGGGCGCGGGGACGGGCCGGGCCTTCGGGGAGCACCACGTCCACGAGGTGCTCAACGAGTCGGAGGCGGAGCACGCGGTATCGGTGCACGCGTACTACCCGCCGCTGCCCCTGATCCGCCGCTTCAGCCGCACCGGGCAGGTGCTCACGCTGGAGCAGGTCGAGCGCCCGGCGGACTGGCAGTGAGCGCCCCGATCGGCATCGACGACCTGCTGGAACGGGTCCGGTCGACGTACGCGCGGATCGAGCCGGCGCAGGCGTACGCGGCGTTCCGCGCGGGCGACGCGCTGCTGGTGGACATCCGCTATCAGGCGCTGCGCGAGCGGGACGGCCTGATCCCGGGTGCGCTGGTGGTCGAGCGCAACGAACTGGAGTGGCGCCTGGACCCCCAGGGCTCCCACCGCGCCCCCGAAGCCACCTCGCACGACCTCCAGGTGGTGGTGATCTGCAACGAGGGCTACGCCTCCACCCTGGCAGCAGCCTCCCTCCACGCCCTGGGCCTCCACCGCGCAACGGACCTGACGGGCGGCTTCCAGGCCTGGAAGTCCGCCGGCCTCCCCGTGAGCCCGCCCGGCGCTTGAGGACCGCCCGGTCGGCCCGGGGCCCCACCGCTTCGGCGGCGGGGCCCCGGGCCACGGACGGCGGCGGGCCGCTACCGCGACGTGGCCACCTCAACCGGCGGCACCCGAAGCGCAACCCTGCCCGGCAGGGCGGTCGCGGCCAGCGCCAGCAGCCCCGCCACACCCACCACCCCCACGTACACCAACGGCAGCACCGCCGGCGCCGCAGATCCCGTCATCCCCACGCTGAACGCGGTCAGCACGGCCAGCGCGATCCCCGACCCCAGCACCGCCCCGATCAGCACCACCGCCAGGGCCTCCGCCCGCAGCATCCGCAGCACCTGGCGCCGCTTCGCCCCCGCCAGCCTCAGCATCGCGAACTCCCGCAGCCGCTCCGACGTGGACATCGCCAGCGTGTTGACCACCGCGATCGCGGTGAAGGCCAGCACCAGCCCCATCGCCAGCAGGTTGATCTCGGCGCCCGCCTGCTGCCGCTGCGCCCGCACCGCGTCCGCGTCCCGCGCCGACAGCACCCCGACCCCCGGGAACCCGCCGACCGCCGCGGCCAGCTGCTCCCGCCCGGTCCCCGGCTGCGCCGCCACCAGCACGCTGCTCGCCAGCGGGTTGTCCACGTGCGCCGCGACGAGATCGTGCGGCAGCGTCAGGTCACCGAAGCCCAGCCCCCGCGCGTACACGGCCGAGACGGTCAGGGTGACCGGGGTCCCGTCGCCCAGCGCCAGCTGTAGCGGGCTCCCGGGCTTCAGCCCCAGCTGATCGGCGGCCAGTTCGCTCACCGCCGCGCTCTTCTCGCCGAAGCCGTCCAGGCTCCCGCTCGTCACACCCGGGTCCCAGGTCCGGGTCAGCCCGGCCGGGGTGACCCCCTGCGCGGCGTACTTCGTCAGCCCCACCCGTACGGACGTGTGCACGATCTCGGTGGCCGCCGTGACCCCGGGGGTCCGGCGGATCCACTCCGCGGCCCCACCGGTGACACCCGGACCCTGCGCGGCCAGCACCCAGCCGGCCCGGACCCCGTCACGGGCCTGCGCCCGGGCGGCGTTGCCCAGTGTCGGCGTGATGAACAGGACGGTGCAGGTCATGCCGATCAGCAGCGCGAGCGGGGTGACGGCGGAGGCCATCCGGGTGGCGTTGCCGCGCAGGTTCGCGGTGGCCAGGTGCCCGCCCGGGCCGGCCAGCCGCAGCGGCCCGGCGAGCAGCGCGGTCGCGCCCCGGACCAGCAGCGGGCCGAGCAGCGAGACCGCCGCGGCGAACACGACGACCGCGAGGAAGGTCACCGGGGTCGATGCCGGCTCGGTACGCAGCGCACTGAGTACGGCGACCAGCACCACGCCGCCGGCCAGCAGCAGCACCCCGATCGCGATCCGGGTCCACGCGGGCCGCCCCCGCTCCACAGCGGCTTCGGCGAGCGCCTCGGCCGGGCGGATCCGGGCGATCCGCCGCCCGGTGATCCGGGCCGCGGCCCAGGCTCCGAGCAGGCTCGCGCCGACGGCGGCGAACATCGGGAAGATCCCGGCGGTGCGCTCCAGGTTGGCGGGGACGACCCCGCTCGCGACGAACCGGCCGTGCAGCCAGGCGGCGAGCGGGAGTCCGGTGAACGCCCCCGCGACACCGGCGGCCAGGCCCACGACCAGGGCCTCGCGGCCGATCATGCGGCGCAGCTGCCCGGGCGTGGCGGCGATGGCCCGCAGCAGGGCCAGCTCGCGGTAACGCTGCTGGACGGAGAGGGCGAAGGTGCCGACGACCACGAGGATCGCGACGAGCAGCGAGGTGCCGCCCATGGCCCCTCCCATGGAGACCAGCTTGATGCGTGCGCCGGCTGCGTCGAGGAACTCCACGGGTCCGCGTGCGTCGCCCACGGCAACCTGCGCGCCCCTGCCCTCGGCGGTCCCTGCGAGTGCCTGCCGGAGCCGCCCGGCCAGCTCGCCGGGGTCGGTCCCGGGCGCCGGGAGTACCCCGATGGCGGTGACCTGTCCGTCGCGGGCGGCCAGCCGCTGCGCCTCGGCGTCGCCGAAGAACAGCGCGTTCTGCCGGGCGAGGTCGCCGCGGGAGGTCTGCGCGATGCCGCTCACGGTGTACGTCTTCGGCTCGCCGGTGGCCTGCACGGTGAGCGGGGCGCCGGGCTTCAGCCCTGCGCGGGCGGCCAGTTCGCGGTCGATGACGACCTCGTCGCCGCCCTGGGGGGCGCGGCCCTCGGCGAGCGTGAAGGGGGTGAGCACGGCGGAGGTCCAGGCGTGCCCGTACGAGGGTTTCGCGCCGCCGGGGGCCTTGACCAGCGGGACGGCCTGGAAGCCGAGCTCCGGCACGGCCCGCTCGACGCCCGGCACGGACCGGACCGTGTCCACGGTGGCGGCGGGGAGCCAGGCCCGTTCGGCGACGGGCTTGGCCTTGTGCTTCGTCTTGGCCTTCTGCGGATCGCCCTTCTTCGCCTTGACCGTGGTCTCGTGCACGTTCTGGTCGGCGGAGACGACGACCGGGGTGGCCGCGTAGCGCTCGGTGGCGATCTTTCCGCGGAGTCCGGTTTCCAGGAGCGTGCCGCAGGCGGTGATGAGGGCGGCCGCACACAGCAGTGCGACGAAGGCGCCGAGGAAGCCGGCCTTGCGGTCCCTGACGGTCTGGAGGGCGTAACGCAGCATCATGCGGGCAACTCTGCCGCCGGGCCCGGTGGTTGGCAGTGAAGCACCCTGGCGTCTCGGCCCGGGGGCTATCCCTACCCCCCGGGCCGAGACACCAGGGCCCTGCCCCGGCCCTGCGGCGCTGAGGCCGGAACCTCAGAACCCCGAGTACCCGAGGCCGTCGTCGTCCGCGTCCGCGCTCTCGGCGCCCTCTTGTTCCAGGGCGCGCCGGACCACCCGCAGGGCCATGCCTTCCGGGTACCCCTTGCGGGCGAGCATCCCGGCGAGGCGCCGGATCCGTTTGTCCCGCTCCAGGCCCCGGGTGGCGCGGAGCTTGCGCTCCACGAGCTCCCGGGCGGTCTGCTCCTCCTGGTCGGAGTCCAGCTGTTCCAGGGCCTCCTGGACGAGGGTGGCGTGCACCCCCTTGGTGCGCAGCTCCTGCGCGAGCGCCCGGCGGGCGAGGCCCCGGCCGCGGTGCCGGGACTCGACCCAGGCCCCGGCGAACGCGGCGTCGTCGATCAGGCCGACCTCCTCGAACCGGGAGAGGACCTCCTGCGACACCTCCTCGGGGATGCCCCGCTTGTCCAGGGCGTCCGCGAGCTGCCGCCGGGTGCGCGGCATCCCGGTGAGCAGGCGCAGGCAGATCGCCCGCGCCTGCTCCTCGGGACTCTGGGGCGGCAGTTCCTGACGACTTTCCCGGCCGCCTTCGCGACGACCTTCGCGGTCACCCTCGCGACGGGCCTCCCGGCCGCCGCTCCCACCGCCCCTTTCCTGCTCCCGCACGGGTCAGCTCTTGGCGACGGCGGCCTTGGCCGTCGTCTTGGCCTTCGACGCGGGGGCGGGCACGGCCGCGGCCTCGGCGGCAGGCGCACCGGCTGCAGCCTCCGCGGCGGCGTCCTTGCGCACGCCCACGCCCAGCTTCTCCTTGATCTTCCGCTCGATCTCGTTGGCGAGGTCGGGGTTGTCCTTCAGGAAGTTGCGGGCGTTCTCCTTGCCCTGGCCGAGCTGGTCGCCCTCGTACGTGTACCAGGCGCCGGCCTTGCGCACGAAGCCGTGCTCCACGCCCATGTCGATCAGACCGCCCTCGCGGCTGATGCCGTGGCCGTAGAGGATGTCGAACTCGGCCTGCTTGAACGGCGGCGCGACCTTGTTCTTGACGACCTTGACGCGCGTACGGTTGCCGACCGCGTCGGTGCCGTCCTTGAGGGTCTCGATGCGGCGGATGTCGAGGCGCACGGAGGCGTAGAACTTCAGCGCGCGGCCACCGGTGGTGGTCTCCGGCGAGCCGAACATCACACCGATCTTCTCGCGGAGCTGGTTGATGAAGATCGCGGTGGTCTTGGACTGGTTGAGCGCACCGGTGATCTTCCGGAGCGCCTGGCTCATCAGTCGGGCCTGGAGACCCACGTGCGAGTCACCCATCTCGCCCTCGATCTCCGCGCGCGGCACGAGCGCGGCGACGGAGTCGATGACGATCAGGTCGAGGGCACCGGAGCGGACCAGCATGTCCACGATCTCCAGCGCCTGCTCGCCGGTGTCCGGCTGCGACAGGATGAGGTTGTCGGTGTCGACGCCGAGGGCCTTCGCGTACTCGGGGTCGAGCGCGTGCTCGGCGTCCACGAAGGCGACGGTGCCGCCGGCCTTCTGTGCGTTGGCAACGGCGTGCAGGGTCAGGGTCGTCTTACCGGAGGACTCGGGGCCGTACACCTCGATCACACGGCCGCGGGGCAGCCCGCCGACGCCGAGGGCGATGTCCAGCGCGGTCGACCCGGTGGGGATGACCTCGATGGGGTCGTTCGGCTTGTCGCCGAGGCGCATGACCGCACCCTTGCCGAATTGCCGTTCAATCTGTGCGAGCGCGGCGTCGAGAGCCTTCTCGCGGTCGGTGCCTGCCATGGGTTCCACCCGGTTTGCTTGAGTCGATCGCTTCACGCCATTGACGCTAACGCCTGCCACTGACAATGCGCTTCCACGCCCGGTTCGGCTGTGGATAACTCATCAGAATGGATGTTCGATTTCCCTGTCAAGCGGGCTCGCCGGACACCCCACTGACAACCCAGGGTTGACACCCGCCGGACTGTCAACCTAGGGTTGCCCCTATGACGAACCCTTCCGTGGAACCCGTTCGCATGACCAATCCGGTACGCCTCGACGACCTGATCGAGGCCATCAAGAAGGTCCACACCGACTCCCTGGAGCAGCTCAGCGGCGCCGTCGTCGCCGCCGAGCACCTCGGTGACGTCGCCGACCACCTCATCGGCCACTTCGTCGACCAGGCCCGCCGCTCCGGCGCCTCCTGGACCGACATCGGCCGCAGCATGGGCGTCACCCGCCAGGCCGCCCAGAAGCGCTTCGTCCCCAAGTCCGACAAGGGCGACGCCAACGACCTCGACCCCGGCCAGGGCTTCGCCCGGTTCACCCCGCGGGCCCGCAAGGTCGTGGTGTCCGCCCAGAGCGAGGCCCGCGCGGCCGGCGGCAAAGAGATCCGCACCGAGCACCTGGTCCTCGGCCTGCTGGCCGATCCCGAGAGCCTCGCCGCGCTCGCCCTGCGCGCTCAGAACGTCTCCGCCGACGCCGTACGCGCCGCCGCGACCGCCACCCTGCCCGAGCCCGCGGCCGACATCCCGGACCTCATCCCCTTCGACACCGGCTGCAAGAAGGCCCTGGAGCTCACCTTCCGCGAGGCGCTGCGCCTGGGCCACAACTACGTCGGCACCGAGCACATCCTGCTCGCCCTCCTCGAACTCGAGAACGGCGACGGCGTGCTCAGCGGCCTCGGCGTGGACAAGGCCGTCGTCGAGGCGACCGTCACCGAGGCCCTGGCAGCCTTCGTCGCCGCGGCCGGGGAACAGTCCGGGGAGACGCGGTAGCCGAGTCCCCGGCCGCCCGCTCGGTCAGCTCGTACCTCTTCACGTACGCACCGAGGAACGCCTGCAGCGTGGCGACGGCCGGGATCGCGATGAGCGCCCCGACCGCGCCCAGCAGGGCCGTGCCCGCGATGACGGACCCGAAGGCCACCGCCGGGTGGATGTCGACCGTCTTCGAGGTCAGCTTCGGCTGCAGCACGTAGTTCTCGAACTGCTGGTAGACCACCACGAATCCGAGCACGTACAGCGCGTACCAGGGCGAGCCCGGGAAGGCGATCAGCATCGGCAGCGCGCCCGCCAGGTAGGTGCCGATGGTGGGGATGAACTGGGAGACCAGCCCCACCCACACCGCGAGCGCGGGCGCGTACGGCACGTCGAGCACCGCGAAGACGACGTAGTGGGCGATGCCGGAGACCAGGGCCATCAGCCCGCGCGAGTAGAGGTAGCCGCCCGTCTTGGCGACGGCGATCTCCCAGGCGCGCAGCACCTCCGACTGCTTCGCAGGGGGCAGTACGGAGCACAGCGCGCGCCGCAGCCGCGGCCCGTCGGCGGCGAAGTAGAAGGAGAACAGCCCGACCGTCAGCAGCCGGAAGAGGCCGCCGAGCACGGTGGCAGACACGTCGAGCACACCGGTCGCGCTGTTCTGGACGTACTTCTGGAGCCAGTCGGAGTGCAGCAGGCTGTCCTGGATCGCGAGCCGGGACAGCTTCGTGTGGAAGGTGGTGTTGACCGTGCCGATCACCGAGTCGAGGTAGCCCGGGAAGCCCCCCACCATGTCGACGATCTGCTCGGCGAGCATCGATCCGAGCAGCACGACGAAGCCCGCGCCGGCGAAGAACACGCCCAGGAACACCAGGAAGGTGGCGAGCCCGCGGCGCATGCCGCGGGCCGCCATCCGGGACACGGCGGGTTCGACCGCGAGCGCGAGGAAGAACGCGATCAGGATGTTGACGAGCAGCCCGGTCAGCTGGTGGAAGGCCCAGCTGCCGAGCTGGAAGCAGGCGATGAGGGCGAGTACCAGGACGACGGCGCGCGGCAGCCAGCGCGGCATCCGGGCCCCGGGCCCCGCCGCCGCCGCGTCGGCGCCGCCGGGAGGCGCCGCGGACCCGGCGGGTTCGGCCGGATCGGCCGGAGCGGCCGCCTCGGCGGTGTCGGTCGTCGTCTCGGTCGTCGTCACGGTCGTCTCATCGGTGGCTGCCACGCCGACCAGTCTGTCCCACCCGTCCCGCGTACGCGGAAACGGCCGTCGGCGTCAGCGCAGCGAGGCGGGCACGTCCATCGCCGAACACACCGCGCGCCACACGTCCTTGGCCTCCCAGCCCGCGTCCAGCGCCTGGTGGACGGTGCGTCCGCCGAGCTCCGTCATGACGTGGTCCCGCGCGAAGGAGTCCGCGTAGCCCACGCCGAAGTGCTCGGCCATCCGCTCCCAGAAAATCGTCAACCGCATGCCCCCAGTATCCCGCCCCGGGAGAGTGCACCGGCGTCGTTCGCCTCCCGCCCGCGCGGCAACGCGCCCTACGGTGTCACGCATGCCTGGAGACGACGCTTCCTCGCTGACCCCACCGACCCCGCTGGCCCGCGCCGAGCAGTTCTTCTGGCTCACGGCCCGGGTCCTGGAGCAGCGGCGGTTCGCCTTCCACTTCCTCGGCGGGGACGCCGACGCGGTGGACACCGCCCTCGGCTCGTACCTCAACGCCGACGGCGGCTACGGCCACGCCCTCGATCCGGATCTGCGCGGCCCGCTCAGCCATCCGCTGCACACCGCGCACGCGCTGCGGGTCCTGGACAGCCTGGGCCGCTGCGCCGGGCAGCGGATCGAGCGGCTCTGCCGCCACCTGACCCGGGTCTCCACCGCGGACGGCGCGCTTCCGGTGGTCCTCCCGGCGCCGCGCGGCTATCCCGGGGCCCCGTACCACCCGGTGTACGACGATCCGCCGGGCGAGCTGCTGACCACGGGCCCGGTGGTCGGCGTACTGCACCGCAATCGGATCTGGCACGCGTGGCTGTTCCGGGCCACGGACTTCTGCTGGGAGCGGGTCGAGAACCTGCGCCGTACGGGCCCGTACGAGGTCCAGAGCGCGGTGGCCTTCCTCGACGGCGCCCCCGACCGGGCGCGGGCGGTGGCGGCCGCGGACCGGCTGGGGCGCCTCGTACGCGAGCAGCGGCTGGTCGTACTCGACCCGCGCCGGCGCCGGGAGTACCCGCCGTACCCCGGCTGCGCGCCGGGCGAGCAGCTGTTCCCGCACGACGTCGCCCGGCGGCCGGAGTCGCTGGCGCGCGGCTGGTTCACCGACGAGGAGCTGAGGCGCTCGCTGGACTTCCTGGCCGCCGGACAGCAGCAGGACGGGGGCTGGCCGGTGCGGCGCCTCGCGTGGGCGCCGGGCAGCTCGCTGGAGCGGCGCCCGATCGCCACCCTGGAGGCCCTGCTGACCCTGCGCGCGTACGGCCGCCCCCTGACCGGCGATCCATCGGGCCCGGTCTAACCGCCCAGGGCCCGGACTCCGGCCGTGACGACCACCGCGGCGGCGACCACGAGCAGGAACGGCGCCCGCAGCAGCAGTGCGATCCCGGCGGCGGCCAAGCCGGCGGCGCGGGCGTCGAGCACGAGCTCGTGCCCGGTGCTGAAGGTCTGCTGGGCGGTGAGCGCCGCGAGCAGCGCGACCGGCAGCAGCGCGGCGAGCCGGCGCACCGTCGGCCGCTCCAGTACCCCGGCGGGCACGAGCAGCCCGGCGAGCTTGACGGCGTAGCAGCCGACGACGGTGAGCGCGATGGCGATCCAGACGTTCACGAGCGGCGTCCCTTCAGCCAGAGGATCGCGGGGGCGGCGAGGGCGGCCACCAGCACCGGCAGCCCGGCGGGCAGTACGGGCAGCAGGCCCAGCCCGAGGACGAGGGCGAGCGCGGCGACGGCCCGCTCGGTGGCGGTCTTCAGCATCGGCGCGAGCAGGGCCAGGAAGACGGCCGGTCCGGCGGCGTCCAGCCCCCACGCGGCGGTGTCCCCGAGGGCCTCGGCGCCGAGGGCGCCGAGCAGGGTGGTGAGGTTCCACAGGACGTACAGGCTCAGCCCGGTCACGGTGAAGCCGAGCCGAGCCGACCTGCGGTCGGGCTGGGCCAGCGCCACGGCGGTGGTCTCGTCGATCACCCAGTGGGCGGCGAGCGGCCGCACGGCCCCGGGCACGGCGAGCAGCTGCGACAGCCGCAGCCCGTAGAAGGCGTTCCGCGTTCCGAGGAAGAAGGCCCCGGCGGCCGCGGTGAACGGGTTCCCGCCCGCGGCCAGCGCTCCGACCAGCGCGAACTGCGAGGCCCCGGTGAACACCAGCAGGCTCAGCACGCAGGCCTGGAGCACGCTGATCCCGGCCCCGGCGGCGGTCACCCCGAACGCGAACCCGGACAGCCCGACGGCCACCCCGACCCCGAGCGCGTCCCGTACGACGGCTGCGCGCGGCCGCTCCGCGACCTCGCCGGGGGTCCCGTTCCTCACCATCTGTCGTTCTCGCACCCCCCGACCGTACGCAGCCCGGCCCGACCGGGTCTTGTACGTTCTTGCACGCAGGGGGCGGGCTCAGCCCCCGGCCGGGGGCTGACCGCCCGACCGCCCGCGGCGGTAGGCGCCCGGAGTGACGCCCACGATGCGGGTGAAGTGGCGGTTCAGGTGGGGCTGGTCGGTGAAGCCGACGGCGACGGCCGCCTCCGCGGGCGGCGTGCCCGCGTCCAGCAGCGCCCGGACCCGCCGGACCCGGGCGTCCGTCAGCCAGGTGTGCGGCGGCATCCCGTACCGCTCCCGGAAGGCCCGCAGCAGGGCGAACGGGCTGGTCCCCAGTTCCGCGGCGAGCCGTTCCAGCGACGGCGGCTCCGCCATCCGCTCCTGGAGCACCGCCCGGGCCGCCGCGGCGCCCGCAGCGCCGGCGCTGCGGACCGTACGGGCGGGCAGCGGCCCGGCGTGCCGGGTCAGCATCCGCGCGACCGCACCGCGCAGCAGCGTGTCGGCGGCCAGAGCGTTCCCTTCCTCGGCGGCCCGGTGCACCTCGGTGATCACGTACGAGGTCTGCGGATCGGCGACCGAGTCGGCGGTGAATCCGGGGGTCCCGCGCAGGCCGGCGATCTCCGCGGCCACCTCGGCGATCAGCTCCCGGGAGGGGTAGAGCGTGGCGTACGCCCAGCCCTCCGGTACCCCGGCGCGCGCGGTGTGCGGCACCTCGGGGTTGATCAGGACCACGCTGCCCGGCCCGGCCCGCACGATGCCGCTCGGCAGGCCGACCTCCTCGATGCCGCCGGTGACGGCCGCGATGACGTACCCGTCGTGGGTGTGGCGCGGGAAGGTGTGGCGTACGTAGTGGGCGCGCAGGAGGTCCAGGCCGGGCAGTTCCGCGTACTGCCAGTGCCGGGCCCACTCCCGCTCGACCGCCCCGTCAGCCACGTCAGCCATTCCCCCATTCTGCGCCCCGTCCGATTCGGCGGCCCGCCCGGTCCCGGTGTTCGCCCAGGTCCGGGCCGTTGTCAGTACCCGGGTGCAGGATGGGGGCATGGCCGGCTCCGCGCTCGATGCGTTCTCCCCCGCGACCCGCTCCTGGTTCACGGGGGCCTTCGTCCAGCCCACCTCCGCGCAGGAGGGCGCCTGGCGGGCCATCCGGGAGGGCTCCGACGTGCTCGTCGTGGCGCCCACCGGCTCCGGCAAGACCCTGGCCGCCTTCCTCGCCGCCCTCGACCAGCTGGCCTCCAGCCCGCCGCCGGCCGAGCCGAAGAAGCGCTGCCGGGTGCTGTACGTGTCCCCGCTGAAGGCCCTCGCCGTCGACGTGGAGCGGAACCTGCGCAGTCCGCTGACCGGGATCCGCCAGGAGTCGGTCCGCCTGGGCCTGCCCGAGCCCGAGATCCGGGTCGGGATCCGCTCCGGGGACACCCCGCCGGCGGAGCGGCGGGCCCTGGCCACCCGGCCGCCGGACATCCTGATCACCACGCCCGAGTCGCTGTTCCTGATGCTGACTTCGGCGACGCGCGACGCACTGGCCGGGATCGAGACGGTGATCCTGGACGAGGTGCACGCGGTCGCGGGGACCAAGCGCGGCGCGCACCTGGCCCTGTCCCTGGAGCGGCTGGACGAGCTGCTGCCCCGCCCGGCCCGCCGGATCGGGCTGTCGGCGACGGTCCGGCCGGTGGACGAGGTGGCCCGGTACCTCGCACCGCGCGGCAAGGCCGAGATCGTCCAGCCGCCCTCGGCGAAGGAGTTCGACCTGTCGGTGGTCGTCCCGGTGCAGGACATGGGCGAGTTGGGAGGCTCGCCGGCCACCGAGGGACGGGAAGGCGGGGACAAGCCCTCGATCTGGCCGCATGTGGAGGAGCGCATCGCGGATCTGGTCCAGGCCCACCGCTCCACGATCGTGTTCGCCAACTCCCGCCGCCTCGCCGAGCGGCTGTGCAACCGGCTGAACGAGATCGCGTACGAGCGCGCCATGGGCGAGAAGCTGCCCGACGGCTCGCCCCCGGCGGAGATCATGGCCCAGTCGGGGGCCGCCCAGGGCGCCCCGCCGCTGCTGGCGCGGGCGCACCACGGCTCGGTATCCAAGGAGCAGCGGGCGCTGGTGGAGGAGGACCTGAAGGCGGGCCGGCTGCCCGCGGTGGTCGCCACCTCCAGTCTGGAACTGGGCATCGACATGGGCGCGGTGGACCTGGTGGTGCAGGTGGAGTCCCCGCCCTCGGTGGCCTCCGGGCTCCAGCGCGTGGGCCGGGCCGGGCACCAGGTGGGCGCGGTCTCCACCGGGGTGGTGTTCCCCAAGTACCGCGGGGACCTGGTCCAGGCGGCCGTGGTCACCGAGCGGATGCGCACCGGGTCGATCGAGTCGCTGCGCATCCCGTCGAACCCGCTGGACGTGCTCGCGCAGCAGCTGGTCGCGATGACCGCGATGGACACCTGGCAGCTGGACGACCTGCTGGCGCTGGTGCGGCGGGCGGCGCCGTTCGCGGCGCTGCCGGAGTCGGCGTTCACCGCGGTGCTGGACATGCTGGCGGGCCGGTATCCGTCCGACGCGTTCGCGGAGCTCAGACCACGGGTCGTCTGGGACCGGGTGGCGGGGACGATCACGGGCCGGCCCGGCGCGCAGCGGCTCGCGGTCACCTCCGGCGGCACCATCCCCGACCGCGGCCTCTTCGGGGTGTTCCTCGCGGGCGTCGACCCCAAGAAGGGCGGCGGCCGGGTCGGCGAGCTGGACGAGGAGATGGTCTACGAGTCCCGCGTGGGGGACGTGTTCACGCTGGGCACCACCTCCTGGCGGATCGAGGACATCACCCGCGACCGGGTCCTGGTCTCCCCCGCCCCCGGGGTCCCGGGCCGGCTGCCGTTCTGGAAGGGCGACCAGCTGGGCCGCCCCCTCGAACTGGGCCGCGCGGTCGGCGCGTTCCTGCGCGAGCTGGGCGGGCTGGCCGAGGAGGACGCCCGGCTGCGCCTGGTGGCGGCCGGCCTCGACGCCTGGGCCGCGGAGAACGTCCTCGCGTACCTCGCGGAGCAGCGCGAGGCGTGCGGCCACGTTCCGGACGACCGGACCATCGTGGTCGAGCGGTTCCGCGACGAGCTCGGCGACTGGCGGGTCGTCGTCCACTCCCCCTTCGGCGCCCAGGTGCACGCCCCCTGGGCACTCGCCCTCGGCGCCCGCCTCGCCGAGAAGTACGGCATGGACGCGCAGGTCATGCACGCGGACGACGGGATCGTGCTCCGGCTGCCCGACGCGGACCTGCTCTCCATGGACCTCCTCGACCACGATCCCGCGGCCACCCACGCCTTCGAGTTCGACGACGAACAGGCCCCGCTGGGCGCCGCGGACGTCGCCTTCGACCACGGCGAGATCAACCAGATCGTCACCGACCAGGTCGGCGGCTCCGCCCTGTTCGCCTCCCGGTTCCGCGAGTGCGCGGCGCGCGCCCTGCTGCTGCCGCGCCGCAGTCCGGGCAAGCGGACCCCGCTGTGGCAGCAGCGCCAGCGGGCCTCCCAGCTGCTCCAGGTGGCCTCGGAGTTCGGTTCGTTCCCGATCGTGCTGGAGGCCGTACGGGAGTGCCTCCAGGACGTCTTCGACGTGCCGGGCCTGACGGAGCTGATGGGGGACATCGAGGCGCGCCGGGTCCGCCTGGTCGAGGTCACCACCGCCGAGCCGTCCCCCTTCGCCCGGTCGCTGCTCTTCGGGTACGTCGCCCAGTTCCTGTACGAGGGGGACTCGCCGCTCGCCGAGCGGAGGGCGGCCGCGCTCTCGCTGGACTCCCGCCTGCTGGCGGAGCTGCTGGGCCAGGCCGAGCTGCGCGAACTGCTCGACGCGGAGGTACTGGAGGAGCTGGAGCGGGAGCTCCAGTGGCTGACGGAGGACCGGCGGGCCAAGGACGCCGAGTCCGTCGCCGACCTGCTGCGGCTGCTCGGCCCGCTGACCACGGCCGAACTGGCCGAGCGCGGCGCCGACCCGGCCTGGCCGAAGGCCCTGGCCCGGGCCCGCCGGGCGATCGCGGTCCGGATCGGCGGCGCGGACCACTGGGCGGCGATCGAGGACGCGGGCCGGCTGCGCGACGCGCTGGGCACGGCGCTCCCGGTCGGGGTCCCGGAGGCGTTCACCGAGCCGGTCAAGGACCCGCTCGGCGACCTCCTGGCCCGGTACGCCCGCACCCACGGGCCGTTCACCACGGTCACCGTCGCCGCCCGCTTCGGCCTGGGCGCGGCCGTGACCGAGGGCGCCCTGCACCGGCTCGCGGCGGCCGGCCGGGTGGTGCAGGGCGAGTTCCACCCGGCCGGCATCGGCCAGGAGTGGTGCGACGCAACCGTGCTGCGCAGGCTGCGGCGCCGCTCGCTGGCGGCGCTGCGCCAGGAGCTGGAGCCGGTCCCGCCGACCTCCCTGGCCACCTTCCTGCCGCAGTGGCAGCACCTGGGCGGGGCCCTGCGCGGCATCGACGGCCTGGCCCGGGCGATCGAGCAGCTCCAGGGCGCCCCGGTGCCCGCCTCGGCGCTGGAGCGGCTGATCCTCCCCTCCCGGGTCTCGGGGTACTCCCCGACCCTGTTGGACGAGCTCACCAGCACCGGGGAGGTGGTCTGGGCGGGTGCGGGGGCCCTGCCGGGCAAGGACGGCTGGGTCTCGCTCTACCTGGCGGACGCGGCCCCGCTGCTGCTGCCTGCGCCGCACCCGCTGGAGCTGACGCCCCTTCACCAGTCGATCCTCGACGCCCTGTCCGGCGGGTACGGGCTGTTCTTCCGCCAGCTCGCGGAATCCGTGCGCGCGAAGTGGTCCGAGGCCACCGACCTCGAACTGTCCGAGGCCGTCTGGGACCTGACCTGGTCGGGCCGGCTCACCAACGACACGCTCTCCCCGCTGCGCTCCCTGCTCGGCTCGGGCCGTACGGCGGGCGCCACCGCCCACCGGGCCCGGCGCACCGTCCCGCGCGGCCGGTACGGGACGCTCAGCGCGCAGGTGTCCCGCCCGGGCCCGCCCACGGTCTCCGGCCGCTGGTCGCTGCTGCCCACCCGGGCCCCCGACCCCACCCACCGGGCGCACGCGCTGGCCCGGACCCTGCTGGACCGGCACGGGGTGGTCACGCGGGGCGCGGTGGCCGCCGAGGGCGTGGAGGGCGGATTCAGCGCGGTGTACCGGGTCCTGTCGGCCTTCGAGGACAGCGGGCAGGCCCGCCGCGGCTATGTGGTGGAGGGCCTGGGCGCGGCCCAGTTCGCGATGGACGGAGCGGTGGACCGGCTGCGTTCGGCCGAGCGCAACCCGCCCCCGCTGGCGGCGGTGGTCCTGGCGGCCGCCGACCCGGCGAACGCGTACGGGGCGGCCCTGCCCTGGCCGGAGCCCCCGGCCGGGGCCACGCACAAGCCGGGCCGCAAGGCGGGCTCGCTGGTGGTCCTGGTCGACGGCGAGCTCGTCCTGTACCTGGAGCGGGGCGGCAAGACGCTGCTGGCCTGGCCCCCCGCGGAAGACCCCCGGCTCGCGGCGGCGACCGCGGCCCTGGCGGCGGCCTCCCGGATCGGCACGCTCCCGGCGCTCACGGTGGAACGCATCAACGCCGCCCCGGCGTTGACCTCCCCGCTGGGCCCGGCCCTGGAGGCCGCCGGCTTCCATGCCACCCCGCGGGGCCTGCGCCTGCGCTCGTGAATCCGGCAGCCGAAGCCGGCGACTGGACCCGGTAGCCGAATCCGGCATTCCGGTCTCGACCATCGCGCTTATGTTCCACTTATGTCTTGAGCACGTCACGAACCCCCTCTCAACTGGCACCCCCGGCCCTTTCTGGACTATCAAGATCACCGCAGGCATCAAGCGTGACGACGCCACGTCAAAGAACACATTCATGGGGGACCAGAAAAATGAGCACCAACACCATGCGGCGAGCGACAACGGGCGTCATCGGTCTGGCGGTTGCCGGAACCCTGACCCTCACCGGCTGCAAGAGCGGCAACGAAGAGGTCGCACCCGCGCAGCCGAGCACGCCGGCCGCCCAGCCGAGCTCGGGCGGATACGACTCCGCGCAGCCCAGCACCCCGGCCAGCCCCTCCACCGGCGGCGGCGACGCTCCCGCGGGCGCGGCGGGCGCGGCGAAGCCCGGCCAGACGTTCAAGATCGGCGAAACGGCGACGGTGCCGTTCAGCTACGGCAACACCAAGGGCGGCACCATCGCCCTCACCGTCACCGCCGTCGAGCAGGGTCAGCCGGCCGACCTGGACGCCCTCAAGCTGGGCGACAAGGTCAAGGGGATGATCCCCTACTACATCCGCTACTCGGTCAAGAACGTCGGCACCGTCGACCTCTCGTTCGCCTCCGTGGGCCACATGAAGGGCACGCTCCCGGACGGCACAGAAGCCCAGGGCGTCTCCGTCATCGGCAAGTTCGAGAAGTGCAAGGACGAGTCGCTGCCGAAGGGCTTCACCAACGGCCAGACGCAGACCAGCTGCGCGATCGCCCTGGCACCCTCGGCCCAGACCAAGGTCGCCGGCGCCGAGTACTGGGGCGACCCGTACAACTCGCTGAGCAACGGCAAGGGCCTCTTCTGGAAGTAGGAGCCGGCCCACCGGGCCCGCACCGCTCCTGAACGCACAAGCCCCTGCGGCCCACCCGGCGCAGGGGCTTCTGCGTTCCGCCGCGCCCGCGGGCGACAATGGCGCCATGCCCGAAGGAGACAGCGTCTGGCGCGCCGCGGCCCGGCTGCACGCCGCCCTGGCCGGCCACGAGCTGACCCGCAGCGACCTGCGCGTCCCCCGCTTCGCCACCGCCGACCTCACCGGCCGCACCACTCTGGACGTCACCCCGCGCGGCAAACACCTCCTCGCCCGCTTCGAGGGCGGCCTCACCCTCCACACCCACCTCGGCATGGAGGGAACCTGGCGGGTCTTCGCCGCGCAGGAGAACTGGCACGGCGGCCCCGCGTACGAGATCCGCGCCGTCCTCGGCACCGCCGCGCACACGGCCGTCGGCTACCGACTCCCCGTCGTCGAGCTGCTCCGCACCTCCGAGGAGGACCGGGCCGTCGGCCACCTGGGCCCCGACCTCCTCGGCCCCGACTGGGACGCGGAGAAGGCCGCCGCCAACCTCCTCGCCACCCCCGGGCGCCCGCTCGGCGAGGCCCTGCTCGACCAGCGCAACCTGGCCGGCATCGGCAACATCTACAAGTCCGAGCTCTGCTTCCTCGCCCAGGCCACCCCCTGGACCCCGGTCGGCGGCCTCCCCGACCCCGGGACCACCGCCGTCCGCCTCGCAGGCGCCGCCCACCGCCTGCTGCGCGCCAACACCGGCGACCGCGCGATCCGCAACACCACCGGCAGCCGCCGCCGCGGACAGGAGCTCTTCGTGTACGGCCGCGCCCGCCGCCCCTGCCTGCGCTGCGGCACCCCCGTACGCGAGGCCCCGCAGGACGACCGCCCGACGTACTGGTGCCCCCGCTGCCAATCCGGCCCGAGCCCGTCCACCTAGTTGACGCTCCGTCAGATCCGGTCGTACCGTCCCGGCATGCCCACACCCAGAGCCCCGTACGACCTCACCGGCCGGACCGCCCTGATCACCGGCGCCGCGAGCGGCATAGGCCGCGCCACCGCCGTCCTCCTCGCCGAGGCGGGCGCCGCCGTGCACTGCGCGGACCGCGACGAGCAGGGCCTCGCCGAGACGGCCGGCCTCGTCGCCAAGGCCGGCGGGTCCGCCACCGTCCACGCCCTCGACGTCACCGACCGGGCCGCCCTGCGCGCCGCCGTCGCAGCCGCCGGACCGCTCGACATCACCGCCGCCATCGCCGGGATCATGCACACCAGCAGCGTCCTGGAGACCTCCGACGAGGACCTCGACCGGGTCCTGGACATCAACTTCAAAGGGGTGCTGCGCACCTGCCAGGAGGCCGCCCGCGCCATGATCGCGGCCGGGCGTCCCGGCTCGATCGTCACGATGGCCTCCGGCGCCGTGGACGCCGCCCAGCCCGGCCTGCTCTGCTACAGCGCCGCCAAGGCCGCCGTCGTCCAGCTCACCAAGACGCTCGCCACCGAAGCCGGCCCCCACGGCATCCGCGTCAACGCCGTCGCCCCGGGCTGGATCCGCACGCCCATGACCGGCCGGCACAGCCCCGAGGTCCAGGAGCAGACCGAGGCCGCGATGGTACGGATGTCCCCCCTGCGCCGCGTCGGCGAGCCCGAGGACATCGCCCAGGCCGTGCTCTACCTCGCCTCGGAAGCCTCGTCCTTCATGACGGGCCAGATCCTCCGCCCGAACGGCGGAGTGTCGATGCCCTGGTAGCCGCCCGGTCGGCCGGGACCCCGTCAACCGGCTGGGCCACCGGCCCGTCGGCTCGCGCCGCCTCGGCCTCCGCCGCCTCGGCCTCCGCCCGCCGGGCCCTGCGTACGGGCCCCGGCGTGCAGTGCACGGGCAGCAGCCCCAGCCCCCAGCCACCCACGGCCACCGCGCCCTCCACCGGACCCGACTCGCCCGGCGCCAGCGCCAGCCGCAGCACCGCCCACCACCACAGCGCGCCCATCACCACCGCGAGGGCCACCACCGGGGGTATGCCCAGTACCGGAGGTATCCGTAGTAACCGCCGCACGGCTGCCTCCCGGGATCAGGGCCGCGATCCGGACTCGTCCGGACTCCCATCCTCCCGTACACCCCCGGGCAGCGCACCCAGAACGGCCCGGAGCCCCGGCCGGTGCGTCAGGCACCGGCCGGGGCTCCGGCCACGCTCATTTCTTCACAGCTCGCGCATCGAACTCACGCGGCTACGACATTCACCGCTTCCGCAGGCGCCTTGATGGTCACCCGCTCCGGCCCGCCCGTGACCGAAGCCACGGAGACCGAATTGAGCATCGGGCGGACCGGTACCGTGACCGGTTCGCTAGCCGACCGCGCCAGCTCAGCCAGCGACAGCTCGTCGCTGACCTCGCGCATCAGCTCGGACATCCGTACGTCCAACGCGTCGCAGATCGCGGAGAGCAGCTCGGATGATGCCTCCTTCTGCCCCCGCTCCACCTCGGAAAGATAGCCGAGAGAAACTCGGGCGGACGAGGAGACTTCGCGCAGAGTACGGCCCTGGCGCTGGCGCTGCCGACGCAGCACGTCACCCAGCAGGCGACGGAGCAGAATCATCGGTGGCTCCCTCCTCTGACCGTGTAGCCGCATCCTTCACGCCCCACCGTACCGCCTCGCGCCGCGGCCGTGCGGGGAGCTATGTCGTGTTCACTCAGGGCTGCAAACATCAAATCCCCCCGTTCTGTTCCGTATCCTGCCCCCGCGCATTCTCGCGGAGTTCGCTGGAGAGCAGTTCGAGCACTGTCCGTGCACTCTCCCTACGGATTTCCGCACGGGAGCCGTTCAACCTCAGCGGGACGGTTTTCCTGCCCGCCGGACCCGCCACGGCGATGAAAACGGTGCCGACCGGCTGCCCGTCCTGCGGGTCAGGACCGGCCACTCCGGTGGTCGCGATCCCCCACGATGCCCCCAACACGCGCCGTACGCCGGCCGCCATCTCGGCCGCGACCTGCGCGTTCACCGCACCTTCCGCTGACAGCAGCCCGGCGTCCACCCCCAGGATCCGGTGCTTCAGCTCGGTGGCGTACGCCGTGACCGAACCGCGGAACGACCGGGAGGCCCCGGCGATGCCCGTGAGTTCCGCGGCCACCATCCCGCCGGTCAGCGACTCGGCGACAGCGAGCGTCTGGTCACTCTCCGCAAGGAGGCGCAGTACCTCCGCGGCGACTGCGGCGGTGGACCCGGTCTCTCCCGCCGGTTCCGCGGCGCCCGAAGACGCCCCACCGACCGCCGGAGATTCCCCCACCGCATATGTCACCTTGCGGCCCGCTCCGCTTCCAGACCCTGGCGCCGCATCACCACGGCCTGGCGGATGTAATCCAAACCGGTGACGACGGTCAGCACGACGGCGACCGCCATCACCCAGAAGCGCAAGCTCGCCAGCGGCCCGGTCAGCGCGAGCACGTACATGCCCACCGCCGTCCCCTGGGCCAGCGTCTTGAGCTTGCCGCCCCGGCTGGCGGGAATCACTCCGTACCGGATGACCCAGAAACGCATGAGCGTGATCCCGAGTTCCCGCCCGAGGATCACCCCGGTCACCCACCAGGGCAGGTCGCCCAGCCACGAGAGACAGATCAACGCCGACCCCATGATCGCCTTGTCGGCGATGGGGTCGGCGATCTTCCCGAAGTCCGTGACCAGGTTGTACGTACGGGCCAGGTGCCCGTCGAAGATGTCCGTGATCATGGCGACGGCGAACGCGGCCCAGGCCCACGCCCGCCAGACGGGGTCATAGCCCCCGTCCGCGAGCAGCAGCAGGACGAATCCCGGCACCAGGACGAGCCGGATCATCGTCAGGATGTTCGCGATGTTCCACAGGCTGGCCTGATTGACCGCCGCGGCCCCCAGCTTCGCGCCGGGCGCGGGCCGGCGGCCGGTCCCGCCCGCCGCAGATGCCGGGACTCCGGTCATCCGGCCGCCTCCTCGTCAAGGTGCAGGGGCTCGGCCACCAGGTCCACGCCCAGCGTGCCGACCACCTTCGCCGTCACGATACGGCCGGGCACCAGGCCCGTGCTGTCCGTGAAGACGACCTGGCCGTCGGTCTCGGGCGCCTGGTGCGCGGCCCGCCCGTAGGCGCCGGCCTCGTCCTCATCGGCCCCGCCCACCGCTTCCACGGACTCGATGAGTACCTCCAAGGTCTCTCCGATCCGCTCCTCCGCGCGCTGCGAGGTGAGCTCCTCGGCGAGCCGCTGCATGTGCGCGAGCCGCTCGGCGATCGTCTCCTCGTCCAGCTTGTTCTCGTACGTGACGGCCTCGGTGCCGTCCTCGTCGGAGTAGCCGAAGACGCCGATCGCGTCGAGCCGCGCGTGGGTGAGGAAGCGCTCCAGCTCCTTGAAGTCCGACTCGCTCTCGCCGGGGAAGCCGACGATGAAGTTGGACCGGACGCCGGCCTGCGGGGCCTTGGTGCGGATGGTGTCCAGCAGCTCCAGGAACCGGTCGGTGTCACCGAAGCGGCGCATGGCGCGCAGCACGTCGGGGGCCGAGTGCTGGAAGGACAGGTCGAAGTACGGCACGACCTTGGGGGTCGAGGTCAGTACGTCGATCAGGCCGGGCCGCATCTCGGCCGGCTGGAGGTAGCTGACGCGGACGCGCTCGATGCCGTCCACCCCGGCCAGCTCGGGCAGCAGGGTCTCCAGCAGGCGGATGTCGCCGAGGTCCTTGCCGTACGAGGTGTTGTTCTCGGAGACCAGCATGATCTCCTTGACGCCCTGCTCGGCGAGCCAGCGCGTCTCGCCCAGCACATCGCTGGGGCGGCGCGAGATGAAGGAGCCGCGGAACGACGGGATGGCGCAGAAGGAGCAGCGCCGGTCACAGCCGGAGGCGAGCTTGACCGAGGCGACCGGGCTCTTGTCCAGGCGGCGGCGCAGCGGCGCGCGCGGCCCGGAGGCGGGCGCGACCCCGTCCGGCAGGTCGGCGGGGGCCTCGGCGGGCTCCTGCGCGTGGCCAGGCAGGGCCACCTCGGCGTCCTGGCGGGCCGCGGGGCTGATCGGCAGCAGCTTGCGCCGGTCACGCGGGGTGTGGGAGGCGTGGATGCCGCCGTTCAGGATGGTCTGGAGGCGGTCGGAGATGTCGGCGTAGTCGTCGAAACCGAGCACGCCGTCGGCCTCGGGGAGCGCTTCGGCGAGTTCCTTGCCGTAGCGCTCGGCCATACAGCCGACGGCGACGACGGCCTGGGTCTTGCCGTGATCCTTGAGATCGTTGGCTTCCAGGAGGGCGTCTACGGAGTCCTTTTTGGCGGCTTCGACGAAGCCACAGGTGTTGACGACGGCAACGTCCGCATCGGCGGCGTCCTCGACGAGCTCCCAGCCATCCGCCGCCAAGCGGCCTGCGAGCTCCTCCGAGTCCACCTCGTTACGGGCGCAGCCAAGAGTGACAAGGGCGACGGTACGGCGTTCGGGCATGGACTCAAGACTACTTTGTCCAAACGCCGACCCCCGCCCCAAGTCCCGTTAAACCAAGATCCCCGGGGTGCGGCGCAGCACCCCGGGGACCCGGAATCACGGATTCAGCGCTATATCAGCCCGCCTGGGCCGGTCCCTGGCGGGGGTCGTCCTTGGTGTATGTGAGGCGTTCCACCTGACCCGGCTGGAAGTCGTCCTTGATCTCCTTGCCGTTCACGAAGAGCTTCACGACCCCGGCGTCACCGAGGACGAGGTCGATGGACTCCTTGTCCGTGAAGGTCTTGGACTCGCCCGGGGCCAGCGTCCCGTCGAACAGCAGCCGGCCGCTGTGGTCCTTCGCGGAGATCCAGCTCTCGCCGTCGTTGGCCGTCAGGACCACCGTGACGAGGTCCTTGGGCGCGGCGGCGATCGCGCTGTCCGAGGGCTCCGGCTTGGGGGCCCTCGGGGGCTGCGGCTGGGCGGCCGGCTTCCCGGCCGACTGCTTGGGCGCCGCCTGCGGGGCGGCGGAGGCGTCCGCCACCGGCCGCTTGTCCTTCGCGTCGCCGCCGCTGAAGGCGGTGAAGCCCACGAAGCCGATCACGGCGACGATGGCGGCGACCATGGCCGCGGTCCAGTTGGGCCGCTGCCGCTCGGGACGGATGCGCTCGGCGTCGAACATCGGCGCGGCGGGCGTGGGTGCCGGCCGGCCGCCGTGGGCCGCGTCGTACGCGTCGACCAGGGGTTCCGGATCGAT
Source organism: Streptomyces sp. NPDC090741 (assembly GCF_044769045.1). NCBI lineage: Bacteria > Bacillati > Actinomycetota > Actinomycetes > Kitasatosporales > Streptomycetaceae > Streptomyces > Streptomyces sp. NPDC090741. Next base: position 13,713 of record NZ_JBIVXF010000016.1, on the reverse strand, counting down.
GTGGACGGCGCGGGCGAGCGTACGGATGTGACCGCGGGCGTAGACGCCGCCGCCGCACCGCGTGAAATCGTCAGCTTCGATCGCGTGCACGATCGGGATGCGCACGCGGGTGGTGGAACTGACCTCGTCGACAGTGAGCCCGGCGGCGATCCGGGCCTTCTTCAGGGCCGTCCCGATGGACGGGCCTTCGGCCGTGCGTTCGATGATGCGGTCCTCGGACCGGTCGTCGGTCGAAGGACGCTCATCTTCGGGGGAGTTGGAGTTGCCGATGGACACGAGGGCGCCTTTCGAGCGTGTAGCCACCTGCTGGATGTCCAGTCTAGGGGGGTGACGAAAGGGTGGAGCAACCGGAGGGTGGACTTCCTACGCCATCCGAATGGCAATCCGAACAGTGTGGGAAGTCCGGCGTGCTGTGGCGGCCCGGCACCGTGCCCGGTGCCGCCACCTCCCTCAACTTGACGCGGGCCCAGGGGAAACGGTTGCCCGCCCTCGAATCACGGTTGGGTCTCTCCCCGGATGACGGCGAGGACCCCGTCCAGCTCGTCGGCCTTGACCAGCACGTCGCGCGCCTTCGAACCCTCGCTCGGGCCGACGATCCCCCGCGACTCCATCAGGTCCATGAGCCGGCCGGCCTTGGCGAAGCCCACCCGGAGCTTGCGCTGGAGCATCGAGGTCGAACCGAACTGGGTGGAGACCACCAGTTCGGCCGCCTGGCACAGCAGGTCCAGGTCGTCGCCGATCTCCTCGTCGATCTCCTTCTTCTGCTTCTGCCCGACCGTGACGTCGTCCCGGAAGACGGGCGCCATCTGGTCCTTGCAGTGCTGCACGATCCCGGCGATCTCGTCCTCGGTGACGAAGGCGCCCTGGAGGCGGACCGGCTTGTTCGCGCCCATCGGCAGGAACAGCCCGTCGCCCTTGCCGATCAGCTTCTCGGCGCCCGGCTGGTCGAGGATGACCCGGCTGTCGGCGAGCGAGGAGGTGGCGAAGGCGAGCCGCGAGGGCACGTTCGCCTTGATCAGGCCGGTGACCACGTCCACCGAGGGCCGCTGGGTGGCGAGCACCAGGTGGATGCCGGCCGCGCGGGCCAGCTGGGTGATGCGGACGATCGAGTCCTCGACGTCGCGCGGGGCCACCATCATCAGGTCGGCGAGCTCGTCGACGATCACGAGCAGGTACGGGTACGGGCTGAGCTCCCGCTCGCTGCCCGGCGGCAGTTTGATCTTGCCGTCCCGGATCGCCCGGTTGAAGTCGTCGATGTGCCGGTAGCCGAAGGCGGCCAGGTCGTCGTAGCGCAGGTCCATCTCGCGCACGACCCACTGGAGCGCCTCGGCGGCCCGCTTGGGGTTGGTGATGATCGGCGTGACCAGGTGCGGGATGCCCTCGTACGCGGTCAGCTCCACGCGCTTGGGGTCCACGAGCACCATCCGGACGTCCTCCGGGGTGGCCCGCACCATCACCGAGGTGATGAGGCAGTTGATGCAGGAGGACTTTCCGGAGCCCGTGGCGCCGGCGACGAGCACGTGCGGCATCTTCGCGAGGTTGGCCATGACGTAGCCGCCCTCGACGTCCTTGCCGAGCGCCACCAGCATCGGATGGTCGTCCTCGGCCGCGTCCGCCAGCCGCAGTACGTCGCCCAGGTTGACCATCTCGCGGTCGGTGTTCGGGATCTCGATGCCGACGGCCGACTTGCCCGGGATCGGGCTGATGATCCGGACGTCCGGCGAGGCCACCGCGTACGCGATGTTCTTGGTCAGCGCGGTGATCCGCTCGACCTTGACCGCCGCGCCCAGCGTGACCTCGTACCGGGTGACCGTCGGCCCCCGGGTGAAGCCGGTGACGTCCGCGTCGACCTTGAACTCGGTGAACACGTTGCGCAGCGAGGCCACGACCACGTCGTTGGCGGCGCTGCGGGTCTTGCCCGGCCCGCCCTTCTCCAGCAGATCGAGCGAGGGAAGGGCGTACGTGATGTCCCCTCGCAGCTGGAGCTGTTCGGCGCGGGGCGGCAGCGGCTGGGTCGGCGGAGGGGCTTTGGTGAGGTCCGGCACGGACAGGGTCCCGGAAGCCGCGGCGGTGGTGTCGTGCGGCGGCTCGGCCGGCTCCGGGTCAGGGTCCGGCTCGGCGGCCTTGGGCCGCTCCACCCGCGCGGGCGGCACCGGAGCGGTGATCTCCGCTCCCCCGCGCTCCACCGAGATGCCGTGCGTCAGGTCGGCCACCAGCGGGGAGGGCGGCATTCCGCCGTAGACCACCCCGTCCAGCGCGGCGGCGGCCGCCGCGGCCACGTCGACGGCGTCCATCTCCCGCTCGGCGGCCGGCCGGGCCGGGGTCCGGCGCGGGCGCCGCCGCCGGGCGAGCGCCTGCTCCTCGGCGGCGTCGGCGGGATCGGCGCAATCCGCGGGAGCACTCGCGCCGGCGGCCCCCGACCGGGCCCGCCACTGCTCGGGGTCGTGCCGGTCGGCGGGGGCGCCGCCCTCCCCGTACCCCTCGTCGTACTCGTTCGGGGCGATGATCCCCAGCCGGATCCCGAGCCGCCGCAGCCGCTGCGGGATCGCGTTGACCGGGGTCGCGGTCACCACGAGCAGCCCGAAGATCGTGAGCAGCACCAGCATCGGCACGGCCAGCGGCGCGCCCATGGTGAAGATCAGCGGCTTCGAGGCGCCCCAGCCGATCAGCCCGCCCGCGTTCTGCATGGCGGTGGTGCCCTCGTCGCGGCCGGGCGCCCCGCAGGCGATGTGCACGAGACCGAGGACGCCGATGACGAGGGCGGAGAGGCCGACGCCGATCCGGCCGTTGGCGTCGGGCTGCTCGGGATGGCGGATGAAACGTACCGCCATGACGCCCAGCAGGATCGGCACGAGCAGATCCAGTCGCCCGAAGGCGCCGGTGACCAGCATGGTGACCAGGTCCCCGACGGGACCGCTCAGGTTCGACCAGGTTCCGGCGGCGACGATCAGCGCGAGGGCGAGCAGCAGCAGCGCGACGCCGTCCTTGCGGTGGGCGGGGTCGAGGTTCTTGGCCCCCTGGCCGACCCCGCGGAAGACCGCGCCGACCGCGTGCGCACAGCCCAGCCACACGGCGCGCACCAACCGCACCACACCCCCGGTGGGGGACGGCGCGGGCTTGGGCGCCGGCTTCTTGGCGGGGGCGCGCCGGGGCGCCGCGGTCTTCTTCGCGGCTGACCCGCGCGCGGGGGCCGCCTTCTTCGCCGGCGCCGTCGTCCGGCCGGTGCGGCCCTTCGCGGTGCCCGCTGCGCTCTGGGAACCCTTGCCGGACGTACGTGAGGCCATGGGGCCGAGGTTACCGGTGCGCGCGCCGGTGGACACGCGTGCCCACCCCTTCACCCGTTCGTGTCGCGCCCCGCGTCAGCGCTTTGACGCACCGCCAGATCGGGGACCTGCCCGAACGGCCCGGCGGCCGGCCCCTCGACGGGCTCAGTTCTGCGCGGGCAGCACCGGCGTTCCGCCGCCGGTCCCGGGCTCCAGGGCGTCGAGCGCCCGCCGCAGTCCGGTGAGCTTGCGCTCCAGATGGGCCGCGGTCGCCACGACCGCCGCGTCGGCCGCTTCCTCGCCGAGCTGCTTGGTCAGCGCCTCTGCCTGCTCCTCGACCGCCGCGAGCCGCGCGGAGAGCTCGGCCAGCAGGCCGGCCGTCTCCTTGCTGCCGTCGCCGTTGGAGCCGCCGCCCTCCAGCTGGAGCCGCAGCAGCGCCGCCTGCTCCCGCAGCTGGCAGTTCTTCGTGTACAGCTCCACGAACACCGAGACCTTGGCCCGCAGCACCCACGGGTCGAAGGGCTTGGAGATGTAGTCCACCGCGCCTGCGGCGTAGCCGCGGAACGTGTGGTGCGGACCGTGGTTGATCGCGGTGAGGAAGATGATCGGGATGTCCCGGGTCCGTTCACGCCGCTTGATGTGCGCGGCGGTCTCGAATCCGTCCATCCCGGGCATCTGCACATCCAGCAGGATGACCGCGAAATCGTCCGTCAGCAGCGCCTTGAGCGCTTCCTCCCCCGACGACGCCCGGACCAGTGTCTGATCGAGCGCGGAGAGGATGGCCTCCAGCGCCAGCAGATTCTCCGGCCGGTCGTCGACCAGGAGGATCTTGGCCTTCTGCACCATGCCCTGTCCTCCTCGCCCCGGCACGGGGCCTCCCCGGTTCCTGGCACCGGCCTGTACGCCGGGCCCCGCCCCAGAAGAGGACGGCATCCTTGCGCCGTCCGTCCTTGTGCCGGTCATCGTAGCCCCAGTCCCGAGATCGCCACACCCTGTCACCAAGATGTCACTGTGCACGAAGCAGAAACGGTGTGGGGGAGCAGAAGGTTCCCCGCCTCCCGCCCTTTCACACCGTTTTCGCCACAGTCAGTCAGCAATTGGTATCAGAATGCTCGGCCGTCGATCACTTCCCGCGCATCCACTGCTCCATCACCGACAGCAGATAGTCCGGGTCGACCGGCTTGGTGACATAGTCGGAAGCACCGGAGTCGATCGCCTTCTCCCGGTCCCCCTTCATCGCCTTCGCCGTCAGCGCGATGATCGGCAGCCCGGCGAACTGCGGCATCCGCCGGATCGCCGAGGTAGTCGCGTACCCGTCCATCTCGGGCATCATGATGTCCATCAGTACGACCGTCACATCGTCGTGCTGCTCCAGGACTTCGATGCCCTCCCGGCCGTTCTCCGCGTACAGCACCGCCAGTCCGTGCTGTTCCAGCACGCTGGTCAGCGCGAACACGTTGCGGACGTCGTCGTCCACGATGAGCACCTTCTCGCCGTGGAAGTCGTACGACCGGGGCACCACAGGAAGTTCCTCCTCCGGGTTGACCCAACCGCCCTCGGCCCCCTCCGCGTTCGGCTGCCCCGGCACCGCCGTACGCGGCTCCAGGTCGCTCAGCGCCTTGCGCCGCCGCCGGAACAGGGCGGCCCCGCCCTGCCCCTGACCGGCAGGCTCGGCCGCCGGCAGCGCGGGCCGTACGTGCTGCGGCTGCGCCTGCGCCTGCGCCGCGGAGGCGGCCGCCGCCGGGGTCGCCGGCAGCGCGGGCCGCGCCGCGTCGACCTGCCTGCGGTACACCTCGCCGCGCCCGCCGCCGGGCGTGGGCGGCGCGTACCCCTGCGGCGGCAGCTCGCCCGGGTGCAGCGGCAGGTAGAGCGTGAACGTGGACCCGCGGCCGGGCTCGCTCGCCGCGTGGATCTCCCCGCCCAGCAGCCGGGCGATCTCCCGGCTGATGGACAGCCCGAGCCCCGTGCCGCCGTACTTCCTGCTGGTCGTCCCGTCGGCCTGCTTGAACGCCTCGAAGATCACCAGCATCTTGCTCGCCGCGATCCCGATCCCGGTGTCCGTCACCGAGAAGGCGATCAGGTCCGCGTCCGCCTCCAGCAGCGAACCGGCCTCCAACAGCTGCTCGCGGATCGCCGCCGGCACGTCCGCCCCGGCGGGCCGGATCACCAGCTCCACCGCGCCGGTGTCCGTGAACTTCACCGCGTTCGACAGCAGGTTGCGCAGCACCTGGAGCAGCCGCTGCTCGTCCGTGTGCAGGGTCGCGGGCAGCTCCGGGGAGACCCGTACCGAGAAGTCCAGGCCCTTCTCCGCGGTCAGCGGCCGGAAGGTGGCCTCCACGTAGTCCACGAGCTGCACGAGCGCGATCCGGGTCGGCGAGACGTCCATCTTCCCCGCCTCGACCTTCGACAGGTCGAGGATGTCGTTGATCAGCTGGAGCAGGTCCGAGCCCGCCCCGTGGATGGTCTCCGCGAACTCCACCTGCTTCGGCGACAGGTTCTCGTCCGCGTTGTCGGCCAGCAGCTTGGCCAGGATCAGCAGGGAGTTGAGCGGCGTGCGCAGCTCGTGCGACATGTTCGCCAGGAACTCGGACTTGTAGCGCATCGAGACCGCGAGCTGCTCGGCGCGCTCCTCCAGGACCTGCCGGGCCTCCTCGATCTCGGTGTTCTTCACCTCGATGTCCCGGTTCTGCTGGGCCAGCAGCTCCGCCTTCTCCTCCAGCTCGGCGTTGGCGGCCTGCAGCGCCTTCTGCCGGTTCTCCAGCTCGTCGGAGCGCTCGCGCAGCTGCTCGGTCATCTCCTGCGACTGCTTGAGCAGCATCTCCGTCTTGGAGTTGACGCTGATCGTGTTGACGCTCGTACCGATCATCTCGGCGATCTGGCTCAGGAAGTCCTTCTGGATCTGCGTGAAGGGCTGGAAGGACGCCAGCTCGATGACGCCGAGCACCTTCCCCTCGAACAGCACCGGCAGCACGATGACATGGGCCGGCGGCGCCTCCCCGAGCCCCGAGGAGATCTTCAGGTAGCCCGGCGGGGTGTTCTCGACGAGGATCGTCCGCTTCTCCGCTGCGACGGTCCCGATCAGCCCCTCCCCCGGCCGGAAGGACGTGGGCACCGCCCCGCCCGCGTACGCGTAACTCCCGCGCATCCGCAGCTCGTACGAACCTTCGGGACCGCCGTCGGTCCCGATCTCGGTGGTCCCGCCCGAGGGCAGCGCCAGGAAGAACGCCCCGTGCTGCGCCGAGACCACCGGGGTCAGCTCGCTCATGATCAGCGAGGCCACGTCGTCCAGTTCGCGGCGGCCCTGCATCAGGGCGGAGATCCGGGCGAGGTTGCCCTTCAGCCAGTCCTGCTCCTTGTTGGCCAAGGTGGTGTCGCGCAGGTTCGCGATCATCGTGTTGATGTTGTCCTGGAGGACCTGGATCTCGCCCGCCGCGTCCACGTCGATCTTCAGGTTGAGGTCGCCGCGGGTCACCGCGGTGGCCACGGCCGCGATCGCGCGCACCTGCCGGGTCAGGTTCCCGGCCATCTCGTTCACGGACTCCGTGAGGTCGCGCCAGGTGCCGTCCACGTCCCGGACCCGCGCCTGGCCGCCCAGGATGCCCTCGGTGCCCACCTCACGGGCCACGCGCGTGACCTGGTCGGCGAACGAGGACAGCTGGTCGACCATCGTGTTGATCGTCGTCTTCAGCTCCAGGATCTCGCCCCGGGCGTCGATGTCGATCTTCTTGGTCATGTCGCCCTTGGCGATGGCGGTCGTGACCATGGCGATCTGCCGCACCTGGCCGGTGAGGTTGGAGGCCATGAAGTTCACCGAATCGGTGAGGTCCTTCCACGTACCCGACACACCCGGCACGTGCGCCTGGCCGCCCAGGCGGCCCTCCGTACCCACCTCGCGGGCCACGCGCGTGACCTCGTCCGCGAACGAGGACAGTGTCTTCACCATCGTGTTGACGGTGTCGGCGAGCTGCGCGACCTCGCCGCGCGCCTCGACCGTGACCGTCTTCGTCAGATCACCGTTGGCGACCGCCGCCGAGACCTGCGAGATGTTGCGCACCTGCGAGGTCAGGTTGTTGGCCATCAGGTTGACGTTGTCGCTGAGGTCCTTCCAGATGCCGGTCACCCCGCGCACCCGCGCCTGGCCGCCGAGGATGCCCTCGGTGCCCACCTCACGGGCGACCCGCGTCACCTGCTCCGCGAACGAGGACAGCTGGTCCACCATCGTGTTGACGGTGGTGACGAGTTCGAGGATCTCGCCCTTCGCATCGACGGTGATCTTCTTGGAGAGATCGCCCATCGCGACCGCCGTCGTCACCTCGGCGATGTTGCGCACCTGCGAGGTCAGGTTGTTCGCCATGAAGTTGACGGACTGCGTGAGGTCCTTCCAGGTGCCCGAGACCCCCTTCACCTCGGCCTGGCCGCCCAGGATGCCCTCGGTACCCACCTCACGGGCGACCCGCGTCACCTGCTCCGCGAAGTTCGAGAGCTGGTCCACCATCGTGTTGAGGGTGTTCTTCAGCTCCAGGATCTCGCCGCGCGCGTCCACGTCGATCTTCTGCGACAGATCGCCGCGGGCCACCGCCGTCGCCACCTGCGCGATGTTGCGGACCTGCGAGGTCAGGTTCCCGGCCATGCCGTTCACCGAGTCCGTCAGGTCACGCCATACGCCGGCCACCCCGGGCACCTGCGCCTGACCGCCCAGGCGCCCCTCCGTGCCCACGTCCCGGGCCACCCGCGTCACCTGCTCGGCGAAGGCCGAGAGCTGGTCGACCATCGTGTTGATGGTGTTCTTCAGCTCCAGGATCTCGCCGCGCGCGTCCACGTCGATCTTCTGGGAGAGGTCGCCGCGGGCCACCGCCGTGGTCACCTGCGCGATCTGCCGCACCTGCGAGGTCAGGTTGCCGGCCATGAAGTTGACGGAGTCGGTGAGCTCCTTCCAGGTGCCCGAGACCCCCTCCACCCGCGCCTGGCCGCCCAGGCGGCCCTCCGTGCCCACGTCCCGGGCCATCCGCGTGACCTGGTCGGCGAAGCTGGAGAGCTGGTCCACCATCGTGTTCACGGTGTTCTTCAGCTGGAGCATCTCGCCCGAGACGTCCACGGTGACCTTCTGCGACAGATCGCCGTTGGCCACCGCCGTCGTCACCTGGGCGATGTTGCGCACCTGGCCGGTGAGGTTGCGGAAGGCGGTGTTCACCGAATCGGTGAGGTCCTTCCACGTACCCGCCGCACCCGGCACCTGCGCCTGACCGCCCAGCTCACCCTCGACGCCGACCTCACGGGCCACACGCGTCACTTCCGCACCGAAGGACTGGAGCTGGTCCACCATCGTGTTGACAGTGTTCTTCAGCTCCAGCATCTCGCCGGCCACGTCGACCGTGACCTTCTGCGACAGATCGCCGTTGGCCACCGCCGTCGTCACCTGCGCGATGTCCCGCACCTGCGTGGTGAGGTTGCGGAAGACCGTGTTCACCGAATCGGTGAGGTCCTTCCACGTACCCGCCGCACCCGGCACCTGCGCCTGACCGCCCAGCAGGCCCTTCGCCCCGACCTCGCTGGCCACGCGGGTGACCTCGTCCGCGAAGGTGCGCAGCGTCTCCGTCATCTGATTGATCGTTTCAGCCAGCTGCGCCACCTCGCCGCGCGCGCTGACCCGTACCTTCTGTGACAGATCACCATTGGCCACGGCCGTCGTGACCTGCGCGATCCCGCGTACCTGAGCCGTCAGGTTGCCCGCCATCGTGTTGACGGAGTCGGTCAGGTCCTTCCACACGCCCGCGACCCCGGGCACCTTCGCCTGGCCGCCGAGCTCACCCTCCGTACCCACCTCGCGCGCGACCCGCGTCACCTCGGAGGAGAACGACGACAGCTGGTCCACCATCGTGTTCACGGTGTTCTTCAGCTGGAGCATCTCGCCGGCCACGTGCACCGTGACCTTGCGCGACAGATCGCCCTTAGCCACCGCCGTCGTGACGAGAGCGATATCCCGCACCTGAGCGGTGAGCCGGTACGCCATCGTGTTGACGGAGTCCGTCAGATCCTTCCAAGAACCCGACATTCCGCGGACCTGGGCCTGACCGCCGAGCTTGCCCTCGGTACCCACCTCCAGCGCGACCCGCGTCACCTCGTCGGTGAACGCGGACAGCTGGTCGACCAGGTTGTTGACCGTACGCCCGACCTTCAGGAACTCACCGCGCAGCGGATGCCCGACCCCGTCCGGGCTCTGCGTCCGCAGGTCCATCCGCTGGTCCAGATCACCCTCGGCGACCGCCGACAGCACCCGGCCCACCTCGGACACCGGCCGCGCAAGATCGTCCACCAGCTGGTTCGAGGCGTCGATCGCGGCCGCCCAGGAGCCCTCGCAGGCGCCTGTTTCCAGCCGTTCGCTGAGCTTGCCCTCGCGGCCCACCATCCGCCGCACCCGGGAGAGCTCTCCCGTCAGATGGAGGTTGCGGTCGGCGACCTCGTTGTAGACGGCGGCGATCTCCGCCATCACGCCGTCGCCGGACACCGTCAGCCGCTTGCGGAAGTTCCCGTCCCGCATCGACACCAGGGCCGTGAGCAGCCGGTTCAGGGCCGCGGTATCGACTTCCGTCGTGCCGTTGCGGCGGGACCTCCCGCCCTTCGGGCGCGTTCCCGTTCGCCGCACCGCTGCGCCAGACTCCACCGTGTCCCTCCCGAAAGGGTCGACCGCTGTTCCACCGACACCCGGCGAGTCGCACGCCCGGCTATCCGATCCTGCCCAGTGTTTCACCCTGGCCGAACCAGGCCATAACACTTCGGCACCATCGCACACCGGCCGCACTCTGCGGGTGGAATCCCGGACGACGGCACCATGCCGACCGCGAAGGTAAGTAACCTGGCACCCGATGTCCAACCGCGTCGAAGGAGATTCGTGATCACGGCTCGGGCGGCTGCCAGCTTCGACCCCCTCGGGCGCTCGGTCGCCGCGGCCCGGGCGTTCGTCCGCGACACCCTGCAGGGCTGGGGCTTCGCGGACATCGTCGACGACGCCGTGGTGCTCACCAGCGAGCTCGTCACCAACGCCGTGGTCCACGCCGGCACCAGGGCCGAGGTCCTGTGCCTGCGCTCCGGGGACGGAGTACGGGTCGAGATCGCCGACCGGTATCCCGAACGCGAGCTCCCGCTCCAGCACCCCGGTGAGCGCCCGTACGCCGACCCCGACCGGGAGAGCGGCCGCGGGCTGATGCTCTGCGCCGCCCTCGCCACCCGCTGGGGCGTCGAGTACACGGCCACCCACAAGCACGTGTGGTTCCGCCTCGACCTCCCGGACCGGCCGGTCGGTACCCGATCCGCCGGACCCGTCGTCCCGGACCGCCTGCTGCCCCTCGCCGACAGCCGGGTCCGCGTCGCCGTCCTCCAGATCGACGCCTCCGACTCGATCTCCGCCTGGAACGAGGACGCCGAGCACGTCTTCGGCTACACAGCCGAGAAGGTCCTCGGCCGCCCCCTCGCCGAGCTCGCCGCCTGGCCCCAGACCCCCGGCACCGGCACCGGCATCGCCGAGGCCCTGCGTCTGTCCCGCTGGGAGGGCAGCTACGGCATCCGCGGCGCCGACGGCCGCGTCATCCCCGTGTACGCCTCCCACCTGCGGGTCCGCGATGCCCACGGCGAGCCCTCCATCGTCTGCCTGCTGGTCCACGACGACGAGCGGGCCCTGCTCCAGACCCCCGTACGGGTGGCCCCCGCCGACAGCCTCCAGCTCTCCGAGCCCCGCCCCGCGGACCCCTTCGAGGTCTTCATCGGCTCCCCCGCCCCCGACGACCTCGACGGCCTCCTCCAGCGCACCGTCGAACGCGCCCGCGACATGCTCGACGCCGACGCCGCCTTCCTGCTGCTGGCCACCGACGACGAGACGGAACTGGAGGTCCGCGCCACGACCGGGCTCCCCTCCACCCGCCAGCGCTTCGCCCGTGTCCCCGTCGAGGCCGGCACCAACCGGTACGGCTCCGCCCGCATGCCCGCCGTCCACGACGACCTCGCCGCCGTCCCCGGAGCCGTCCCGCTCCTGGAGGCCACCGGCATGCGCTCGGTGATCACCGTGCCGCTCAAGGTCGAAGGCCGGCTCACCGGCTCGCTCGGCGTCGCCGCCGAGAACCCCGGCCGCTACTCCAACGCCGAGGCCCTGCGCCTCCAGTTCGCCGCCGACCGCATCGCCCTCGCCGTCGAATCCGCCCGCCTCGGCGAGCTGGAACGGCTGCGCCGCGGCTCCCTGTCCTTCCTCGTCGAGGCCTCCGACCTGCTCGCAGGCACCCTCGACCGGGACCAGACCCTGGCCCTCATGGCCCAGATGACCGTCCCGACCCTGGCCACCTGGTGCGCCGTCTACACCATCGCCGACCAGTCCTCGGACCCGTACCTCTCGTACGTCCTGCACGAGGACGAGGAGCGCATCGACGGCCTCAAGGCCCTGCTCTCCCGCGTCAGCCCGCCCGAACCCGTCCGCGAGGCCGGCGCCCGGCCCTGGCCGGCGACGGCCCAGGCGGTCGGCGGGGAGACCGTCGTCCTCCCCCTCCTGGCCCGCAACCGCGTCATCGGCATGCTGACCCTCGGCAAGCCGTCCGAGGAGCACTTCCGCCAGGAGATCCTCGAACTCGCCGAGGACCTCTCCCGCCGCGCCGCCCTCGCCCTGGACAACGCCCGCCTCTACTCCGAGCGCACCGCGATCAGCCGCTCCCTGCAGCGCAGCCTGCTCCCGCCCGGCTCCCCCGCGATCCCCGGCATGGAGGTCGAGGTCATCTACCGCGCGGCCGGCGAGGGCAACGAGGTGGGCGGCGACTTCTACGACGTCTTCCCGATCCGCGACGGCGCGTACGGCTTCGCCATCGGCGACGTCTGCGGTACGGGCCCCGAGGCGGCCGCCGTCACCGGCCTCGCCCGCCACGCCCTGCGCCTGCTGGCCCGGGAAGGGCTGGGCGGCCCGGCCGTACTGGAGCGGCTCAATGCGGCCATCCTCGACGAGGGCGCCCGCAGCCGCTTCCTGACCCTCCTGTACGGGGAACTCCACCCCCAGCCGGACGGTGGCGCCCTGATGAAGGTCGTCTGCGCCGGTCACCCGCTGCCGCTGCGCCTGCGCCCGGACGGCCAGGTCACCGCGGCCGCGGACCCGCAGCCCCTGCTCGGCGTGATCGACGACCTCGACCTGTACGAACAGACCCTCACACTGGACCCGGGCGACGTGCTGCTCTGCGTCACGGACGGCGTGACGGAACGCCGCGAGGGCACTCGCATGCTGGGCGACGACGGCCTCGCCGAGGTGCTCACCACCTGTACGGGCCTCACCGCCGGCGCCGTCGCCGCCCGCATCCTGCGCGCTGTGGAACGCTTCGCGGCCGATCCGGCCTCGGACGACATGGCCATCCTGGCCTTCCGCGTCCCCCAGCAACGAACGGGCGACTGAAGCAGCCGAGCCCGTCGGTGACTCACACCGTTGGCGGCGCCTTCATGACCCGGCGCGTGGAAGAGCGCAGTGCGAAGGCCATCACCAATTCGAAGACACCCAGCAGGACGAACCAGAGTCCCAGTAGCCGTGTCAGGGCGACGGCGGAGTCCACCGGGAAGCAGAGCACGACGATTCCGGCCACGACGCCGAGCATGCCCAGGCCGAAGAGCATGCCCCGGTGCACGAGCGCGCGGTCTGCGATCGCCGTGTACGCCCTGAGCACTCCGGTCAGCAACCAGAACACCCCGACGATCAGGGACAGCACGGCGATCGTCTGCATCGGATGCCGTAGCACCAGGACGCCCGCCAGGAACGCGATCATGGCGATCAGGACGCCCGCCAGCCTGCTGCCACCTCCGTCGCCTCCGTGTGAGAAGGCGGTGACGAAGCGGAAGACGCCTGCCACCAGGAACTGCAGACCGATGATGACGGCCAGGATGTGCAGCGTCTCGTCGGGCCAGACGAGAATGAGGATGCCGGGGATCAGGGTCGCGAGGGCGAAGCCGAGTGCCCAGTGCCACGAGCTTCCGAGCTGCTTGAGGTAGTCGTCAGGGTCGCTCTGTGTACCCTGCGGCGCCACGTCGGGGGATTCGGTCATCACGCCTCCCGGGCCAAGGCCGCGGCCCGTGGGACCACCTCGGAGCCGCCGGACTTACCTTATGTGCCCTTCACAACCACCCTAGACCGTTGTGATTCAGCCTGCCCGTCCTGCCCGTCCAGCTCTCGACACCCCGCCGGCCCGCCAGCCCGCCGGCCCGCCCCCGAAGATGCGGCCAAAAACAAAAAAGGCCCCCGCCATATGGCGGGGGCCTTCTTCGATGGAGCCCTTTAACGGAATCGAACCGTTGACCTTCTCCTTACCATGGAGACGCTCTACCGACTGAGCTAAAAGGGCGGGTTGTTCGGCGGCGTCCTACTCTCCCACAGGGTCCCCCCTGCAGTACCATCGGCGCTGAAAGGCTTAGCTTCCGGGTTCGAAATGTAACCGGGCGT
>NZ_JBIVXF010000015.1:0-237816 GCF_044769045.1 Streptomyces sp. NPDC090741 | reverse complement strand
ACTGCAGGGGGGACCCTGTGGGAGAGTAGGACGCCGCCGAACAATCATTGTAGAAAGCCCCGTACCGGGTATCCGGTACGGGGCTTTTCTGCGTTCTGGCCCGGTGCGGCTTCCTGTAGGGTCAGGAGGCATCGTTCGTACGTTCAACAGTGGAGGCCCCCGGGTGGAGGTCCAGGAGACTCGGGTTCAGACGGACCGAATTTTCACCATTCCGAACATCCTGAGCATGGCTCGCCTCGCCGGCGTGCCCCTGTTCCTCTGGCTGATTCTGGAGAAGCACGACGGCTGGGCACTGGCCGTGCTCATGCTCAGCGGGGTCAGCGACTACCTCGACGGGAAGCTGGCGCGGCGCTGGAATCAGATCAGCAACCTCGGTCGGCTGCTGGATCCGGCCGCAGACCGGCTGTACATCCTCTCCACGCTCTTCGGTCTGACCTATCGAGACATTCTGCCGCTCTGGCTCACCGGGGCGCTGGTGGCCCGTGAGCTGATGCTGCTGGTCATGGTCTGGATCCTGCGCCGTCACGGCTATCCGCCGCCGCAGGTCAACTTCCTCGGCAAGGCCGCAACCTTCAACCTGATGTACGCCTTCCCTCTGCTGTTGCTCAGTGACGGTACGGGTTGGTTGGCCTGGATGGGGGCAGTTTTCGGATGGGCGTTCGCCGGATGGGGTACAACCCTCTACTGGTGGGCAGGAATCCTTTACGTGGTGCAAGTCCGCCGGCTAGTGAAGGCGGACGCCGCGGCCGATTGAGCTCGCTCGGCGTGGGGCTGACGCGGAGGAGTTGCGGAGTCACCGTCCGGGCCGGTGAGGTCGGCGAGAACGTCGTCTCTCAAGGAGGACTCTTCCGACATGAAGGCCGTCGTGATGGCCGGTGGCGAAGGCACTCGCCTTCGCCCCATGACCTCGAGCATGCCCAAGCCGCTCCTGCCGGTGGCCAACCGGCCGATCATGGAGCACGTGCTCAGGCTGCTCAAGCGGCATGGGCTCAGCGAGACCGTTGTTACCGTCCAGTTCTTGGCGTCACTCGTCAAGAACTACTTCGGTGACGGCGAGGAGCTCGGAATGGAGCTCACCTATGCCAACGAGGAGAAGCCACTCGGCACTGCCGGCAGTGTGAAGAACGCCGAGGAGGCCTTGAAGGACGATGCTTTCCTCGTCATTTCCGGCGATGCGCTCACCGACTTCGACCTCACCGATCTCATCCGCTTCCACAAGCAGAAGGGCGCACTCGTCACGGTGTGCCTGACCCGGGTGCCGAACCCGCTGGAATTCGGCATCACCATCGTGGACGAGGAAGGCAAGGTCGAGCGCTTCCTCGAAAAGCCGACATGGGGGCAGGTGTTCTCGGACACCGTCAACACCGGTATCTATGTGATGGAGCCCGAGGTCTTCAATTACGTGGACCCGGACGTTCCGGTCGACTGGTCCGGAGATGTTTTCCCGCAGCTGATGAAAGAAGGCCGGCCGATCTACGGCTATGTGGCCGAGGGCTACTGGGAGGACGTCGGCACGCACGAGAGCTACGTCAAGGCGCAGGCCGACGTACTCGAAGGCAAGGTCCAGGTCGAGATGGACGGCTTCGAGATCTCGCCCGGCGTGTGGATCGCCGAAGGCGCCGAGGTGAGCCCGGACGCCGTGCTGCGCGGGCCGCTGTACATCGGGGACTACGCCAAGGTCGAGGCCGGCGTGGAGATCCGCGAGCACACGGTCGTCGGTTCGAACGTCGTCGTGAAGAGCGGGGCCTTCCTGCACAGGGCCGTCATCCACGACAACGTCTACATCGGGCCCCACAGCAATCTGCGCGGCTGCGTCATCGGCAAGAACACCGACATCATGCGGGCCGCCCGGATCGAGGACGGGGCGGTCATCGGTGACGAGTGTCTGGTCGGTGAGGAATCGATCATTCAGGGCAACGTCCGGGTCTACCCCTTCAAGACGATCGAGGCCGGCGCCTTCGTCAACACGTCGGTGATCTGGGAGTCGCGAGGTCAGGCGCATCTGTTCGGCGCCCGCGGGGTCACCGGCATCCTGAACGTGGAGATCACCCCCGAGCTGGTGGTCCGGCTCGCCGGCGCGTACGCGACGACCCTGAAGAAGGGCGCGACGGTCACCACGGCCCGTGACCACTCCCGCGGCGCGAGAGCGCTCAAGCGGGCGGTGATCTCGGCGCTGCAGTGCAGCGCGATCAACGTACGCGACCTGGAGAACGTACCGCTGCCGGTGGCGCGACAGCAGACCGCGCGGGGTACCGCGGGCGGGATCGTCGTGCGGACCTCGCCCGGAGTGCCGGACTCGGTCGACATCATGTTCCTGGACGAGCGAGGAGCGGACCTCTCGCTCCAGCAGCAGCGCAAGCTGGACCGGGTGTACGCGCGGCAGGAGTACCGCAGGGCGTTCCCGGGCGAGATCGGCGACCTCCAGTTCCCGGGCAGCGTCTTCGACGCCTATACGGGTTCCCTGCTGCGCCGGGTGGACACGACCGGCATCGCCGACTCCGGGCTCAAGGTGGTCGTGGACGCCTCCAACGGCAGCGCCGGGCTGGTTCTGCCCAGCCTGCTGGGCCGGCTGGAGGTGGACGCGCTGACGATCAACCCGGGGCTCGACGAGTCCCGGCCGACGGAGACCGCGGAGTCCCGACGGGCCGGGCTGGTGCGGCTCGGAGAGATCGTGGCCTCGGCGAGGGCCGCCTTCGGAGTGCGCTTCGACCCGGTGGGTGAGCGGATCTCGCTGGTGGACGAGCGCGGGCGGATCATCGAGGACGACCGGGCGCTGCTGGTGCTCCTCGACCTGGTGGCCGCGGAGAAGCGCAGCGGCAAGGTGGCGCTGCCGGTGACCACGACCCGGATCGCCGAGCAGGTGGCGGCGTACCACGGGACGCAGGTGGAGTGGACGACGACCTCGCCCGACGACCTGACGCGCGTGGGCCGGGCGGAGAACACGATCTTCGGCGGGGACGGCCGGGGCGGTTACATCGTTCCGGAGTTCAGCAGTGTCTTCGACGGGTCGGCGGCGTTCGTCCAGCTGATCGGGCTGGTGGCGCGGACGCAGCTCACGCTGAGCCAGATCGATGCGCGGATACCGCGAGCCCATGTACTCAAGCGGGACGTGCCGACCCCGTGGGCGGTGAAGGGGCTCGTCATGCGGCGGGTCGTGGAGGCGGCGGGGGACCGGCAGGTGGACACCACCGACGGTGTGCGGGTGGTCGAGGCCGACGGGCGGTGGGCGCTGGTCCTGCCGGACCCGGCGGAGGCGGTCACGCACCTGTGGGCCGAGGGTCCCGACGACGCGTCCGCGCAGGCGCTGCTCGACGAGTGGGCCGGCGTGGTGGACGGTGCCGGGCACTGAGCGTCCGTAGCCGACGGAAACGGCGTGGTCCGGTGGGCCGGGTGCGGCGGATGTCGCTCCCTGTCCGCCGGACGGGCGCATTCGGTGTGGGCGGCGCCGACATGCGACGATGAGCGGCATGTCGCAGCCGCCCCACAACCGGAGTTCGGCGCCGGCGCCGCCCGCGCGCCCGGACGCATCCATGTCGCTGCTGACGCACGTGATGGACCACAGTCTCGACGAGGGCTACGCGGAAGCGTCGGACCGGCGCGAGGCGGACGGCACGGCGGGTCTGCCGCGCACCCTGAAGGCCAAGCTGGCGCTCGCCGCCGGGCTCGTGCTCGCCGCCATGGTCGTCACGCTGGGTGCCGCCCAGGCGCGGATAGCCGCGCCGGTGCTGGCCAAGGAGCGGCAGGAGCTGATCGACCGGGTGCAGCGGGCCGACGAGCACGCGGACGGTTTGGAGCGGGACATCGAGCGGCTGCGGGAGAACGTCGCGAGCCGCCAGCGGGAGGCGCTCAA
Source organism: Streptomyces sp. NPDC090741 (assembly GCF_044769045.1). Lineage (NCBI taxonomy): Bacteria > Bacillati > Actinomycetota > Actinomycetes > Kitasatosporales > Streptomycetaceae > Streptomyces > Streptomyces sp. NPDC090741. The sequence goes on along the minus strand of NZ_JBIVXF010000015.1, from coordinate 233,966 downwards.
GCAGCACGGCGGGGACCAGGGGCAGCTCGTGGCGCTGCTGTCCGGTGCGACGGAGGTCCAGGGACCCGGTCTCAAGCTGGTCGTGGACGACGCGAAGGGCTCCTCCTCGGGCGGCGGCGGCAAGCCGCGCGAGAGCGCCGGGTTCTCGGACACCGGCCGGCTGCGGGACCGGGACATGCAGAAGATCGTCAACGGGCTCTGGCAGTCCGGCGCCGAGGCCGTCTCGATCAACGGGCAGCGGCTGACGGCGCTGTCGGCGATCAGGGCCGCGGGTGACGCGATACTGGTCGACAACAGGCCGCTGGTGCCGCCGTACGAGGTGCTGGCGGTGGGGGACAAGAAGCGGCTCGGGACCGCGTTCCAGGATTCCGCGGACGGCCAGTACCTGCACGCCCTGCAGGAGAACTACGGGATCCGCGCCACCTTGTCCCCGGCGGACGAGCTGCGGCTGCCGGCCGCGTCGAGCCTGACCGTACGTACAGCTACAGCAGAAGAGCCGAAGAAGGGTGCATCGTGATCGCGGTACTGGGCCTGGTGGCCGGAGTGGTGATCGGACTTCTGGTCCGGCCCGAAGTGCCGGCCGTCGTCGAGCCTTATCTGCCGATCGCCGTGGTGGCGGCGCTGGACGCGGTGTTCGGGGGCCTGCGCGCGATGCTGGACGGCATCTTCGTCGACAAGGTCTTCGTGGTGTCGTTCCTGTCGAACGTGGTCGTCGCGGCGCTGATCGTCTTCCTCGGCGACAAGCTGGGCGTCGGCTCGCAGCTGTCCACCGGTGTGGTCGTGGTCCTCGGCATCCGCATCTTCTCCAACGCCGCGGCCATCCGCCGGCACGTGTTCCGGGCGTGAGGCCGATGAGTACGAACGACAACCCGCCCGAGGAGCCGATGGGCTCGGAGCTGCCGCCGCAGGACGAGCCGGCGCGGCCCGCCGAGCCCGCGGCGCCCGGCGAGGGGGCCCAGCCCGCCCAGCCCGGCCAGCCCGCCCAGCCCGGCCAGGCCGCGAAGCCCGCCGAGCCCGCCGGGCCCGTGCGGAGCGGTCGGCAGCGGCTGGCGGAGGCGGTGTGGCCGCCGCGCGTGAGCCGGGCCCAACTGATCGTCGCGCTGCTCCTGTTCGTCCTCGGGCTGGGCCTGGCCATCCAGGTGCGCTCGAACAGCGACTCCAGCGCGCTGCGCGGGGCCCGTCAGGAGGACCTCGTACGGATCCTCGACGAGCTCGACGGGCGGACCAAGCGCCTGGAGGACGAGAAGCAGCGGCTGGAGGACCAGCGCAAGGAGCTGGAGAGCAGCTCGAACCAGGCCGAGGAGGCCCGTCGCCAGACGATCGAGAAGGAACGCCAACTCGGGATCCTGGCCGGTACGACGGCGGCGCAGGGACCGGGCATCACGCTGAAGGTCACCGATCCCAAGGGGCAGGTGCAGTCGGACCAGCTGCTGGACACCCTCCAGGAGCTGCGGGCGGCCGGGGCCGAGGCGATCCAGGTCAACGGGGTGCGCATCGTGGCGAGCTCGTTCTTCTCGGACGAGGGCGGCGGGATCGGGATCGACGGTAAGAAGATCACACAGCCTTATGAGTTCAAGGTGATCGGCAAGCCGCAGGATCTGGAGCCGGCCCTGAACATTCCCGGCGGTGTCGTGCAGACGCTGGAGAAGGAACAGGCCAACGTCGCCGTCACACGGTCGGCGAAGATCGTTGTGGATGCCTTGCGGGCTGCGAAGCAGCCTGACTACGCTCGGTCGTCAACGTCGTGACGCGGAACGGAGCGCGGACGGGCTCACGCGGGCTGATGCCTGCGGGGGGTCGGCGCACTGAAGTCGTGCCGCGTGGTGGAAACTGTCTGGTGGTTACGGACGTTGTGAGAATGTCCGGGTCGGCAGGTGTGTGCATTCGGAGTTCGTCCTGCCCCACGGGCGGGTCTGTTTCGTTCAAGGGGAATCGCCCGTGAAGTTGTTTGAGAAGTTGTTCGGCAAGAAGAACCGCGAGGAAAGCGGTGCGGCCAAGCACCGCGCGGGGCAGGGAGAGGTGGAAGGGCAGGGCGACCGGCCGCTCTTCCGTGACGAGGTCGCCGGCGCGGGGGATGTTTCGGGCGCGCCGGGCGCGTCGTCTGTTGACCCTGCCGGTTCCGGACGCATAGGTTTCGGTGAACCATCAACCTCAAGTTCGGGTGGAGGGTTTGCCCCCGACCCGTATGCCACCAATGCCTCCGCGGGGCAGCCGCGGCGCGAGGAGCCGTCCATGTCGGCCGAGCAGGTTTGCAGCAGGTGCGGACACCGCAGCGATGCGGCCAGCCGGTTCTGCTCCAACTGCGGCGCGCCGCTGCGGGCGGGTCTGACGCCGGAGCGTGCCTCGGAGACCACGTCCACCATCTCGATCTCGGGCCTTGAGGCCTACGAGGCCGAGGTGTCGGGACAACAGCACGTGTCGTCCTCGCTGTCCCCCGAGGCCCAGGCCGCGGTGGAAGCTCTGCCTCCGGGTTCCGCTCTGCTCATCGTGCGGCGCGGCCCCAACTCCGGCAGCCGCTTCCTCTTGGACGGTGAGCTGACCACGGCGGGCCGGCACCCGCAGAGCGACATCTTCCTGGACGACGTCACGGTCTCCCGGCGGCATGTCGAGTTCCGCAGGAGCCAGGACGGCGGCTTCACCGTCGCCGACGTGGGCAGCCTCAACGGCACGTATGTGAACCGTGAGCCGATCGACTCGGTCGCCCTGCACAACGGCGACGAGGTGCAGATCGGCAAGTACCGGATGGTCTTCTACGCGAGCCTGCGGGGCGTCTGACCGCCCCCTGGGCTCCGCCTGGGGGGACCCCCACCTCCGGACTCCGTCCGGGGGTCACCCCCAGAGGGAAGGTCCCATGCTGCGTATCCCGGCCGGCGGTGCACCGAAGAGCGGCACCGCCGGAAGCACCGGCTCTGCCGGGCGGCTGGTGAGCATCGGCACGGTGCTCACGCTGCTGCGCCACGAGTTCCCCGAAGTCACGATCTCGAAGATCCGTTTCCTGGAGGCGGAGGGCCTCGTCGAGCCCCGGCGCACACCTTCCGGATACCGCAAGTTCAGCACCGAGGACGTCGAGCGGCTGGCCCGGATCCTGAGGCTCCAGAGGGACCACTACCTGCCGTTGAAGGTCATCCGCGAGCAGCTGGACGCGCTCGCCCGCGGCGAGCAGATCCGTATCCCCGCGCCCACGGCGCACGGGGATTCCGTCGATCCCGCGAGCCCTTCCGCCGTCTACGGCGAGGTGGGCCGGGAGCGGGCGGCCGCGGCCCGGATGGGGCGCGCCGAGCTGCTCGCCGCGGCCGAGGTCGACGAGGCGCAGCTCGCCGAGTGGGAGTCGTACGGGCTGATCGGCGAGGCACCCGGCGGTGGATTCGACGCCGAGACGGTCACCGTGGCCCGGCTGGTGGCGGATCTGGGCCGGTTCGGGCTGGAGCCGCGGCACCTGCGGGCCATGAAGGCCGCCGCGGACCGTGAGGCGGGTCTGGTCGAGCAGGTCGTGGCACCGCTTCGGCGGCACCGCAACCCGCAGACCAGGGCGCATGCCGAAGCCACGCTGAAGGAGCTCGCGGGGCTGTCCGTACGGCTCCACGAGGCCTTGGTGCAGACCGCGCTCGGGGTCCGTCTGCACTGACCTCGGGGATCCCCGAGGGGGCCCGACTACCCAAACCTGCCGGGCAGGTCCTAGGGTTGCTGTGTGAACGAGCTCGACGTTGTGGGTGTCCGGGTGGAAATGCCCTCCAACCAACCGATCGTGCTCCTGCGTGAAGTGGGAGGCGACCGGTACCTCCCCATCTGGATCGGACCAGGGGAGGCGACCGCCATTGCCTTCGCGCAGCAGGGCATGGCCCCTGCCCGGCCGCTGACGCACGACCTGTTCAAGGACGTGCTGGAGGCGATCGGCGAGGAGCTCACCGAGGTCCGGATCACGGATCTGCGGGAGGGCGTCTTCTACGCGGAGCTTGTCTTCGCCAGCGGGGTCGAGGTGAGCGCGCGGCCTTCCGACGCCATAGCGCTGGCCCTGCGTACCGGAACGCCGATCTACGGGAGCGACGGCGTGCTGGACGACGCCGGAATCGCCATTCCGGACGAGCAGGAGGACGAGGTGGAGAAGTTCCGCGAGTTCCTCGACCAGATCTCCCCGGAGGACTTCGGTACCGGACCGCAGTGAGCCGTCGGCCGCGCCGTCCGCGCCGCGTGTCCCCGGGGGGCGTCAGCCCATTCGGTTAGCCTTTCCCCGGCATAGGACACGGGAAACCACTCTCAGGGTGATTATCACTCGGCGTGCCGAGTGTGGCGATCGTTGACGCACCCCTGGTGACTGCCTACCTTCGAGGGGGCAGGTCAAGGACGGAGGGTCGGCGTGAGAGTCACGGGCGACGGTACGACCGGGGGCATCCCCGTGCGGAGTGACGGTGGGCCGTACCCGCTCCACGGCAGTGCGGCCGGTTCCGCGCGCCGTCAGCCGGACGGCGCGCAGGTCGCACCGGTGGGCGCGGACGCGGCACCCGAGCAGGTGGGCTACCGGGGACCGACCGCGTGCGCCGCGGCGGGCATCACGTACCGCCAGCTCGACTACTGGGCGCGCACCGGGCTGGTGGAGCCCACGGTGCGCCCCGCTTACGGCTCCGGGACCCAGCGCCTCTACAGCTTCCGGGACGTCGTCGTCCTGAAGATCGTCAAGCGCTTCCTGGACACCGGGGTGGCGCTGCAGAACATCCGGACGGCCGTCCAGCACCTGCGCGACCGCGGTTTCTCGGACCTGGAGCGCATGACGCTGATGAGCGACGGCGCCACCGTGTACGAGTGCACCTCGCCGGACCAGGTCGTGAGCCTGCTCCAGGGCGGGCAGGGCATCTTCGGCATCGCCGTGGGCGTGGTCTGGAGCGACGTGGAGAACGCGCTGTCGCAGCTGCACGGCGAGCGGGTCGACACCGGCGAGACGGTGGTCGGCCACAACCCGACGGACGAGCTGGCGGCGCGGCGCAACCGGGCCGGCTGAGCCCGCCCCGGCGCGGTCCGAAGACGCCGGGCCCGGCCCCGGCCGAATGTCAGTGGCATGAGGCAGCATCGGGGCTGTGAGAGCCGCGCCGACCATCCTGCATCTGGACATGGACGCCTTCTACGCCTCCGTGGAGCAGGCATCGAAGCCGAGCCTGCGCGGGAAGGCCGTGATCGTCGGCGGGCTCGGACCGCGCGGGGTGGTCGCCACCGCGTCCTACGAGGCCCGGCGCTTCGGGGTGCATTCGGCGATGCCGATGGCCCAGGCCCGCCGGCTCTGCCCGAACGGCGCGTACCTGATCCCCCGCTTCCGGCTGTACCAGGCGGTCAGCGAGGTGGTCATGGGACTGCTGCGGGAGCTTTCCCCGCTGGTGGAGCCCCTCAGCCTGGACGAGGCCTTCGTGGACCTGGAGGCGGGCGGGACCGCATTCGACTCGAAGGGCGCCCGGGAGACGGGGGAGCGGCTGCGGGCGGACATCCGGGCCGCGACCGGACTGAGCGGGTCCGTCGGGCTGGCGGGGTCCAAGATGCTGGCCAAGGTGGCGTCCGAGGAGGCCAAGCCGGCCGGGCTGCTGCTGATCGAGCCGGGGACCGAGCGGGAACTGCTCGCCCCGATGTCGGTGCGGACCCTGCCCGGGGTGGGGCCCGTCACGGGGGAGCACCTGCGGCGCGCGGGGATCACCACGGTCGGGGAGCTGGCCGAGGCCGGCGAGGACGAGCTGGTCCGGATGGTCGGGCGTTCGCACGGGGTCGGGCTGTACCGGATGGCGCTGGGGCTGGACGACCGGCCGGTGGTCGCCGAGCGCGACGCGAAGTCCGTGTCGGTGGAGGACACCTTCGACGTGGACCTGCACGACCGGGTGCGGATCCGGACCGAGGTGCAGCGGCTCGCCGACCGGTGCGTGCAGCGGCTGCGGGGATCGGGGCACTCGGGGCGCACGATCGTGCTGAAGGTGCGGCGCTACGACTTCTCGACCCTGACGCGCTCCGAGACGCTGCGGGGGCCCACCGACGACCCCGCAGTGGTGCGGGAGGCCGCGGCGCGGCTGCTGGAGGCGGTGGACACCACGGGCGGGGTCCGGCTGCTGGGGGTGGGCGTGACGGGCCTCGCGGACTACACGCAGGAGGACCTGTTCGCGCAGTCCATGGCGGCGGAGGCGGAGGCAGCCGCGGAGGTGGCCGCGCAGGAAGCCGCGCAGGAAGCCGCCGAGGCGGCTGCGGAGGGCGGGGCCACGGAGCCGGCCGGTGCCCCGGTGGCAGGGGTGCCGGGAGCGTCTGGAGGGCCGGGAGAGGCTCCGCGGGGTGCGGAGCCGTCAGGGGCGTCCGGGGAGCCGGAGCCCGCCCCGGAGCGGCGCTGGGCGGCCGGTGGCGACGTACTGCACGCCGTGTACGGGCCCGGATGGGTGCAGGGCAGCGGGGTCGGGAGGGTGACCGTGCGGTTCGAGCAGCCCGGATCGGCGCCGGGCCGGGTGCGTACCTTCCGGGTGGAGGACCCCGAGCTGGAGCCCTCCGATCCACTGCCCCTCGTGGGGGAGGCCGGGGCGGACGCGACCTAAGGGGTGTCCTCGCCGTTCGCCAGGCGGCCGAAGTCGCGCTGGACGTCCGACGGGAGGGAGACGTCCAGTCCGTAGTGGTGGTAGAGCTGGAGTTCCTGTTCGGGGGAGAGGTGGCGGCCGACGCCGAAGTCCGGGGCGTCCTTGATGAGGGAGCGCTCGAAGGGGACCCGCAGGGTGTCGTCGACGACCTCGCTCGGCTCCAGCGGGACGAACGCGTCCCGGCTGAACAGGCCCGTCCGGACGGCGGCCCATTCGGGCACGCCCGTGGCATCGTCGAGGTAGACCTCGTCGACGGTGCCGATCTTGGTTCCGTTGCGGTCGAACGCCTTGCGGCCGATCAGGCTGCGCGGATCGATGTCGGTCTGCACGGTCCCTCCATATGGTCGCAACTCCTCCGTAATGACTACAGAAGGGCATTTCCGGAGTGCGGGCCACTCGAGTCAGGGCCCAGAACCTCGCTGGTAGGCTGGGTGACGGCTGTTGACCCTGTGCGGGAGAGTCCTCCGAGTGAGTACGACGGAGGCGCCGAAGGAGCAAATCCTCCCCGGAATCTCTCAGGCATACGTACCGCACGTGACGAGGCCACTCTGGAAAGCAGGGGCGGGTACCGGGCGCACAGTGCCGGTTCCCCTCCTCACCGACGGTGAAAGCCGGAATCCGCGGGCCACCCCCGCGACTCCGGTGAAGCTCTCAGGTTGAGATGACAGAGGGGGAGGCCGTCCGGGTGCCCGCGCCGTGGTGCCCCTCGCAGGTCGTACGACCCAGGAGGCCTCCGTACATGACCGCCAACCGCATTCCGCTCTCCCAGCTGGAGCGAGGCATCCCCTTCGAGCAGCGCCACATCGGCCCGGATGCCGAGGCGCAGGCGAAGATGCTCGCCCACGTGGGCTACGGCTCGCTGGACGAACTGACCGCCGCCGCGGTACCGGATGTGATCAGGAGCGCCGAGGCGCTGAACCTGCCCGAGGCGCGGACCGAGGCCGAGGTGCTGGCCGAGCTCCGCTCGCTCGCCGACCGCAACCAGGTCCTCACCCCGATGATCGGTCTCGGCTACTACGGGACCTTCACCCCGCCGGTGATCCTGCGCAACGTGATGGAGAACCCGGCCTGGTACACGGCGTACACGCCCTACCAGCCCGAGATCTCGCAGGGCCGCCTCGAGGCGCTCCTCAACTTCCAGACCGTCGTCGCCGACCTCACCGGCCTGCCGACCTCCGGTGCCTCCCTGCTCGACGAGGGCACCGCGGCCGCCGAGGCCATGACGCTGGCCCGCCGCGTCGGCAAGTCCAAGGGCAACATCTTCCTCATCGACGCCGACGCGCTGCCGCAGACGATCGCCGTGATCGAGACCCGCGCCGAGCCGATCGGCGTCGAGATCGTCGTCGCCGACCTGTCCGCGGGCATCCCGGCCGAGATCGCCGAGCGCGGCGTCTACGGTGTGCTCGTCCAGTACCCGGGCGCCTCCGGTGCCGTACGGGACATCAAGCCGGTCATCGACCAGGCGCACGGCCTCGGCGCGATCGTCGCCGTCTCCGCCGACCTGCTCGCGCTGACCCTGCTGACCTCCCCGGGCGCGCTCGGCGCGGACATCGCCGTCGGCACCACCCAGCGCTTCGGCGTCCCGATGGGCTTCGGCGGCCCGCACGCCGGCTACATGGCCGTCCAGGACAAGCACGCCCGTTCGCTGCCGGGCCGCCTCGTCGGCGTCTCCGTGGACGCGGACGGCAACAAGGCTTACCGCCTGGCCCTGCAGACCCGCGAGCAGCACATCCGCCGCGAGAAGGCCACCAGCAACATCTGCACCGCGCAGGTGCTGCTCGCCGTCATGGCCGGCATGTACGCCGTCTACCACGGCCCGGACGGCCTGCGGACGATCGCCCGCCGGACGCACCGCTACGCGGCCCTGCTCGCGGCCGGTCTCAAGGCCGGAGGCGTCGAGCTGGTGCACGGCTCGTACTTCGACACCCTCACCGCCCGGGTGCCCGGCAAGGCCGCCGAGGTCGTCGCCGCCGCCCGCGAGGGCGGGGTCAACCTGTTCCAGGTCGACGCCGACCACGTCTCCGTCTCCTGCGACGAGACGACGCTGCGCGCCGGCATCGAGGCGGTCTGGGCCGCCTTCGGCGTCAGCGGCTCCGCCGCGAATATCGAGGCGCTGGACGAGACCACGGCCGACGCACTGCCCGAGGCCCTGCTGCGCTCGGACGACTACCTGGCGCACCCGGTCTTCCACCAGCACCGCAGCGAGACCGCGATGCTGCGCTACCTGCGCAAGCTGGCGGACAAGGACTACGCGCTGGACCGCGGCATGATCCCGCTGGGCTCCTGCACCATGAAGCTCAACGCGACCACCGAGATGGAGCCGGTCACCTGGCCCGAATTCGGCCAGCTGCACCCGTTCGCCCCGGTCGAGCAGGCCGAGGGGTACCTCACGCTCATCACCGAGCTGGAGGAACGTCTCTGCGAGGTCACCGGCTACGACAAGGTCTCCATCCAGCCGAACGCCGGCTCCCAGGGTGAGCTCGCCGGCCTGCTGGCCGTCCGCGCCTACCACCGGGCGAACGGCGACGAGCAGCGCACCGTCTGCCTCATCCCGTCCTCCGCGCACGGCACCAACGCCGCCAGCGCCGTGATGGCCGGCATGAAGGTCGTCGTCGTCAAGACCGCCGACGACGGCGAGGTGGACGCGGCCGACCTGCGCGCCAAGATCGAGCAGTACCGCGACGAGCTCTCCGTGCTGATGATCACGTACCCCTCGACGCACGGTGTGTTCGAGGAGCACGTCGCCGACATCTGTGCCCAGGTGCACGAGGCCGGCGGCCAGGTCTACGTGGACGGCGCCAACCTCAACGCCCTGGTGGGCCTGGCCAAGCCCGGTCACTTCGGCGGCGACGTCTCGCACCTGAACCTGCACAAGACCTTCTGCATCCCGCACGGCGGCGGCGGCCCGGGCGTCGGCCCGGTCGGTGTCCGGGCGCACCTGGCCCCGTACCTGCCGAACCACCCGCTCCAGCCGACCGCGGGCCCGGAGACGGGCGTCGGCCCGATCTCGGCGGCGCCGTGGGGCTCGGCCGGCATCCTGCCGATCTCCTGGTCGTACGTGCGCCTCATGGGCGGCGAGGGCCTCAAGCGCGCCACCCAGGTGGCGGTGCTCGGCGCGAACTACATCGCCAAGCGCCTGGAGCCGCACTACCCGGTGCTCTACACCGGCCCGGGCAACCTGGTCGCGCACGAGTGCATCATCGACCTGCGCCCGCTGTCGAAGGCGACGGGCGTCAGCGTCGACGACATCGCCAAGCGCCTGATCGACTACGGCTTCCACGCGCCGACCATGTCCTTCCCGGTGGCCGGCACGCTGATGATCGAGCCGACGGAGTCCGAGGACCTCGCCGAGATCGACCGCTTCTGCGACGCGATGATCGCCATCCGCGGCGAGATCGACCGGGTCGCGGGCGGCGAGTGGCCGGTGGACGACAACCCGCTGGCCAACTCCCCCCACACGGCGGCGGCGCTCGGCGGCGAGTGGAACCACCCGTACAGCCGCGACGAGGCCGTCTTCCCCGGTGGGGTCACGGCTGCGGAGAAGTACTGGCCGCCGGTGCGCCGCATCGACGGTGCCTTCGGCGACCGCAACCTGGTCTGCTCCTGCCCGCCGCTGGACGAGTACGACAACTGATCCGCGGGGCACCGCGCCCGTGGAGTGACCTGACATGTTCGTATGACATGACGGCATGACGAAGGGGCCGGTCCGGGAGAATGATTCCCGGGCCGGCCCCTTCGTCGTACTCTTCCGCGCGCTTCCCGTTCCGTGCTGTCGCCGGTCAGGCCGCTTTCATCACGTGCGCCGCCGCGAGCGGGCGGTGCGGGGCGATGATCTGGCCGTCCGGCAGCAGCTCACCGGTGTCCTCGAAGAGCAGGACGCCGTTGCACAGCAGGCTCCAGCCCTGTTCCGGGTGGTTGGCCAACGGCTTGGCGGCCTCCCGGTCGGCGGAGTCGGCTGACGGGCACGCTGGCTGGTGCTGGCACATGGATGCGTTCTTTCGCTGCGATGTGGTCTGTGTGCTGCGGCTCGAAGCTTTGTTCATGGCCGCCCCCCGTATCAACGTCTTGGTTTGGTCAGGGTCCCAGTGTTGCCCTCCGGAGTTGCGTCCGCAGGGATTTCCCGGCAGCTGTCCTCATAGATTGATGACGCATCACTCGTGCGGGCGGTTCAGGTCAACTCCCCTGTCATTTCGGATGGTTCGGGGGTGGCCCGACTGGGCTAGGCCGAATGGGCCGTACGGACCACCGGCAGGGAACGCACCTGCTCAGACCCGCCGCGCCGCGGCCCGGAACCCCCTCAGGCGGCCGGCGCGGCCAGCGACGGCGGGACCGGCGGGCTCGGCGGAGTGAGCCGGTGCGTCAGCACGGGCAGCAGTTCGGACACCGGGTGCGGCCGGTACGGGGCGATGCCGGGCGGGGCCGGAGCCAGCGGCACCAGCAGATCCGCGGCGGCGGGCAGCCCGGCGGAGGCGTCGGCGCCGACCGCCCCGTGCAGCCACAGCGTCAGCATGTACAGCTCCGGTACGGAGAGCAGCCGCGGTTGGTAGCTCTTGCCGAGTGATTCCGCCTGGCGCAGGGCACGTTCGGTGGCCGCGACGTAGGGGCCCTCGAAGAAATGGGAGAAGACCCAGCCGTCCGGTGTCAGCCGGGTGTCCGCGGCCGCGACGTAGCGGTCGCCGCTGCGGATCAGGAACCGCCAGGCGGTCAGCCGGGTGCGGGGCGGGCGGCCCCCCGCTGCCAGCTGGGAGATGTTCAGCCGGTCCAGGACGTGGACCGGCAGCGGCAGTTCGGCGGTCATCGGGCCCTGCAGCGCGCGCAGGGCCGGAGTGTGCGCCTCGTGGACGGCGGTGGGGGAACCGAGTGCCGCGAGGACGCTGCGCAGGGCGGGCGCGGGAGCCGGAGGGACATGCAGCGGCATGGTGGGTCGCCTCTCACTTGGGAGACCTGTGGAACGGGGCAGGTGCGGACGGCGCTGTCGCATTCTGGGGCCAGAGGGGGGCTGAGGGGCAATGGCCGCGCGCCAACTCTCTGCCTCGTTTGCGGAGTTTATACGACATGTGTTCACGCAGTGTTTCGGCTAGCTGTCCCGCCTATTGCCGACAAGGCGCTTACCGGTCCCGCTGACATGGCTTTCATGCCGGTTGCACGCGAACAATCCGCGCTGACCTCGGAGGTTACCGGACGGGGGCTCGGCTGGAAAGCGTCCATTATCCGGAACCGGCAAAATCCATGCGGAATTTGCATACGACGTCTTGCCAAGTGAATGTGCCATAGCGCCCTTCGGCCAAACCGGCGCGCGCTCCCCGCCACGCACGCCCCCTCCGCGTTATTGATCTCGCCTCCGGGGCATCATCGACCGTACACACGCGCCTGGGTGGCATGGGCCGGGCGCAATCGAGGAGGGACGCTCCGATGGGGGAGAAGGTCGTGGCGGGCGGATTCGACCTGTCCGATCGGCAGAAGTATCGGAGGAAGCTCCACGAGTGCCTGGAGGGGCTGGAGCGGCTTCTGGCGGAGAAGAGGTTCGATCGGCCCAAGAACATGATGGGGCTGGAGATCGAGCTGAATCTGGCGGGTTCCGACGGGTTGCCGAGAATGGTGAATGCCCAGGTTCTGGAGCGGATAGCGAGCCAGGATTTCCAGACCGAGCTCGGAATGTTCAACCTGGAGGTGAACGTACTTCCGCACCGGCTCGGCGGCCGGGTTTTCGACCAGCTCGCCGAGGAACTGAGTGCGGGGCTCGGCTACGCCCACCGGCAGGCCGCGGAGATCGACGCCGGGGTGGTGATGATCGGCATCCTGCCGACGATCACCCGCTCCGACCTGGTCACCGCCAACCTCTCCGCCGTGGACCGCTACTCGCTGCTGAACGAGCAGATCCTGATGATGCGCGGCGAGGACTTCCTGCTCGACATCGACGGGGTCGAGCGGCTCACCTGGAGCACCGGGTCGATCGTCCCGGAGGCCGCCTGCACCTCCGTACAACTGCACCTGCAGGTGACGCCGGGCCGGTTCGCCGACGTGTGGAACGCGGCGCAGGCGGTGGCCGCCGTACAGATAGCCGTCGGCGCCAACTCGCCGTTCCTGTTCGGGCGCGAGCTGTGGCGGGAGTCGCGGCCGCCGCTCTTCACGCAGGCCACCGACACCCGGCCGCCCGAGCTGCAGGCCCAGGGGGTGCGGCCGCGGACCTGGTTCGGGGAGCGCTGGGTGGAGTCGGCGTACGAGCTCTTCGCCGAGAACGTCCGGTACTTCCCGGCCCTGCTGCCCATCTGCGACGAGGAGGAGCCGCTGCGCGTGCTCGCCGAGGGCGGCGTGCCGAGCCTGCAGGAGCTGGTCCTGCACAACGGCACGGTCTACCGGTGGAACCGGCCCGTGTACGGGGTCGCCGACGGGATGCCGCATCTGCGGGTGGAGAACCGGGTGCTGCCGGCCGGGCCGACGGTCGCCGACGTGGTGGCGAACGCCGCCTTCTACTACGGGCTCGTGCGGACTCTCGCCGACGAGCAGCGGCCGGTGTGGACGCGGCTGCCGTTCGCCGAGGCGGAGGCCAACTTCGACGCGGCCTGCCGGTACGGCATCGACGCGCGGCTGCGCTGGCCGCGCCGGGGCCGGGGCGGAGGCCTGGCCGGAGTGTCCGCCGTACGCCTGGTCCTGGACGAGCTGCTGCCGATGGCGGCGGCCGGGCTGGACGCGTGGGGCATCGAGCCCGCCGACCGCGACCACTACCTCGGCATCATCGAGGAGCGCTGCCAGCGGCGGGTCAACGGGGCGACCTGGCAGGTGGACACCTACCACCGGGCGCTCGCGTCCGGGATGGGACGGGACGAGGCGCTGGCCGCCATCACCCGGCGCTACAGCGAGCTGATGCACAAGGGCGACCCCGTGCACACGTGGCCGGTCGGGCTGGCGGACGAGGAGGTGAGCGCCGCGGTGCCGGCCCGGCGCTGAACCGGTGCTGAACCGGTGAGGGACCCCGGCTCGCCGAGCCGGCCCCGGCCCCGCCGCCGCCCGCGTTCCGGGTCCGGTGATCCCCTTCCCCGGCCGAAGAGGCAGTATGGGGTGGACGAAGCGGAACGGCGGGACGGGAGTCGGACGTGCGGGCGGAGCCGGAACCGGTGGTCAAGGCGTTGCACGAGGACGGGCGGGGGGTCCTGCGCACCGAGACGCTGCTCGTGCTGGCGCTGTCGCTGGGGGCGAGCGCTTGCTCCTCGCTGATCAGCTTCATCGGCTCGCTGACCAAGCCGGGCGGCCTCAAGGACCAGGCCGCCACGCTCAACGGCTCGTACGCCCCCGGCCGGCCGTGGCTGGACCTGGCCTGGCAGCTGTTCGGCATCGGCACCGCGCTGGTGCCGGTACTGCTGGTCGCCCACCTGCTGACCCGGGAGGGCGCGCCGGGGCTGCGGGTGCTGGGCTTCGACCGCACCCGGCCCGGCTGGGACCTGGGGCGCGGAGCCCTGGTCGCGGCCGGGATCGGGAGCGCGGGGCTGGCCTTCTACCTGGCGGCGCGGGCGAGCGGGTTCAACCTCACGGTGGTGCCGGAGGCGCTGCCCGACGTGTGGTGGAAGTTCCCCGTGCTGATCCTCTCCGCCCTGCAGAACGCGGTGGTGGAAGAGGTCATCGTGCTGGCCTATCTGCTGCGCCGGCTCGACCAGCTGGGCTGGTCGCCGATGGCCGCGCTGCTGGCCAGCGCGGTGCTGCGCGGCTCGTACCACCTCTACCAGGGCGTCGGCGGCTTCCTCGGCAACATGGTGATGGGCGTCGTCTTCGTGCTGGCCTACCGCCGCTGGGGCCGGGTGGGGCCGCTCGTCGTCGCGCACGCGCTGCTCGACATCGTGGCCTTCGGCGGGTACGCACTGCTCGCGGGCAAGGTGGGCTGGCTGCCGACGCCGTAGGCGGTAGGCGTAGGCGTGGGCGTAGGCGTGGGCGACCACGGCGCCGGCGCCCCCTTCCGTCCGTCAGGGGCGGGCGAGCAGTTCGCCGTCGATGACGGTGACCGCGTTGCCGGTCAGGAGCGTACGGTCGCCGGCCAGCCGGACCGCGACGCGTCCGGTGCGCGCCCCGCCCTGGAGGCCGACGAGTGAGGTACGGCCCAGCCGGGCGGCCCAGAACGGGGCGAGCGCGGTGTGGGCGCTGCCGGTGACCGGGTCCTCGTCGATCCCGAAGGCCGGGAAGAAGCCGCGGGAGACGAAGTCGTACCCGCGGGAGGGGTCCTCGGCGGCCGCGGTGACGATGATCCCGCGGCGGGCGTGGCCGCGCAGGGCTGCGAGGTCGGGGGTGAGCTCCCGTACGGCCCGCTCGTCCGCCAGCTCGACGAGCAGGTCGCCGATGTGCTCCGACGTGTCGTGGACGGACCTGATCTCTGCGCCGAGGGCGCTCCGTACGGCGGGGTGCGCTTCCACCGGTGTCAGCGAGGACGTCGGGAAGTCCATGGTGATCGTGCCGCCCTCGGCGGTCCCGGCGGTCTCGGCTGTGAGGATGCCGCACCGCGCGGAGAACCGGATCAGCCCCGTGGCCAGGCCGCTCGTCGCGATCACGTGCGCCGTGGCGAGCGTGGCGTGGCCGCACATGTCGACCTCGGCGGTGGGGGTGAACCAGCGCAGGGCCCAGTCGGCGTCCCCGCCGGGCGGCAGCGGGCGGGCGAAGGCGGTCTCGGAGAGGTTGACCTCGGAGGTGACCTGCTGGAGCCAGGCGTCCGGGGGGAACTCGCCGTCGAGGAGGACGACTCCGGCGGGGTTGCCGCGGAAGGGGCGGTCGGTGAAGGCGTCGACGATTCGGAGGCGCATGCACCGACGGTAGGGCCGTTTCTCGATCGTCGACAAAGGCCAATCGCGGATGACTGGCCTGTGCCCTGTCTCACCGAACCTTGACCGATCTCACGGAAGTTCGACCGGCCCCGCTGCTGGTCACCGCTGCTGCCGTCACCGAGGGCCGCACCGTTGATGCGCCCCGCTCCGCGGTCAGGACGTGCAGGCGGGGACCGACCCGACAGGGCGGCACTTGTTGGGCGTGTTGTCGACACGGGTGCGTTTGAGCAGGGTGGTGCTGCGCGGCCCGTTGTAGACGGCGCCTCCCTGAAGCGCCGCGCTGTTCCGCAGGCCGCTGTCGTGCACTTCGAGGGTGCTGCCTTGATCGACGAAGATGGCGCCCCCGTAGTTCGCCGTGCTGTTGGTCACGGCGCTGTGCCGGAGGACGAGCGTCGCCCCGTCGGTGGGCAGATAGGTGCCGGCGTATTCGAGACAGCCGCCGCCGGTCGCGGTGACACCGTCGACGGTCAGACGCCCATTCGGGCCGTCGATCTCCGCGATGCGAAAGGCCTCGGAGGCGTCGGGGTCCCGTCGGGTGGTGGTGTTACGACTCAGCAGCGTGACCGTGCCCGTGATCTGCGGCAGGGCGTTGGCGCCGAGCCCGCCGCGCTGTCGCCGGCACGCTCGGCGACTTCGATCGGGTCCACGTCCATCCGCTCGATTGGCGTCTCTCCGAAGCCCTCCCGGGCGGCAGCGCCGGGGCCGGTCGGTGAGACGGACAGCCTGGTCACGCACGTGTTCGGTACGAGTTTCCGATATATCGTTGACGCATCGCGATGGGTCAGCGATAGTAGAGGCATCGCAAGAGCGATGACATGAAACCGAAAGACGAAAGGAGCGCAGTCATGCGTTCACACGGACAGCACGAACACGAGCACGGACGGGGCCACGGCCACTGCGGGCCCGATCGTCGGGAGGAGTTCAAGGGGCGGCGCGCCGCCTTCGGCCCGTTCGGACCGCCCTTCGGCGGCGGCCCCTGGGGCGGGCGCGGCGGACGCGGCGGACCGCGCGGCCGGGCCCGGCGCGGAGACGTGCGCGCCTCGATCCTGGCGCTGCTGAAGGACCGGCCGATGCACGGCTACGAGATGATCCAGGAGATCGGTGAGCGCAGCGGCGGGGCCTGGAAGCCCAGCCCGGGATCGGTCTACCCGACCCTCCAGCTGCTCGAGGACGAGGGGCTCATCTCCAGCGAGAGCGAGGGCGGCAAGAAGCTGTTCACGCTCACCGACGCCGGCCGCACCGAGGCCGAGTCCGGCTCCGAGGCCCCCTGGGCCGACGCCGGACGCGGAGTCGACTTCGAGGCGATGCACGAGGTCCGGACGGCCGGCATCGGCCTGTTCGAGGCCTTCGGGCAGGTCTTCAAGACCGGCTCGGCCGAGCAGCGCGAGAAGGCCCTCGCGGTCATCAACGACGCCCGCAAGAAGCTCTACCTGATCCTGGCCGACGAGCACTGAGCCGGCCGGCGAAATGAAAACGGCGCGCCCCGCGAGTCCTCTCGCGGGGCGCGCCGCCGTATCCGGGTACCCGCCGGGGGGAGGGGTCAGGCGACCAGGCCGGCGAGCTTGCGGAGCGACTCGTTCAGCGCGGCGGTGGCCGAGTCCTTGAGCTTGCCCGCCATGAGGGAGACGGCGGCCCCGTTGAACTCCCCGTCGATGCGGACCGTGGTGGCCTCGCCGTCGGGGACGAGGGTGTACCGGGTGAGGATGGCCACGCCCATCGGGCCCTTGCCCGTGATGGCGAAGACGCGTTCGTCCTCCAGCTCCGAGACGGTCCAGGCGACCTCGGCCGGGAAGCCCATCATCTTCATGTTCTCCACGAAGGTCGCCCCGACCGCGAGGGTCTCGGGGCCGCCCTTGGGGAAATTGGTGTGGGTCATGCTCCACTCGCCGTACGCCGCCCAGTCCGTCAGCTGGGCCCAGACCTTCGCGGCGGACGCCTCGATGCGTGATTCCGCGGTCACTTCGGCCATGCGGCCACCCCTTCTCGTCGGGTACGTGCGGCGGAACGTAGCCCCGGCGGGCGGAACATTCAATACTGACGACCTGTCAGAAACGATCGGCCCGGTCACGCCCGGTCTCGGAACCGTCTCAACAGGTGTCATGCCTGTGACGGTGCTGACCGGCCCTGCCATGATGGCCCGATGCAAGCGTCAGGGAGAAACGCCGGACTGGGCCTCGCGCTCGTCTCGGCGGTTGCGTTCGGTGGTTCCGGTGTGGCGGCGAAGCCGCTGATCGAGGCGGGTCTGGACCCGCTGCACATGGTCTGGCTCAGGGTGACCGGGGCGGCGCTGGTGCTGTCCCCGCTGGCCTGGCGGCACCGCGATCTCCTGCTGCGCAAACCCCTGCTGCTCGCCGGGTTCGGGATCGTCGCCGTCGCGGGCGTGCAGGCCTTCTACTTCGCCTCCCTGTCGCGGATCCCGGTCGGCGTGGCCCTGCTGCTGGAGTACCTCGGCCCGGCGCTGCTGCTCGGCTGGATCCGCTTCGTGCAGCGCAAGCCGGTGACGCGGGCCGCCGCGGCCGGCGCCGCCGTCGCCGTCGTGGGGCTGGCCTGCGTGGTGGAGATCTGGTCCGGGCTGAGCCTGGATCCGCTCGGCGTACTGCTCGGCCTCGCCGCCGCCTGCTGCCAGGCCTTCTACTTCGTGTTCGCCGACCACGGCGCCGACGGCGGCGCCGAGGACGACGTGCCCGACCCGATCGGCGTGATCGCGTACGGCATGCTCGTCGGCGCGCTGGTGATGACGGTGATAGCGCGGCCGTGGCAGATGGACTGGCAGGTGCTGAGCGGGTACGCGGCGATGGGGGACCTGAGGGTGCCCGCGTGGGTCCTGCTCGGTTGGGTGGTGCTGATCGCGACGGTCTTCGCGTACCTGACCGGCGTGGTCTCGGTGCGCAAGCTCTCGCCGCAGGTGGCCGGGGTCGTCGCCTGCCTGGAGGCGGTCGTGGCCACCGTGTTCGCGTGGATCCTGCTGGGCGAGCACCTGTCGACCCCGCAGATCGTCGGCGGTGCGCTGGTGCTGGGCGGGGCCTTCATCGCGCAGTCCGCGCGGTCCACGCCGCCGGGTGCGGCCGATCCGGACCCGGCCGTTCTGGACCGCGAGACGACGAGAGCCTAAGGTGGCGATCATGCATTCGACCGTGCTTCCGCCTCCCGCCGCGTAGCCGCGGGCAGCTGCCCTTCCGACGAGGATCCGCCCCGGGGAGTTCCCGGGCCGATCCGCGCTGCCCGCGAAGCGATGACCTTCCCTTTCATCCTTCACGCATGCGCGGAGCACACTCGTGTCGAATCTTTCGCCCGCTTCAGGGCGCAGTCTGCTGTACCTGGTCGTCGCCGGAGCCGCCTGGGGCACCGCCGGGGCGGCCGCCTCCCTCCTCTTCCTGGCCAGTGACCTCGGCCCGCTCGCCCTGTCGTTCTGGCGGTGCGCCGGCGGGCTGGTTGTGCTGTTGGGGGTGCTGGCCGTACGCCGCCCCCGGGGCGCGGCGGCTGCGGCCCGGGCAGCGGCGCGGCCGTCGGTGGCCTCGCTCATCGGGACCGGCCTGATGTTCACGCTCTTCCAGTCCGCGTACTTCGGCGCCGTGCGCGAGACGGGCCTGGCGGTCGGCACGGTCGTCACCCTCGGCGCCGGACCGGTGCTGATCGCGGTCGGGGCGCGGTACTGGATGGGCGAGCGGCTCGGCCGGGGCGGCGCGGCCGCCGTTGTCGGGGCGCTGGCCGGGCTCGCCGTGCTCGTCCTGGGTGGTGGGGGCGGCGAGGTGCGGCCGGTCGGCGTCGGCTGGGCCCTGCTGTCGGCCGCCGGGTACGCCGGCATGACGCTGCGGGCCCGCTGGCTGGGGCGGCGCGGGGCGGGCGGGGACCCGCTGGTCACCACCGCCTGGTCGGTCGCGGTGGGCACGGTGTGCCTGCTGCCGCTCGCCGCGGCGGAGGGGCTGGTGCCGCACACCGCCGAGCTCGGGCGGGTGCTGTGGCTGCTGGTGTACGTGGCCACGGTGCCGACGGCGCTGGCGTACGCGCTGTACTTCACCGGGGCCGCCGCGGTGCGGGCCGCGACCGTGTCCGTGATCATGCTGATCGAGCCGGTCAGCGCGGCGGTGATCGCCGTGCTGGTGCTCGGGGAGCGGCTGACCGGGGCCGTGGTGCTGGGCACCGTACTGCTGCTGACGGCGGTGGGTGCGCTGATCGCGGCGGAGGCGGGCAGGCCTGCGGGCGATCCTGCGGACGGGCCTGAGGGCGGGCCGGGGGTCCGGCCCGCCCGTGCGCCTCGTGGGCCGCGTGAGTCGGGTGAGCTGGGTGAGTCTGGTGAGCCGGGTGAGCCTCGCGGGGCTCAGAGCGCGGCGAGGTAGTCCGGGGTGGCGATACCGGGGGCCAGGTCGTCGGCCGGGATCGGGGTGCCGTGCACCGGCGCGACCGGTACCACGCCCGACCAGTAGGGCAGGCCCAGGTCCTCGGGCTCGTCGTTGGGGCCGCCGGTACGGATCTTCGCCGAGACCTCGCCCAGGTCCAGGCGGATCACCGCGGTGGCGGCGAGCTCCTTGGCGTTGGCGGGCCGGGAGTCGGTCGAGCGGCCGGGAACCACGTGGTCGACGAGGGCGTCGAGAGCCATCCGGCGCTCGGCCTCGTCGGTCACCTGGTAGGCGGTGCCGTGCACGATCACCGAGCGGTAGTTGATCGAGTGGTGGAAGGCGGACCGCGCCAGCACCAGGCCGTCC
Source organism: Streptomyces sp. NPDC090741 (assembly GCF_044769045.1). Taxonomy (NCBI): domain Bacteria; kingdom Bacillati; phylum Actinomycetota; class Actinomycetes; order Kitasatosporales; family Streptomycetaceae; genus Streptomyces; species Streptomyces sp. NPDC090741. The sequence goes on along the minus strand of NZ_JBIVXF010000015.1, from coordinate 213,872 downwards.
ACGTGCGTCACGGTCAGGCAGACGGGCAGTCCCGGGTCGGACTGGCCGGCGGCGAGCAGCGGGCGCGAGCCGGTCGAGCCGTGGACGTAGAGGGCCTCGCCGACCCGGCCGTACAGGGTCGGCAGCACCACCGGGGCGCCGTCGCGGACGAAGCCGAGGTGGCAGACGTAGGCCTGGTCGAGTATCGAGTGGACGGTCTCGCGGTCGTAGCGCGCCCGCTCGCGGGAGCGGCTCGGGACGGTGCGGTCGGTGGGCTCGTAGCCGCCGCCGGTCGCCCCGGTAGCCCCGGTCGCCCCGGCCGTCCCGTTCGTCTCGGGCATCTCTTGCGTGTCGGTGGTGGCGGTCATGGTGCGCGCTCCGTTGTACTAGTGCATACTTGGCTTTGTGCTAGAAGAGTATCGGATCACAGGCCGCCGCGCATCGGATATCGCGGCGAGTGTCGAGGCGGGCGTCGGATCGGGCGCGCTGGCGCCCGGAGCGCTGCTGCCTCCGATGCGGGAGCTCGCGGGTCTGCTCGGGGTGAACGCGAACACCGTGGCCGCCGCGTACCGGACGCTGCGCGAGCGCGGGGTCATCGAGACCGACGGGCGGCGCGGCAGCCGGGTCAGGGGCCGGCCGGCGAGCGCGCCGCGCGACGAGCTGCGGGTGGCGGTGCCGCCGGGGGTGCGGGACGTCGCGTCCGGGAATCCGGACGTACGGCTGCTGCCCTCGCTGGAGGACGCCCTGGCCGGGGCCGCTCGGCGGTACGCGCAGGCGCCGACGCTGTACGGGGACGACCCGGTGGTGCCGGAGCTGGAGCGGCTGGCCCGGGCCGACTTCGACGCCGACGGTGTTCCCGCCGGGCCGGTGGGGGTGACCTCGGGCGCACTGGACGGGATCGAGCGGGTGCTGGCCGCGCATCTGCGGCCGGGGGACGCGGTGGCGATCGAGGATCCGGGCTGGGGGAGCGTGCTGGACCTGGCGGCGGCGCTGGGGCTGCGGGTCGTACCGGTGGCGGTGGACGACGACGGGCCGGTCGTCTCCGCGGTGGAGCGGGTGCTCGCGGAGGGCGCGCGGGCGCTGCTGGTGACGGCCCGGGCGCAGAACCCGACCGGGGCGGCGGTCAGCGCAGAGCGGGCGGCGGAGCTGCGCGGCGTGCTGGCCCGGTATCCGGAGGTGCTGGTGGTCGACGACGACCACGGGCACGCCATCGTGGACCTGCCGCTGCACTCGCTCGGTGGAGTGACCCGGCACTGGGCGCTGGTCCGGTCGACGGCGAAGGCGTACGGGCCGGACCTGCGGCTGGCGGTGCTGACCGGCGACGCCGTGACCCTGGACCGGGTACGGGGGCGTCAGCGGCTGGGCCCGGGGTGGGTGAGCCGGCTGCTCCAGTACGCGGTGGTCGAACTGTGGACCTCGGACGCGGTGGACCGGGCGGCGGTCGCGCGCTCCTACGCGCAGCGGCGGGACGCGCTGGTCGCGGCGCTGCGGGAGCGGGGCGTACCGGCGCACGGGCGCAGCGGGATGAACGTGTGGGTGCCGGTCGCCGATGAGACCGGGGCGGTGACGCGGCTGCTGGCCGCGGGCTGGGCGGTGGCCCCGGGCAGCCGGTTCCGGGTGGAGTCGGGGCCGGGCGTACGGATCACGGTGTCGGCCGTGCGGCCGGGCGAGGTGCCGGGGCTGGCGGCGGCGGTGGCGGCGTCGGTCCGCCGTACGACGGGCGGCCGCTTCGACTGACGGCGCACCCGGCCGCCCGCCCGCCCGGCCACGGCAGCTCCGGCCGGCGCCCCCTCCTGCCCGAAGAACCTGAGGACTCGCCGCGTTGCCGACGAAAACGCACGCATGAGCGAAGTTAGGCTGTTCGGGAACAACTCATGGGGGAATGCGTGGACATAGACGTCAAGACGTACTACGTGCGGCAAAGCGCGGGTGGTGCCGACTCGGCCGCCGAGAAGGCGTTGGAGAACCTCCGCAAGTCCCTCGATTCGAGCGACACGGCAGCCGGTGGGCACCACGGCTGGGCCTCCGCTGGGGCGTTGAAGCGGTGTGCGACCGCGTGGGAGGACCACATGGTCGACCTGGGGAAGCAGATGAACACCATGGCCGACAACCTCCACACCACGGCCAACGCCTACGACACCACCGACGCCCAGGCGAGGGACGCCTTCGGCAGGCTCCGGCACGGCCTCGCCGACTTCGGGAGGAACTGACCCGTGGTCGCCTATCACGACCTGTACGACTGCCGCGTGGACCAGTGGCAGAAGGCCGCGGACGACTGGGTCGACCTCGCCCGGCGTTCCTCTTCCGCCTGCGAGGACATCCGCGCGCAGGGCAAGAAGCCGCTCGACGACCACTGGGCGGACGCCACCGGCAAGCAGGCAGGCAAGCGCCTGGAGGACCTCGCCGACCGCCTGGAGTCCGGCGGCGACATCATGAAGGGTGTCGCCATGGTCCTCGACGCCCTGGCCCATTCCATGGGCTTCGCCCAGCGCACCCTCTTCCATGCGGCCGAGCTGGCGAACGAGCACGGGCTGGGCATCCAGGACGGCCGCGCCGTGGGCGCGTACACGGGCGCAGCCCCCGTCGGCCCCAACGTCCCGCAGAACGTGCGCGACGCCTACACCAAGGAACTGGGCCACATGGGCACGGTCAACGGGCTGATAGAGGAAGCCCTGCGCGAGGCCTCCCAGGCGGACGCGAAGGCCTCCGCCGAACTGGACAAGCTGGCGAAGACCATCAACGTCGCCGACACCTCACAGGCGCACAACGAGATCCTCGTCGAGGCGTCCCACGTCGAATTCGACATGCTCAGGGCGGACATCCCGGTCGGGAAGGACCCGCACCTCCAGCGCGCATGGTGGGACGGCCTGACCCCGCAGCAGCAGAAGGACCTCATGCGGGCCGATCCCGTCACCCTCGCCGACCTCAAAGGCCTGCCGCCCGAAGTCGGGCGCGAACTCCGCGGACCCGACGGCAAGATCGACCGGGTCGAGATGGTGCGGTACGCACTCGACCACTGGGACAAGCAGGACGATCTCAACTTCAAGAACAACTGCGCCAATTTCACATCGTCGGCCCTTGAGGCCGGAGGGATGCAAAAGAAGTTCGACTTCTGGGCGGGGCCCCGCGGGGACAACGCCTGGGGCCGGGAGAGCGGCCTGGGCGTGGACTGGATCGACCGACGGGCCTACCATTCCCGTTCCTGGTCACAGGCCAAGGGCCTGCACGGGTTCCTTCTGCGCAACGGTGGTGAGGAACTCCCGAGGTCGGAAGCGCGCCCTGGCGACGTCATCTTCTACGAACAGGTAGCTCCCGACCCGGACGAGCCCCAGGGCGAGATCTATCACGCTGCCGTGGTGACCTCGGTAACCCCTGACGGCGACGTCAAGCTGACCCAGCACACCAGCTCGTTCCAGAACGTGAGTCTGGAGAGCCGTGAACACGTTGCCACGAGGAACCACGGCGAGCAGCGCATCCACATCGTCCGACCGCACCCGAATTGGTACTGATGGAAACCTCCTCCGCCGCCACGTCGTCCGACATCCCGCAGGGCCGCGCGGTGACGCCCGGCATGCTGATCACGGCATTGCTCGTTCCGGTAGTGGCCGCTCTCGGCGTGGTCACGTCCCTGCACGTCGAGGACATCGACAGGGACTGGGTCGACCGGCAGCAGGCAGCCTGTCGGCACATGCCCTTCCCGAAGATGGAACACGTCGCCGCGTGGTCCGGGCCGGTCCTCGGCATATCGGCCATGGTCGTCTGCCTGCTGCTCGCCCGGTGGATCCGGCGGCGCTGCGGGGTACGGCTCTGGGACACCTGGCCGGGGCTCTTGGCCTTCGTCTGCGCCGTGCTCAACATCCTGGCGATCCTGCTGGAGCTGTTCATGCTGTGGGCCACCTACACGCCCGACGGTTCGGGGCCGATCCTCGGCGACTGCGGCTAGGCCCGCGCCCCGCGGGCTAGCGGCGGCGGGTCTGCGTGAGGGCCGCCCCCGCCAGGACGATCGCCGCGCCCACCGGGGTGTTCCAGTGGAGCTGTTCGCCGAGGAGCAGGACGCCCGCCGTGGTGGCGATGACCGGGATGAAGTACGTGACCATCTGGGCCGTGGTCGGGCCGACCTCCGTCACCAGCCCGTACTGCATCTGCAGGGCCATTCCCGTACCCAGGGCGCCGAGTGCGACCACCGACAGCGTCGGCCAGAGCGGGAACGAAGTGGGAGCCGAGGTGAACACGGCGCTGACCACGAGCAGTTGGAGCGTGGACAGCATCAGCTGCGCGCCGGTCAGTGCCACCGGCGAGCCCGGGACCGAGGCCAGCGTGCGCCGGACGTAGATCCAGCCGATCGGGTAGCAGAGCGAGGCGAGGAGGGCGAGCGCTGTGCCCTTGGCGTCGATGCCCGAGAAGCCCTGCCAGGCTCCGAGGACCGTCAGGACACCGAGGAAGCCGAGGCCCAGGCCGGCGAAGCGGCGGCGCGTCGGGCGGTCCTCGGACAGGGCCACCAGCGACAGCGCCATGCCCCACAGCGGCGAGGTGGCGTTGCAGATCCCGGCCAGGCTCGACGGGATGCTCAGCTCGGCGTACGAGAACAGCGAGAAGGGGGCGGTGTTGAGCAGGAGCGCCGCCACGAACAGGTGGCCCCAGGTGCGGCGGCCCCGGGGGAGCGGCTCGCGGCGGATCAGGAGCACGGCCAGCAGGGCCAGCGCTCCGGACAGCACCCGGCCGAGGGCGACCTGGAAGGGGGCGTAGGCCTCCGTCCCCACCTTGATCAGCAGGAAGCTGAAGCCCCAGACCACCGAGAGGATCGCGAAGCGGAGCCGCCAGTCCACCCGGGCGGTGCGGGTGGGGGTGACCGGCGGGGAGAGGGTGGGGCGAGGGGTGGCGGGTGCGCTCATGAGGAGAACTCTGCTCCACTCAACTACGTAGGACAAGCGAGATTTCTTCGCAGCTACGGCGTAGCATTGCTTACATGTTGAACCTGGAGCGCCTGCGCACCCTCGATGCCCTCGCCCGCCACGGCTCGGTCAGCGGAGCGGCCGACGGGCTCCACGTCACCACCTCCGCCGTCTCCCAGCAGATGGCCAAGCTGGAGCGGGAGGTCGGCCAGCCGCTGCTGGCCAAGAACGGCCGCGGGGTCCGGCTCACGGACGCCGGACGGCTGCTCGCCGATCACGCGGCCCGGATCATCTCCCAGGTCGAGCTCGCCCAGGCCGACGTGGAGGCCCAGCGGGGCTGCGCCGTCGGCGAGCTGCGGATCGGCGCCTTCCCGACCGCCATGCGCGGGCTGCTGCCCCAGGCGCTGACCGCCCTGCGCGCCGGACATCCCGAACTGCGGGCCCTGGTACGGGAGCAGGAGCCCGAGGAAAGCATGGCTGCGGTCGTGCGCGGGGACCTCGACCTGGCGCTGGCCATCGACTGGCACAACAAGCGGATGCCGGTCCCCGCCGAGCTCACGCGGGCGCACCTGCTCGACGACTCCTGTGACATCGCCGTGCCGGCCGGCCACCGGCTGGCCGACCGCGACCGGATCTCGCTGGCCGAGTTCGCCGACGACGACTGGATCTCCTGGAACGAGGGGCAGTTCTGTCACGAGTGGCTCGTGTACACGCTGCGCGGTACCGGCATCGAGCCGCGCATCGCGCACATCGCCGAGGAACACCACACCCAGCTGGCCTTCGTGGAGGCGGGGCTCGGAGTGTGCGTGGCGCCCCGGCTCGGGCGCGGTCCGGTGCCGGACGGGGTCCGGCTGCTGCCGGTGAGCGACGCCGTCCGGCGTCACGTGTACGTCGTCTGGCGGGCGGATGCGGACCGGCGGCCCTCGATCCGGGCCGCCGTGGAGGCACTCGGGCAGGCCGCCGCCGCGGTGGAGTAGGTGGGGTAGGTGGAGCAGTACGTCAGAGCTTGCGGAAGTCCCAGGAGACGACCGACTCCGGGGTGAGGCGGATCCAGGCGTGGCGGCCGTCGTGCGGCATCTCCTCGATGCCGAAGTTCTTTGCGGGAAAGAGCCGTTCCACCTCGGCCAGCTCCGGGCAGGGCTCGCCCGTGCGCGGGGCCTCGCCCACGAAGACGGCGCTGCCGGAGAGTTCGACCCCGCGCAGTTCGTCGTACGCCTCGCCCGCGTCCACGACCACCGAGATCCGCGGATCCTTGCGCAGGTCCGACCAGCGGCGGCTGCGCGTGATCGAGTACAGCCACAGCGAGCTGCCGTCCCAGGCGAACCACAGGGCGCCCGCGTGCGGGCGGCCGTCCGCGGAGACGGTCGCCACCCGACAGGTGCGCTGCTCGCGCAGGAAGGCGTCCACTTCCGCGTCGGTCATCATGATGCGGCGGCCCCGCCGCTGTGATCCGTCCATCCGTCGCGCACCCCTTCACATCTGACTAAGTGTCAGGAATCATGCGGGATCGATCGCCGTCACGCCAGGGGGAGCCATGCCGGAACTCGATCCCGCCACCACCGCGCTGCTCACCGTCGAGTGCCAAAGCGGCGTCGTCGGAGAGGAGAGCGCCCTGCCCGAGCTCGCCAAGGAGGCCCGGGACTCGGGGATGCTGGGGCGGGTGGCCGCGCTGGTCGACGCCGCGCACGCGGCCGGCGTACAGGTGCTGCACGCGATCGCCGAGCGGCGGCCGGACGGGCTGGCGGCCAATGACAACGCGCGACTGTTCCGGGCCGCCGGGAAGCTGCCCGTCCGGCAGCTGTCCGGGAGCCGGGCGGTGGAGGTGGCGGCCCCCATCGAGGTGGCCGAAAACGACCTGGTGGTCCGCCGGCTGCACGGCCTCTCGCCGATCGCCGGCACCGACGTGGACGCCCTGCTGCGCAATCTCGGCATCCGCACCCTCGTCGTCGCCGGGGTCTCCTCGAACATCGCGATCCCGAACACCGTCTTCGACGCCGTCAACCTCGGCTACCGGGTCGTGGTGCCCTCCGACGCCATCGCGGGGGTGCCCGCCGCGTACACGGCCGAGGTGATCCGCAACTGTCTGGCTCTCGTCGCGACGATCACCACCGCCGACGCCCTGCTGGAGCAGTGGGCTCCCGCTTGAGCAGTGGACTCCCGCGCGCCGGTCCCGATGGCCCATGTCCGTCGCGATCCCGCGGGCGGCCATCTCCGTGCGGACGCCGCCGGCCCCGACCACGATCACCTGTACGCCCAGCGGCGCGACCTCCCGGAGGAGCGAGTCGCCGACCGCCACCAGGGCGAACTTCGCGACGGCGTACGCGCCGTAGGTGGCCATGGCGACCTTGTCGCCGGTCGAGCTGATGTTGATCACGCGACCTTTACCGCGCAGCAGCGCGGGCAGGCGTGACACGCGGGCGCCGTACCGGCAGCTCGCGGGCAAGGACAGCCTGCTGACCGCTGTCGCGACCGAGAGCTGGGAACGGATCGGCGGCCAGGTGCAGGCCCTGCGGTCCGACCCGGCCGCAGCCGTCCGCGCAGCCAGACGCTTCGAGGACGAGTTCCTGGCCGTCGTCGCCGACCTCGTGGGAGAGCGGAACGCACGCCACTGCGGCGCCCTGCTGCTGACCAGTGCCCACGGCATCGCGGGCATGGAGGTCAGCGGCCACTCGGCGCAGACAAGTGGTGCACCACCTCCGACGAGCTCGTCGACACCCTCGTCCGCATGATCGCGGACACCGGCGAAGCGGCGTGGCAAGGCCCCGCCCACGCCCGCCCCGTCGACGGCGAGCTTGGCGCGCCGCTGCCCGGTTTCAGCGGAACGCGGCGATATTGCGGGCGGCCCAGTCGGCGAACGGGCGTGGGGCGCGGCCGAGGACCCGCTGGACGTCCGGGCTGACGCGCAGTTCGGCCGGGTTCGGGGAACCGAGGATGGTCAGGGTGTCCTCGGCGAGCTCGGCCGGCATGCTCTGGGCCATGGCGGCCTTGGCCTCGTCGCGGGTGAGGTCGTGAAACCGCACTGGCTGGCCCAGCGCGGCGGCGATGGCCTCCGTCTGCTGGCGCGGCGTGATCACCTCCGGGCCCGTCAGCTCGTACACGCCGCCGCTGTGGCGGTCATCGAGCAGGCAGGCCGCCGCGGTCTCGGCGATGTCCGCCGGGTCGACGATCGGCACCCCGACGTCGCCGAAGGGCGCGGCGACGACGCCCCGAGTGCGGATGGAATCGGCCCACCACAGGGCGTTGGAGGCGAAGCCGCCCGGCCGCAGGATGGCCCACTCCAGGCCGGACTCCCGCAGTACGTCCTCCAGCGCGCGCATCGCGATCCGCGTTGCGCCGAAGGGCCTGGTCGCCGCGCCCTGCGTGGAGAGCAGGACGACCCGGCGGACCCCGCCGGCCTCGGCTGCGCCGATGATGTCGGCCGGGCTGGCTCCGGCGGCGTGCATGTCGCCGGACAGCAGCAGGAACAGCGCTTTCGCCCCGGCCAGCGCGGGCTCAAGGCCGGCCGGCTCGGCCAGGTCCGCCGCCACATGGCGGACGCCGTCCGGCACCGCCGCCGCGTGCCGTGACACCGCCGTCACCTGCTGGCCCGCCTCGGCCAACACCCGCGTCAACGGCCGGCCGACATTCCCGGTAGCCCCGGTCACCACGATCATGATCAGCTCCTTGTTCGATGTTCGATGCCCTCAGTGGTCTTCACGCTAGGAGCCGGGCTAACTTCTGGTAAGGACATACCCCGGGGTAAGCTCATCACGTGACAGAAGGTGTGCAGCTCACGCAGGCCGAGACGGGGAAGCGGTATGAGGTGTTTCACACTGACTGCCCCGCGCGCGATGTGGTCGACCACGTGACCAGCAGGTGGGGCATCTGGGTGTTGATCTCCTTGCGGAGCAACAACCTCCGGTTCTACGAGCTGCGCGAGAGCATCCACGGCATCAGCGAGAAGATGCTCGCCCAGACCCTGCGCGCGCTGGTCCAGGACGGCCTGGTCTGGCGGAAGGTCGAGCCGACGACGCCGCCCCAAGTCACCTACGGGCTAACCGAGTTCGGTCGGGACATCGGCGATCCGCTGGAAGAGCTGTTCCACCGGATCACACGGCGGCTGCCGCCGCGCAGCGCGGAGTAGCGCGGGAGTTGGCGGCTGGGCAGATCGTGCCGACCGGGCCGCTGGGGCCATGCGCCTGATCGCCACGAGGACCGCTGACGCCCGGCGTCAGGCCACCGCCCGGATCGTGCGTGACGCTCCTTGGGGTGGTGGCGGGTTCAGACGGTGGGGGTGGTGCCGCCGTCGATGACGTGTTCGGCGCCGATGATGGCCGAGGCGCGGTCGGAGACGAGGAAGGCGACGAGTTCGGCGACTTCTTCGGGCCGGTTGGGGCGGCCGAGCGGGATGCCGCCCAGGGAGTCCATGAGGCGGCCCAGTGCCGCTTCCTGGGTGATGTCCGCTTCGTGGGCGATCCGGCTGACGAGGTGTTCGGCTGCCGAGGTCTGGACGAAGCCGGGCGAGACGGTGTTGACGCGGACGCCGTGCGGGGCGACCTGGTTGGCCAGGCCCTTGCTGTAGGTGGTCAGGGCGGCCTTGGCGGCGGCGTAGGCCAGAGTGCCGTTCCACAGGGGCATGCGGCGCTGGATCGAGGTGACGTGCACGACCGTGCCCTTGCCGATGGCGATCATGTGCGGCAGGAGTGCGCGGTCCAGGCGGACGGCGGCCAGCAGGTTCGTGTTCAGCTCCCTGGACCAGTCGTCCTCGCCGAGTGCCGCGAACCCTCCGGCCGGCGCCGCGGAGCCGCCGAGGGTGTTGACCAGGATGTCGACGCCTCCCACGCGGGCGTCCACCTCGGCGGCTACGTGGGCTGCGCCCTGGGCGGTGGACAGGTCGGCGGTGATGAACGCCTTCTCCTCGACGTCGTCGGGGCGGCTTCGGGCGGTGACCAGCACGGTTGCGCCGGCTTCGGCGAGACGTCGGGCGATGGCGGCCCCGGTGCCCTTGGTGCCGCCGGTGACCAGAGCGCGTCGGCCTTCGAGGGATTCGCTGATGGATGTGGTCACGGGGTGCTCCGATCCCGGGTGCGGGCGCGGTGGGCGCTGCTCCCGTCATAACTGCTAAAACAGAAGCTAATAACTTCGACTCTAGCAGTAACTGAGGGGATGGTCGCCGCGGCGAGCCGGATCAGGCTGGAGGACCGGGAGCGCCCGCCGTCCGCGAAGGCGACTCCCTGCGACAGGTGATGGTCGCCCTGGCCGCGTGGGGCAACTCCCGCCTCGCACCGGCCGAGCGCAGCGTGATCCTCATCGACGCCGACAATGGCGAGAGAGTCGAACCCGTCGTCGTCGACGCCAAGACCGCCCGCCGACTCGACGAGAGCCACACCTAGGTCTTCACCGCAGGCCCCGCAGCGAGCGAAGCCATCGCCGGGATGGGCTGGTCACGAGCGCGCCGCCCAGCATCGCGCCGAGTGCCGGGGCCGCTGAGGCCCGCAGCCCCGTGCGGGGGAGACCGAGGCGGCACGTGCTTGAACCACAGCGCCATCCGGGCGGAACATCGGCGCCCCGGGACTTGCGACTGGTTCGGGGCGACAGGGGAGAAGCCGCCCGAGCCTCTCAGGGGCGCGGATGCGGAGGCGGAGGGCGCGGCGGCCGGATACCGGCCTCTGACGCTGGGGGCCCGGCCGTGCGTGCGGCGGTGCGGTGTGCCGCTCAGTTCTCCGCCGGGACGGTGGAGCGGGCGTACTCGGTGGGCGTACGGCCGTAGCGTTTCTCGAAGGCCCGGATGAAGTGGCTGCTGTCCGCGAACTGCCAGTACGCGGCGAGCCGCCTGAGCGAGCGCGGAAGCCGGCTGGGGCTCCGCGTCGTCGATCCGGCGCCTCGCCACCGCCTTGGCCGGCTCGATGAGTGTGCTGTGGGCGGCTTGCACTCCCGCGGGCCCGAGACCGGCGACTGTCTCGTAGATCATGTTCGAGTGGGCCGCCAGCAGGCGCACTTCGGCGCAGTCCGCCGTCCCGGTGATGCGCTGCCGTGGCCCGAGCAGCGGTGTGAGCAGGGCTGCGGGCAGTACGAGGACCTTCGCCATGGTGTCCGGCACCGTCTCGAAGTGCAGGGGCCGTCCGATGTGGCGGGATCAGGAACTGCCCGGCCCGCACGGTCTGTTCGCCGCGGGCGAGCGGGGCGCCCAAGGTCCATGAGCCGCACTGCACGACGTACAGCCGTACGCCGGAGCGTGCACAGATGCATCCGTGGAAGACGACGGACGGACCATGGTGCGTACCAACATCGACGGCGCCTTCTTCGCCTCCCGAGCCGCACTGCCCCACCTGCGGGCAGTGCGTGGATCCATCGTCAACGTCGGATCCGTGGCGGCGCTGCGCGGTGAATGGAACCAGGCGGCCTACAACATGACCAAGGGTGCGCTGGTGAACCTGACCAACTCGATGGCACTGGATCACGGCCGGGAGATCCGGGTCAACGCCGTCCACCCCGGCGTGACGCTCAGCAGGCAGGTCCTGCGCGCCGCACTCGCCGAGGGAACTCCACTGCGCGAGCGCCTCGCCGAGCGCGTACCCATGGGCCGGCCGGCCGGGCCCGCCGAGGTCGCCGCCGTCATCGCGGTCCTCGCCGGTCGCGACGCCGGCTACCTCAACGGAGTGCACATACCCGTGGACGGTGGACTGACCGCATCGGACGGCCAGACCGACCTGTACAAGGCCGACGGCTGACAAGGCCGACGGGCGCGGAGGAGGACGCCGGCGGCACCGGCGGCCGCACCGAGAACACCGTGCTCGCCCTGGCCCAACAGGGCGTGCGGGCGTCGGCCGTACGGATCCCGCCCCTCACCCACAGCACACTGGACCACCACGGCCTCGCCCGAACCCTTGTCGCCATCGCGCAGCAGATCCCTCGGGGCTGGAGGCATCGCCTCCAGGGCCCCGACCGCTGGTTCACGTCACCAGGGCACTTCGCCGGCGTCCTCGAAGAACTTGCCGGTCGGGCCGTCGTCGGGCAGGGTCGCGAGTTTGATGGCGATCGCCGCGCCCTGTTCGGGGGTCCGTACGCCGCGGAAGCCGTTGAGGTCGGTCGCGACATAGCCGGGGCAGCCGACGTTGATCAGGATGTTCGTGCCGCTCAGCTCGCGGGCGTACTGGAGGGTGACGGCGTTCAGGAACGTCTTGGACGGCGAGTACGCCACGGCCACCGGCCCCGCCGTCTGCTCGGCGGCGGTTCCCGCCTGCCGGGTGAGGGAGCCCACGCTGCTGGACATGTTCACGATCCGCGGTGAGGCGGAGCGGCGCAGCAGCGGCATCATCGCGTTGGTGACGCGGATGACGCCGATCACGTTGGTCTCCACGACCGTCCGGATGGTGTCGGGATCGACCTGGGTGGGCTCCTGCGGCATGCCACCGGTGATGGCGGCGTTGTTGACGAGCACGTCGAGGTGCCCGGCCCGTTCCTCGATCAGCCGTGCGGCGGCGGTCGCGCTCGCGTCGTCGGTCACGTCCAGCGGTACGCCGAACGCGTCGACGCCGGCCGCGCGCAGCTTCTCCACCGCCGCCTGGCGGCGCTGGTCATCGCGGGCGCCGACGCCGACGCTCCAGCCGAGGGCGCCCAGGCCTGCGGCGATCTCGTAGCCGATTCCCTTGTTCGCGCCGGTGACCAGCGCAATCGTTCGTTCACTCATGAGAATCATGCTGCCTCGCAACCCGACGGGAGGTCCAAGACCGATCGGGTGGGCAGCGATACCGTCCGGGTATGGATCCGGAGTACCGTGGCCGTATGGAGACCCGGGAACTGCGCTATTTCGTCGCGGTCGCCGAGGAGCTGCACTTCGGGCGCGCCGCGCAGCGGCTCGGGATCGCACAGCCGCCCCTCTCACGGGCGATCCAGCAGCTCGAACGCAGGCTCGGAGCGGCGCTGCTGGATCGGACCAGCCGCAGCGTCACGCTGACCGAGGCCGGCGCGGTGCTGCTGGCCGAGGGCCGGGCTGCCCTCGACGCGGTCGAAGCCGCCGAGCGCCGGACCCGCCGCGCCGCCCTTGCCGCGACCGGCCATCCTGGCCTGGTCCTGGTCACGAAAGCCAGTGCGTCCAGCGAGCTGCTGGCGAAGCTGCTCGACGCGTACGCCGCCGAACCCGGCGCGGTGCCCGTCGACGTCATCCTGTGCGGCCCGGCCGAGCAGGGACGGCTGCTGCGCGAGGGCCGGGCCGATGTGGCGCTGCTGCACCGGCCGTTCGACTCGACGGCCGGGTTCGACACCGAGGAGCTCAGTACGGAGGGCCAGGTCGTGGTCCTGCCGGCCGGACATCCGCTCACCGTCCGGCCCCATGTGCGCATGGCCGACATCACCGGGCTGCCGGGCCTGCCCCTGCCACGCTGGCCCGAGCCCGACGGTACGTACGCGCCCGGACCCGGCCCGCAGGTCCGCGACCACGCGCAGCTGTTGCAGCTCGTCGCGCTCGGCCGTGCTTGCGCGGTCTCACCGGAGTCGTGCCGAGCCCAACTGCACGATGACCTCGCCGCCGTGCCCGTGCTGGACGCACCGATGGTCACCACGGTGATCGCCTGGCCACCGCGCAGCCGGTCCAGAGCCGTCGCGGAGCTCATCCGGACCGCAATACGTCTCTAGTGCCGCATCGGGCAGCGTTCGCCCGCTCCTGACGGGTCGCCTGGTTGCGGTGAGGCCCGTGCTGGCCGGAGTTCGGGACGGCGCTGCGAGGCGTCCTCGCCGTCGTCGCCCCGGGCGACGGCCCGGAATCTCGGTGGGGCGCGACGATCACGGCGCCTACTCTGGCGACGGGAGTCCCTCGGAACTCGTCGGGAAGCGGGCGCTGCCGGAACTCCCCGGATTCTCCCCAGAGTCCCGGGCCGTCGAGCCGGAGGGACACGCAGGAGGAGAGTGTCCCTTTGATTGCAAGGCTTGATGAATGGATACCCTGGGAAAATGCTTACAGAAGTGACAGCGACGCGCTATGTCACACCCTTGCGTGAGGGCGGCTCGCTCCCCGGGATCGTCGAGGCCGACGACCTCGGGACCTACGTCATGAAATTTACCGGAGCCGGTCAGGGGCGCAAGACCCTGGTCGCCGAAGTCGTCTGCGGGCGCCTGGCCCAGCGCCTCGGCCTGCGGGTCCCGCGACTGGTGCAGATGCAGCTCGACCCCGTGATCGGGCTCGGCGAGCCCGACCAGGAGGTCCAGGAGCTGCTGAAGGCCAGCGGCGGGCTCAACCTCGGGATGGACTACCTGCCCGGGTCGATCGGCTTCGACCCGCTCGCGTACCAGGTGGACCCGGCCGAGGCGGGGCGCGTGGTCTGGTTCGACGCGCTGATCAACAACGTCGACCGTTCCTGGCGCAACCCGAACATGCTGGTCTGGCACGCGGACCTGTGGCTCATCGACCACGGCGCCACCATGATCTGGCACCACAACTGGCCCACCGCCGAAAGCGCCGCGGCCAAGCCGTACAACGCCTCCGACCACGTCCTGGCCCCCTTCGGCCCGGACATCGCGGCCGCCGCGGCGGCGCTCGCTCCCCTGGTGACGCGCGAACTCCTCGAAGAGGTCGCCGCCGACGTGCCCGACGAGTGGCTGGTCGACGAGCCCGGCTTCGACTCCACCGACGCGCTGCGCCGCGCCTACGTGGACGTGCTGCTGCCGCGCGCGGCCACGATCCACGAGAGGATCTCGATGGAGGCCGAGGTGAAGCCCCGGTCGGGTCCCCCCGGCTGGCTCGCCGACCGCCTCGACCCCCGCCCCCGGAAGAACAAGAGCGACAGCGAGTGACCAAGCGGGACGTGTTCGAGTACGCGCTGGTGCGCGTGGTGCCCCGGATGGAGCGCGGCGAGTGCTTCAACGCCGGCGTGATCGTCTACTGCCGGGCCCACTCGTACGTGGCCGCGCGCACCCACCTGGACGAGGCCAAGCTCCTCGCCCTGGACCCGAAGGCCGACGTGGCGGGCGTACGGGCGGCCCTGCGTGCCGTGGAGGGCGTGTGCAGCGGCGGTGAGCGGGCCGGACAGGCGGCGGGCGACGACGCGGGCCGCCGGTTCCGCTGGCTGATCGCCCCGCGCAGCACGGTGGTGCAGCCCGGGCCGGTGCACACCGGCCTGACGGCCGACCCGGAGGCCGAGGTGGAACGGCTGCTCGACCTGCTGGTCCGCTGATCGTACGGCCGTCCGCGGGGTGATCCGTACGGCGGCCGCCACGACCTGGGGAGCCTTGGCGGCGGAGGCCGTTGACACCGGGTGCCAGGGCTCCTAGCGTCTCCTCAGCTGAAGCTACTAAGCGGTTGCTCACCAATGGGGAGCCGCTGATGAGGATTCCGAGGGCGAGGAGATCCACCATGTCCACCACCGAGCAGCGCGTCGCGATCGTGACCGGGGCGGCCCGGGGCATCGGCGCGGCCACCGCCGTGCGCCTGGCCGCCGAGGGCCGGGCCGTCGCCGTACTCGATCTCGACGAGGCGGCCTGCAAGGACACCGTCGAGGCGATCACGGCGGCAGGCGGGAAGGCCCTGGCGGTCGGCTGCGACGTCAGCGACGCGGCGCAGGTGGAGGCGGCCGTCGAGCGCGTCGCGAGCGTCCTGGGCGCGCCGACCATCCTGGTCAACAATGCGGGCGTGCTGCGCGACAACCTGCTGTTCAAGATGAGCGAGAACGACTGGGACACCGTCATGAACGTCCACCTGCGCGGTGCGTTCCTGATGTCGAAGGCCTGTCAGAAGTACATGGTGGAGGCCAAGTTCGGCCGCATCGTCAACCTCTCCAGCAGCTCGGCGCTGGGCAACCGCGGCCAGGTCAACTACTCCGCCGCCAAGGCCGGTCTGCAGGGCTTCACCAAGACGCTGGCCATCGAGCTCGGCAAGTTCGGCGTCACCGCCAACGCGGTCGCGCCCGGCTTCATCGTCACGGAGATGACCGCCCAGACGGCCGCGCGCGTGGGCATGGGCTTCGAGGACTTCCAGGCCGCCGCGGCCACCCAGATCCCCGTCCAGCGCGTCGGCCGCCCGGACGACATCGCCAACGCGATCGCGTTCTTCACGGGCGAGGCCGCCGGCTTCGTCTCCGGCCAGGTCATGTACGTGGCCGGCGGCCCGCTCAACTGACGAGAGGCAGGCGCAGGTCATGGCGGACAACAGCACGGAGCGGGCAGCGGACAGCGGCAAGGTCGCGCTGATCACCGGAGGGAGCCGGGGCATCGGCTACGGCATCGCCGAGGCGCTCGTCGCCCGCGGCGACCGGGTGTGCATCACCGGGCGCAACGAGGACGCCCTCAAGGCGGCCGTCGAGGCGCTCGGCGCGGACCGGGTGATGGGGGTGGCCGGCAAGGCGCACGACGAGGCCCACCAGGCCGTCGCGGTCGAGCGGACGATGGAGGCCTTCGGGCGCGTCGACTTCCTGATCAACAACGCGGGCACCAACCCGGTCTTCGGTCCGATGGTGGACCTGGACCTCGGCGTCGCGCGCAAGGTCTTCGAGACCAACGTGATCTCGGCGCTCGGGTTCGCCCAGCGGACCTGGCACGCCTGGCAGAAGGACAACGGCGGCGCGATCGTGAACATCGCGTCCATCGCCGGCGTCTCCGCCTCGCCCTTCATCGGCGCGTACGGGATGAGCAAGGCCGCCATGGTCAACCTCACCCTCCAGCTCGCCCACGAGATGGCGCCCGGGGTCCGGGTCAACGCGATCGCCCCCGCGGTGGTCAAGACGAAGTTCGCGCAGGCGCTCTACGAGGGCCGGGAGCAGGAGGCCGCCGCGGCCTATCCGCTCGGCCGGCTGGGGCTGCCGCAGGACATCGGCGGGGCGGCGGCTTTTCTTACATCTGCACAAGCGGAATGGATCACGGGCCAAACTCTGATCGTTGACGGAGGAATGTTCCTCAATGCCGGAGTGCACTGATCGATAGTCGGACGCATTTGCCTCCCAGGGGGAGGCAAATGCGTACCTAATATGCACGAAATCGGTCAAGTGTCACATGAAACCTGCCCATTGGATTTGTGAGGCACTGCGGTAGGGTCTGCCGCACCCCTGGCTGATCGAGGAGCGTGCACGTGTTCATCCGGACCAGATGCCTGCAGATCACTGCAGCCCTTGCGTCCATATCCCTGCTCGCCGGATGCGGTCTGCTTTCGGACGACAGCAGCGACACCGCGAAGAGAATCGTCGTCGGCACGACGAGCGCCCCGAGCACCCTCGATCCCGCCGCGGCCTGGGACGGTTCCTGGGAGCTGTACCGGAACGTCTACCAGACCCTGCTGGCATTCCCCACGGGCTCCACCAAGCCCCAGCCCGACGCCGCCCAGACCTGCGAGTTCACGGATTCCGGGAACGAGTCGTACCGCTGCACCCTGAAGAAGGGCCTGAAGTTCTCCGACGGGGAGCCGCTCGACGCCAAGGCGGTCAAGCACTCGCTCGACCGGATCCGGACGATCAACTCCCAGACCGGTCCGAAGGACCTCTTCGGCAGTCTGGACAAGATCGAGACCCCGGACGCGCTGACGGTTGTCTTCCACCTGAAGACCCCGGACGCCACCTTCCCCTTCGTCCTCGGCTCGCCGGCCGCCTCACTGGTCGCGCCCAAGGATTACCCGGCCGACAAGGTGCGCGACGACGGCAAGATCACCGGCTCCGGCCCGTTCGTGCTCGACTCGTACAAGGAGGGCAGCGAGGCGGTCCTCGGCAAGAACGGGTCCTACAGCGGCTTCGCGAACCAGCGCAACGACGGCGTGACGATCCGCTACTTCGCGGACTCCACCAAGATGGTCGCCGCGCTCAAGGCCAAGGAGATCGACGCCACCTACCGCGGTCTGTCGGCCCCCGAGATCAAGGACCTGCAGACCCCCGCCTCGCACGCGGCGGGCGTCCAGGTCGTCGAGAACGTCGGCGCCGAGATCCGCTACCTGGTCTTCAACCCCAAGGACCCGCAGGTCGCCAAGTTGCCGGTGCGCCAGGCCATCGCCCAGATCGTCGACCGCGGCGCGATCGTCTCCAAGGTCTACCAGGGCACCGCCGAACCGCTGTACTCGATGGTCCCCAAGGGTGTCGTGGGCCACAAGACGCCCTTCTACGACAAGTACGGCCAGGCGGACGTCAAGAAGGCCCAGAAGATCCTCAAGGACGCTGGGATCAACCAGCCCGTGGACCTGACCTTCTGGTACACCACCGACCGCTACGGCGCCTCCACCGCGGACGAGTTCACCGAGCTCAAGCGCCAGCTGGACGAGAGCGGCCTCTTCAGGGTCACGCTGCGCGGCCAGCCCTGGAAGGTGTTCCAGGTCGGCTACAAGAACGGCGAGTACCCGGTCTTCGGCCGCGGCTGGTTCCCCGACTTCCCGGACCCGGACAACTTCATCGCGCCGTTCGTCGGCAAGGAGAACGCGGTCGGCACCCCGTACGAGCCCAACGAGATCCTCACCGACCTGCTGCCCAAGTCCCGCCGCGAGAGCGACCGCTCGGCCGGCGTCCACGAGTTCGAGCAGGCCCAGCAGATCTTCGCCGAGGACGTCCGGCTGCTGCCGCTGTGGCAGGGCAAGCTGTACGTCGCCGCCGGCGAGGACATCGCCGGCGCCGAGCGGGCGCTCGACCCGCAGACCGCCATGCAGATGTGGGAGCTGTACCGCAAGACCAGCTGGTAGCCGCAGCGACGGCCGCAGTCCACACCGCATCCGCGGGTGCCTCCGGGCGCCCGCGGATGCGGCGTTGTCAGTGGCCCCCGGTAGGTTCTGGAGCTGTTGCACCACGCAGCACGCGCGAAACTTGTACCGGAGGTTGTAGACGTGACCCAGATGCTGCCCGAGTCCTGGCTCCCCGTCCTCGGCGACGAGCTGGAGAAGCCCTACTTCAGCGAGCTCACCGAGTTCGTCGAGAAGGAGCGGGCGAACGGGCCGGTCTACCCGCCCCACGAGCAGGTCTTCGCCGCCCTGGAAGCCACTCCCTTCGACCGGGTGAAGGTCCTGGTCCTCGGCCAGGACCCGTACCACGGGGCCGGCCAGGGCCACGGCCTGTGCTTCTCCGTGCGGCCCGGGGTCAAGACCCCGCCCTCCCTGCGCAACATCTACAAGGAGATGCACGCGGAGCTGGGCACCCCCATCCCGGACAACGGGTACCTGATGCCGTGGGCCGAGCAGGGCGTCCTGCTGCTCAACGCGGTCCTCACCGTCCGCGAGGCCGAGCCCAACTCGCACAAGGGCAAGGGCTGGGAGAAGTTCACCGACGCGGTGATCCGGGCCGTGGCCGACCGCCCCGACCCGGCCGTCTTCGTCCTGTGGGGCGCCTACGCGCAGAAGAAGCTCCCGCTCATCGACGAGGAGCGTCACGCGGTCGTCAAGGGGGCCCACCCCTCCCCGCTGTCGGCCAAGAAGTTCTTCGGCTCCCGGCCCTTCACGCAGATCAACGAGGCCGTCGCGGCCCAGGGCCATGAGCCGATCGACTGGACGATCCCGGACCTGGGCTGACGCCCCACCGCGCCTCGGTGCCATAACCGGTGCCTCCGGTTAGCGTCGTGACGACCGGACCGGAGCAGGTCCGGCAGAGCGAGCCGGAGGCCGCCGTGACGGAGCAGCAGGAGGCGTCGGAGGACGCCGTCATGACCAGGATCGGCCAGGCCGTCATCCTGCTGCACGCCGGTGACCGCGAGGAGGCCCGCAACCGCCTCGGCGAGATCTGGACCGAGATCGGCGAGGACGGCGACTCCCTCCACCGCTGCACGCTCGCGCACTACATGGCCGACGCCCAGGACGATCCCGCCGACGAACTGGCCTGGGACCTGCGGGCCCTGACCGCCGCCGACGGTCTGGGGCCGGGACCGCGGGACGGGCTGCCCGCGCAGCACGAGCCCCATCCGGCCGTGCGCGTGTTCTACCCGTCGCTGCACCTCAACCTGGCCGCCGACTACGCGAAACTCCAGCGGCCCGAGGCGGCGCGGCTGCACCTGGCCCGGGCCCGGGCCGCCACCGGTGCCCTGTCCGACGACGGGTACGGGAACGGCGTACGGGCGGCCATCGCCCGGCTGGAGCGGCGCCTGGCCGGGGAACCGGGCCGGGGGCCCCGGCCGTTCCCGGAGCAGCACCCGTAGCGGACCGGCGACTCGGCGGCTCAGCCCTCGTGGACGCCCGCGCAGATGCGGGCCTCCGGGCTGTCCGGGTGCCAGCGTCCGTGCCGGCGGCCCAGCGCGCACACGTCCGCGGGCCGGACCGGCAGCTCCTTCATCAACTCGCGCGGAACCTCCGCGTCCGGCCCCGGCCGGTCCGTACGGCCGCCCCTGCCCCCTGAGGGGTGCCGGGCGGCCCGGCGCGGCTCCGGGATGTCCGGCACCGGCGGGACGGCCTGTGAGGCCTCCTCCGCTGCGGCGCCCGCCATGCCCGCCGCGCCTGCCGGAGCCGCTCCCGTGCGCGGCGCGGACGGCCCGCCTCCACGGGGGGCCGCCGGCTGCGCGGACTGCCCCGGTACCGCCTTCAGGGCCTCCAGGGCGGGCGCCTGGACCTCCACCGGTACGGCTCCCGGTCCGCCGCGCGGATCGTGCCGGGGTGGCGGAGCGGCGGTGCCGGGGGCGGCCGCCGGCTGCATCGGGGCGGGTGTCACATTCACGCAGCCCGAGACGGCCGAGACGGCACAGGCGACTCCGAGCAGCAGCTTTGTCGTGGTTCGCGTTGGATGCACTCGCGCAACTCTGCTGTGCGAGGACCCCGTTGCGAAACCCGGAGCCGAAAATGACCCCGCACGGGTGACGGACATCCGCCGGACACCCGCCCCCCATCCGCCCCCACCTGCGTGCAGCGGCCGGCGGCCGGCCGGTGCGCGGCCCGCGTCAGTCGCCCGTGGCGCCGTCGATCTGCTCGCGCAGCAGGTCCGCGTGCCCGTTGTGGCGCGCGTACTCCTCGATCATGTGCGTGTAGACCCAGCGCAGGCTGAACGTCTCGCCGCGGTGGTGGCTCTCGGGGTCCGACACCAGCTCCAGCGGCCGGCCCGCCGCGGCCTGCCGCGCCAGCTCGATCTCGGTCTGCCAGGTCTGCTCGGCCTCGGTCCAGGTGTCCCCGGGGCCGAAGTGGAAGTCCCCGTCCGGGTCCTCCTGCGTGCAGTACAGCTCGGGCAGGTCCTCGCCCAGCATGATCTCCCGGAACCAGTACCGCTCCACCTCCGCCATGTGCCGTACGAGGCCCAGCAGGCTCAGCTCGGACGGGGGGAGCGGGGCGCGGCCCAGCTGCTCGGCCCCGAGGCCCTCGCACTTCCAGGCGAGGGTGGCGCGGTGGTAGTCGAGCCAGCCGTCCAGCATCTCCCGCTCGTTCGCGGTGGTGGACGGCTCGGTGCGGTGGGATCCGGTGGTCGTGGTCATGCCGCCATCCTCGGCGAACGCGGGTCCCGCCACCAGGGATTAAGCTGCGGAAGTCCCAGAAGGATCAACCTGGAGGTTCCCGGTGAAGGTCGGCGTCATCGGACTCGGCGACATCGCCCAGAAGGCGTACCTGCCCGTCCTCACCGCCCGCCCGGGCGTGGAACTGCACCTGCAGACCCGGACCCCGGCCACGCTGGAGCGGATCGGGGAGATCCACCACGTCCCGGTCGGCCGCCGTCACACCACGCTCGACGGACTGCTGGCCGAGGGCCTCGACGCGGCATTCGTGCACGCACCGACGGCCGTTCACCCCGAGATCGTGGCGCGGCTGCTCGAAGCGGGCGTGCCGACGTACGTGGACAAGCCGCTCGCCTACGAGCTCGACGACTCGCGGCGGCTCGTGGAACTCGCCGAGGAGCGCGGGGTCTCGCTCGCCGTCGGCTTCAACCGCCGCCACGCGCCCGGCTACGCGCAGTGCGCCGAGCACCCGCGCGACCTGATCGTCCTGCAGAAGAACCGGGTCGGGCTGCCCGAGGACCCGCGGACCCTCGTCCTCGACGACTTCATCCACGTCGTCGACACCCTGCGCTTCCTGCTCCCCGGGGAGGCCGACCACATCGACGTCCGGGCCCAGGTCCGGGGCGGGCTGATGCACCAGGTCGTCCTCCAGATGTCGGGCCCCGGCTTCACCGCGCTCGGGATCATGAACCGGCTCTCCGGTTCCACCGAGGAGATCCTCGAAGTGTCGGGGCAGGACACCAAGCGGCAGGTCGTCAACCTCGCCGAGATCATCGACCACCGCGGCCAGCCGACGGTGCGCCGCCGCGGGGACTGGGTCCCGGTCGCCCGCCAGCGCGGCATCGAGCAGGTCGTGGACGCCTTCCTGGAGTCCGTCGCGGCGGGCAAGACGCTCAGCGCCCGCGACGCGCTGCTCACCCACGAGCTGTGCGAGCGGGTGGTGTCGTCGGCTCTGGAGCAGGCTTCCTGAGCCCGAGCGACCTGACTCCCTCGACCGCGCAGTATGCCGCCAGCAGCGCGAGGCAGGCGCCCCCGGGCCAGTTCCCGAAGCGGACGTAGAACGTCGAGCCGCGGGAGAGCGGGACCTCGTACACCTGCGCGGCGCGCGCGGAGGTGGGCAGCGCCGGGCCGATCCGCTCGCCGGACGGGCCGTGCACCGCACTGATCCCGGTGAGGGTGGCGTGCACCATCGGGCGGCCGTCCTCGGCGGCGCGCAGGGCCGCGAGCGAGGCGTGCTGCGCCGGGGCCCAGCTGCGCTGGAAGCTGGAGGTGGCCGACTGGGCGATCAGCAGGGCCGCCCCGTCGCCGGTGAGGCGGCGGCTCATGTCGGGGAAGGCCGACTCGAAGCAGACCAGCGGTCCGATCCGGACACCGGGCCGCCCCGGCAGCTTCATCAGGACCGGCTCCGCGCCGCGCCGGCGGTCCTCGCCGGCGGCCTTGCCGACCGAGGTGGCCCAGCCGAGCAGCGACCGGGCCGGTATGTACTCGCCGAAGGGGACCAGGCGCATCTTGTCGTACCGGTCGCCGGTCGGTCCGCCGGGGCCGACGAGGACGGAGCTCTTGTAGATGCCGCCCCCGGACGCCGTGGCGGCTGCGGCGACCGGTCCCGCGGCCGGCCCCGGGACCGGTCCCCCGACCGGTCCGGCCGGCCGCCGGGCGTCGACGTTGACCAGGAGCGGAGCCCCGACATCGGAGGACAGCGCGGCCAGCCGCCGGGCCAGGTCCGGGCGGGCGGCCAGGTCCGCCCCGACACTGCTCTCGCCCCACACCACCAGGTCCATCCGCTGCCCGGTCAGCGTCCGCGTCAGCCGCTCCCCGGCGTCGAACCGCTGCTGCGCGCTGTCCGGGCCGTCCGCCACCAGGCCCGGCTGTACGACGGCCACGCGGAGCGTGCCCGACACCTCGGGCCGCGGCACCCACAGCCACACCGCCCCCGTCAGCACCACGCACCCCGTCACCCCGGCCACCGCCGGAACCCGGGCCCCCGGTACGGATATCAGCAGCACCAGCGCGCAGTTCACCGCCACCACCAGCAGACTCACCAGCCACACCCCGCCCACAGAGGCGAGCCGCAGCGCGGGCGGCACCTGCCACTGGCTGGCCCCCAGCAGCCCCCACGGCCCGCCCAGCCCCTGCCAGGACCGCGCCAGCTCGGACAGCAGCCAGCCCGCCGGTACGAGGAGCAGCGCGGCCGCCGCCCGGCCCGGATCCGGGGTCCCGCCGAGGAACTCCCGCACCAGCAGGGCCCAGGGGATCCAGAGCAGCCCCACCAGGGCCGCCACCGGCAGCAGGAACACGTGCAGGCTGGGCAGCAGCCAGTGGTGGACGGCGACGATGAAGGCGGCGCCGCCGAGCCAGCCCTCCAGGGCCGCGCGCCGCCCGGTCGGCGCCGACCTCAGCAGCAGCATCCAGGGCACGAGGGCGACGTACGCGAACCACCAGAGCGCGGGGGCGGGGAAGGCGAGGCACGGCAGTGCCCCGGCGGCGACCGCGGCCGCCGCACGCCGGTACCGGATCCGCTTCGCGACCATGGCGTGCCTCCGCTTCCAGTGTGGAACAGGGCCGTCCGGACGGCCGCCCGAGCAGGGTCGGTGCCTATGCGGTCATGTGCCGCCATTTCTCGTGGACGGTGACGCGGGTGAGCAGCCAGCCGCCGTCGGACGTGCGGGCGAGGGTGAACGTGTAGCGGCCGGCGGCCACGAAGTTCGGCGCGGTCACCGTCCCGTCGAACTCCGGCCCGGCGAGCCGCATCGGATTGAGGAAGTCCGCCCGTACCTCGGCCCGGTCGCCGGGCCAGCCGCCCCGGTCCTCCAGCCGGATCAGCCGGTTGACGATGAGGTGCTGGCGTACCGGGAAGAGCTCCATGGTCTCCGCGAGCCAGTCCGCGACTTCGGCGGCCGGGCCCTCGATCCCGCCCGCCGAGCCGTAGTCGGCCCGCCCGGTGGGAGTGAACAGCGCGCGGTACGCCGCCCAGTCGCCGTCGTCCACGGCCACCGCGTACCCCGTGACCACCTCGTCGATCGCCATCCGGTCCATGACCGTGGCGAGGTCCACACGCTGCGTCATCGAGTCAGTGTGGGGGCGCGGGGCGGCGACGCCAAGGGGCGTGCGCGGTCCGGATCCGCGCGCGGTGGATCAATGACCGGAATGCGCCTCCCGCTGCCGGACCACGACGAGGAACGCGTCGGTGGCCAGGTCCATCACCACCTCGGCGGGCACGCCCTCGCGCATCCGCTCCGCCGCGTACTCCTCGGCGGGCCAGCTTCCCCTCGGACTTCCGGCCGGAAACCGCTCCAGCACCACTCGACCCACGGGACACCCCCTGCTGTTTGCCTTCCGGTCTCTTCAGGTCTCTTCAGGCACAACGACGCGGAGGCCGCCCGGGAACGTTCCCGAGCGGCCTCCGGTTCACGCGAAGCGGTGAGCGGTGAGCGGCGGCGTCAGCCGGCCGACTCGGCGGCGAACGGGCTGAGCACGCCCATGCCGATCAGCACGAACAGTGCGATGCCCAGGGCGATCCGGTAGATCACGAAGGGCATGAAGCTCTTGCTGGAGATGAACTTCATGAACCACGCGATGACGACGTAGCCCACGAAGAACGCGATGACCGTGGCGAAGATCGTCGGCCCCCAGGTGATGTGACCCGGGCTCTCGACGACGTCCTTGATCTCGAACGCGCCCGAGGCCAGTACGGCCGGAATGGCGAGCAGGAACGAGTAGCGGGCGGCCGCCTCACGCGTGAAGCCCAGCAGCAGACCGCCGGAGATCGTCGCGCCGGAGCGGGAGACACCCGGGATCAGTGCCATCGCCTGGCAGAGACCGAAGACCAGGCCGTCCTTGACGCCCAGTTCCTTGAGCGTCTTGCGCTCGCGGATGGCGCGGTGCCGGCCCCCCTCCTCGTCGCGCGCGGCCAGCCGGTCCGCGATGCCGAGTACGACGCCCATCACGATCAGGGTGGTGGCGGTCAGGCGGAGGTCACGGGCCGGGCCCGTGATCTGGTCCTTGAACGCGACGCCGAGGACACCGATCGGGATCGATCCGACGATCACCAGCCAGCCCATCTTGGCGTCCTGCTCCGAGCGCAGCGACGCGTTGAACAGCGAGCGGAACCACGTGGAGATGATCCGCGCGATGTCCTTGCGGAAGTAGATCAGCACGGCGGCCTCGGTGCCGATCTGCGTGATCGCGGTGAAGGCCGCGCCCGGGTCCTGCCAGCCGGCGAATGCCGCGGTCAGCCGGAGATGGGCGCTGGAGGAGATCGGGAGGAACTCCGTAAGCCCCTGGACGAGACCGAGGATTAGGGATTCGAACCAGCTCATGTCGGGGTGTGCTCGTCCTTGTGATCGTCGGACAGTTCGGGTCCGATGCTAGGGCCCATGGGGAGCGGCGCTGACCACAGGGGGGTGCACGGGCATCGGATCGTGCGTTTCGCACGCCGGTACGGGCGCCAGCCGGTGCCGCCCGCGCCATCCGACGACCGCGGCCGCCACCGCGGAGACGGCGATGAAGCCGAAGGAGGCGAGGAAGGCGGGGGAGTCCGGGGAGGAGGCGCTCGCACCCGCGACCACGTACGCGGCGGTGTTCGGGACGACGCCGATCGCCGTCGCGAGGAGGAACGGCAGCCAGCCGCAACGGGACACCGCCGCACAGTAGTTGGCGACCGCGAAGGGCAGGCCCGGGAAGATCCGGACCGCCAGCATCGAGCGGAAGCCGTGCCGGGCCAACTGGTCGTCGGCCGCCCGGAGCCAGCGGCCGCGCAGCAGTGGCCGTACGGCGTCGCGACCCATCATCCGGCCCAGCCCGAAGGAGATCCCGGCGCCGATGACCGATCCGCCGACCGCCGCGGCCAGGCCGAAGGGGATCCCGAAGACGGCTCCCGCCGCGAGGTTGAGCAGCGGCCGGGGCACCAGGGCCGCGGTGCCCACCCCGTATGCGGCCGCGAACAGCAGGACCGCCGCACCGACCGGGAGTCCCGGGGGCCAGCCCTCCGACAGGATGCGCTGGGGCTCGTACAGCACGACGCACACGCCGGCCGCCAGCAGCAGCACGACGAGCAGCGACAGCCGGGTCCACGGCGCGAGGAGGAGGGACATCAGGGGAGACTAACCGACGAATGCGGCGTCGCGCCGTAATCTGGGCCTCATGCGGCCGAACGACCAGCGACCCCCGAAGGTCCCGCGCAGCGCCCTCGCGGACACCCTCATGGACCGCCTCACGACGACGTACGGAGCGGCCGCCGACCCGGAGCGGGCCCTGTCCATGGCCGCGTACATGAAGGACGTCGCGCCCTTCCTCGGCATCCGCACCCCGCTGCGGCGCGAACTGTCGAAAACCGTGACCGGGCAGAGCGCGAAGCCGGCGGAGGCGGACGTCGCGGCGCTCGTGCTGCGGTGCTGGGAGCTCCCGGAGCGCGAGTACCACTACTTCGCGGTGGACTACCTGCGCCGCCACGTCGGGGTCTGCTCCTCCGGCTTCCTGCCGGTGGTGCGCCGGCTGATCGTCACCGCCCCGTGGTGGGACACGGTCGACCTCCTCGCGGCGTACGCGGCCGGCCCGCTCGTGGCCGCCGACCCGGAGCTCACGGCCGTGATGGACGAGTGGATCGGGGACGAGGACCTCTGGCTCGCCCGCACCGCCCTCCTCCACCAGCTGCGCTACAAGTCCGCGACGGACACCGGACGGCTCTTCGCGTACTGCCGCCGCCAGTGCGGCCACCCGGACTTCTTCATCCGCAAGGCCATCGGCTGGGCGCTTCGTGAGTACGCGAAGACGGACCCGCGGGCGGTCCGCGCCTTCGTCGAGGCGGAACGGGACTCGCTCTCCCCCCTGTCGGTGCGCGAAGCGCTCAAGAACCTCTAGGGGGTGTCCGGCGTGGCCGGGCCCGGCCACGATCCGCCGGACACCCCCTAGCCGCGCGGTAATTCATTCGACGCGGCGGGGCCGGTCCGGCAGGATCTGGGGCATGTCCCGGTACGCCTTCCCCGCAGCGCCGTCCGCAGTCGCGGACGCGCCGAAGGCTGCCGCTTTCCTCTTCGAGGCATTCGAGGTATTCGAAGCCCTTGAGGCAACTGTCTTCGCCGCATTCGACGGCGCACGAAGCTGACCCTTCCCGGCTCGTCCGGCGGACCCCACAGGGGAAGGGTCGGTTCGCTCCAGGGGTCCCGTCTCCAGCTTCGGAAGCATTCGGGAAGACATCATGGCCAAGACGGCCTTCGTGCGCACCAAGCCGCACCTGAACATCGGCACCATGGGTCACGTCGACCACGGCAAGACCACCCTCACCGCCGCCATCACCAAGGTCCTCGCCGAGCGCGGCGGCGCCTCCTTCGTGCCGTTCGACCGCATCGACCGGGCCCCCGAGGAGGCCCGGCGCGGCATCACCATCAACCTCACGCACGTCGAGTACGAGACCGAGACCCGGCACTACGCCCACGTGGACATGCCCGGGCACGCCGACTACGTCAAGAACATGGTCACCGGCGCCGCCCAGCTCGACGGGGCGATCCTCGTCGTCTCCGCGCTCGACGGGGTCATGCCACAAACGGCGGAGCACGTGCTCCTCGCCCGGCAGGTCGGCGTCAACCACATCGTCGTCGCGCTCAACAAGGCCGACGCCGGGGACCCCGAGCTGACCGACCTGGTCGAGCTGGAGGTCCGCGAGCTGCTCACCGCCAACGGTTACGGCGGGGACGGCGCTCCGGTCGTACGGGTCTCCGGACTCGGCGCGCTGGACGGCGACCCGCGCTGGACCGGGGCGATCGAGGCACTGCTCGACGCCGTGGACACGTACGTGCCCATGCCGGTGCGGTACACGGACGCGCCGTTCCTGCTGCCGGTGGAGAACGTGCTGACCATCACCGGGCGCGGGACCGTCGTGACCGGCGCAGTCGAGCGCGGCAGCGTCCGCATGGGCGACCGCGTGAGCATCCTCGGCGGCGACGGCGAGCCCGTCGAGACAGTGGTGACCGGCCTGGAGACCTTCGGGAAGCCGATGGAGTCCGCGGAGGCCGGGGACAACGTCGCGCTGCTGCTGCGCGGGGTGCCGCGGGACGGCGTACGCCGCGGGCAGGTGGTCGCCGAGCCCGGGAGCGTCGTACCGAGGCGCCGCTTCACCGCGCAGGTGTACGTGCTCTCCGCGCGGGAGGGCGGGCGGACGACCCCGGTGGCGTCCGGGTACCGGCCGCAGTTCTACATCCGCACCGCGGACGTGGTGGGGGACGTGGACCTGGGCGCGGCCGCGGTGGCCCGGCCCGGGGAGACGGTCGCGATGACCGTCGAGCTCGGACGGGACGTACCGCTGGAGTCGGGGCTCGGCTTCGCGATCCGCGAGGGCGGGCGGACCGTCGGCGCGGGGACGGTCACGGCCGTGCTCGACTGAGGCACCGCCCGCGGCGTCGACCCCGCCCTGGTGGCGGCGGTCCGGCTGCGCCAGACTGCCGTCACCACGGGCGTACGGAGAGGGGCGGGCCGGGATGAGCGGCGATACGGCACTGGTGCTGGGCGGCGGGGGACTCACCGGCATCGGCTGGGAGACGGGGATCCTGTACGGGCTCGCGCAGGCGGGCGTGGACCTGACCGCCGCCGACCTCGTCGTCGGCACCTCGGCCGGCTCGGTGGTGGGCGCCCAGCTCACCTCCGGGCTGCTCACCCCGCGGGAGCTGTACGAGCGCCAGCTCGGCGACCCGGCCGGCGAGGTCGTCGCCCGGCTCGGTACGGGGCTCATCGCCCGGTACGCCGTCGCGATGGTGCGCTCGCGGGATCCGGAGAACTACCGCAGGCGGGTCGGTGCCCTCGCGCTCGCCGCCGACACCGGTGAGGAGGCGGAGCGGCGCAAGGTGCTGGCGGCCCGGCTCGTCTCGCACGCGTGGCCCGAGCGCAGGCTCGTCGTCACCGCCGTCGACGCGCTCACCGGCGAGCTCGCCGCCTTCGACCGCGAGAGCGGGGCCGGGCTGGTCGACGCGGTCTCGGCGAGCTGCGCGGTGCCCGGGGTGTGGCCGCCGGCCACGGTCGGCGGGCGCCGGTTCATCGACGGCGGGATCCGGTCGGCGACCAATGCGGACCTCGCCTCCGGCTGTGCGCGGGTGGTGATCCTCGCGCCGATGGCGCTCGGATCCGGGCTGGTCCCCTCGCCTGCCGCCCAGGCGGCGCGGCTGCGCGAGGCGGGGGCGAGGGTGCTGCTGATCACCCCGTCCGCGCAGGCCCGCAAGGCCTTCGGGCGCAACGTCCTGGATCCGGCGCGGCGGGACCCGGCGGCGCGGGCCGGGCTCGCGCAGGCCGCGGAGCACGCCGCCGAGGCGGCCGCCGTCTGGGCGGCCTGACCCGCTGCCTGCCGCCTGCTGCCTGCTGCCTGCTGCCTGCCGCCTGCCGCCTGCCGCCTGCCGCCTGCCGGACAATGGTGCGGTGAGCGACGAACAGATCCCGGTCATCCGGGACGTGGGCCAGGGCACCGCCAAACTGATGCCGGACGTGGACCGGGAGCGGGCCTGGCTGCTGACCGTCGACGGCGCGCCGCAGTCGTACGTGGACCTCGACGATCCAGGGCACCTGGAGTTCGAGTACGTACGGCGGCTCGCGCACGTCCTGGACTGCGTCGCGGAGCCCGGGGCCGCGCTGGACCTGCTGCACCTCGGCGGCGGCGCGCTGACGCTGCCCCGCTACGCGGCGGTGACCCGGCCGGGCTCCCGGCAGGAGGTCGTGGAGTTCGACGCCGCACTGGTGGATCTGGTCGCCGAGCACCTGCCGCTGCCGGCCGGGTCGGGTGTCACGGTGCACGCCGCCGATGCGCGGGCCTGGCTGGAGGGCGCGGCCGAGGACAGCGCGGACGTACTCCTCGCCGACGTGTTCGGCGGCTCGCGCGTACCGGCGCAGCTGACCTCCGTGGAGTACGCGCGGGAGGCGGCGCGGGTGCTGCGGCCGGGCGGGGTGTACGCGGCGAACCTGGCCGACGGGGCGCCGTTCGAGTTCCTGCGGGCCCAGCTCGCCAATTTCGGCGCGGTGTTCGCGGAGCTCGCGCTCGTCGCGGAGCCGGGGGTGCTGCGCGGGCGGCGGTTCGGGAACGCCGTACTGCTCGCCTCGGACGCGGAGCTGCCGGTGGCCGCGCTGTCCCGGCGGTGCGCGGCCGATGCGTTCGCCGCGCGGGTCGAGGACGGGGCGGCCCTGGCCCGGTTCATGAAGGGGGCCGTGCCGGTGGCGGACGCGGACGCGGTCGCTTCGCCGGAGCCGCCGGAGGGCGCGTTCAGCCTCGGGTGACGCCGGTGGGCGCGTCCGCCGGGTTGGGAGCGGTGGCGGCCGGGACCGAGGCGGCCTTCGGGGGAGCGGGCTTGCGGGTCAGGCGGCGTACGTCCGGGACGAAGAGGACCGCGGCGGTGCCCAGCACCACCAGCGCGGCGCAGCCCCACAGGGCGGAGGTTCGGCCGAAGGCCGACTCGACCGGGCCGGCCACGGCGGTCGCCAGCGGGAGCATCGACACCGAGCCGAACCAGTCGTACGCCGAGACGCGGGAGAACTTCTCCTCCGGGATCTCCTGGTGCATGGTCGTCATCCAGTTCACACCGAACACCTCGATGGCGGCCCCGCTGACGAACATCACCGCGCACAGGCCCCAGACCGGCAGCGGGATCGCCAGGCCCGCCGAGGGCAGCGCCAGCGGGAACACGCACAGGGTGCCGACCAGCAGCAGCCGGCGCGGTTTCCACACCATCATCAGGACGGCCCCGGCGATGGTGCCGATGCCGAAGAACCCCAGAGCCAGGCCCCATGGGCCCGGCCCGCCCAGTTGGTCCCGGGCGACCAGAGGCCCGTACACCGCCTCCGCGGCGCCGACGACGGCGACGACCACGGAGAACTGGAGCACGATGCTCCACAGCCAGGGCCGGGTCCGGAACTCCACCCAGCCCTCCCGCAGGTCCGCCAGCAGCCCGCCGCCGGGAGCCCGGCCGGCGACATGGCTGACGTCGAGGAAGGCGCGCAGGGCTCCGGCGATCGCGAACGCGGCGGCGTCCACGGCCAGGACCCAGCCGGGGCCGATCGCGGCGATCATGGCTCCGCCGAGGGCGGCCCCGCCGATGCCGGCGCCGTTCATCGCCATCCGGAAGAGGGCGAAGGCGCGGTTGGCGTGCTCACCGGAGACGCTGGAGAGCAGCATGCCCTCGGCGGCCGGGTTGAAGAACGCCTGGCCCGTGCCGCAGAGCGCGGTGAGCAGCATCATCTGCCACAGCTGGGGGTGCCCGGTCAGGACGAGGACGGCGAAGGCCGCCTGAGAGACGCAGTTGAGGGCGTTGGCCGCGACCATCACGTGGTGGCGCGGCAGCCGGTCGGCGAGCGCGCCGCCTATGAGCAGGAACAGCACGAGCGGGAGGGTACGGGCCGCCGCCACCAGGCCGACGTCGCCGCCGGAGCCGCCGGCCTCCAGGACGGCGAAGGCCGAGGCGATGAGCGCTCCGTGGCTGCCCAGGTTCGTCACGACCGCGGCGCCCGTGAGCAGGGTGTAGTTGCGGCCCGCCCAGGCGGGCCGGCGGCGGTGTGCGGTCGTACGGGACGGGGCGGTGGGGGGAGAGCTCACCCCCGGACTATCCACGCCCCGGGCCGAGAATCCAAACGGATTAGGGCCCGGGGCGCGGGGTGGGACGAATGGTGCCGAAGGGATCGGCGCGGTGGGTCAGCTGCTGCTGGCGGTGCCGTTGAGGCGCACCGAGCTGAGGATCTTGTCCATCGTCTCCTGGGGGACCTCGCCCTGGACGCCGGTGGCGCTGTAGAGGATCCAGCTGGAGAAGTCACCGTTGGCGGTCTTGAAGCTGAAGGCGATGGACTTGCCGTCGGTGGTGCACTTGTCCGCCTTGGGCACGCCGACCGCCGTCGCGCTCGCCATGTGGCCCTTGAGACCGGAGGAGGTGGTGTACTCCTTCGGCTCCGAGACCTTCACGGTGCCCTTGGGCGCCTTCTGCGCGAACGCGGCGAACGCCCAGTTGCCGGCCTCGTTCTTCACCGCCTCGGCGGTGTCCTTGGCACCCTGGCCGCCCTTGGTGCCGGTCCCGGCGAGTCCGGTCGACTCCTCGCGGCCGTCCTTGTTGGAGTCGACCTTGCACCAGTCCTCCTTGAGGAAGGCCGGCGCGGAGAAGGTGGTGAGCGGCATGCCGTCGTTCTTGCTCGCGTCCTCGAAGCCCGAGATGACGCCGGCGCTCGCGACGTTCCACTCCGGCGGGACGTCGAAGGCGGTGCCGTACTTGGGGTTGAGGACGACCTTCCAGCCGGGGATCACCGGCTTGACGTCCCCGCCGGCGCGCGGGTTGGCGCCGGGCGGGGCCGGGGCCTGGGCAGTGGCCGGGGCCGAGGAGGACGCGGCGGGCTTGTTGTCGGCCACGTCGTTCTTCTTGTCGTCCCGGGTCAGGACGAATGCGCCGGTGCCGGCCGCCACCACGACGACCGCGGCCGCCGCGACGATGGCCACCGTCTTCGTGGAGAAGGGGCTCCCGCCGCTCTGCGGCGGCTGCATGGCCTGCGTCGGCTGGCCCCACGGCTGGACCGGCGGCGGGGTCTGGTAGCCGGCCTGCGGGTATCCGTAGCCGGGCTGCTGCTGCTCGTAGGGGTTCGGCTGTTGTCCCGGCTGCCCCTGCTGCTGGTACGGGTTCTGATGCGCGTCCTGAGGGTTCTGCTGTCCCCCGGGCGGCTGCTGCTGTCCTGGCCACATGGCCGGTAACGATAGTGGGAGCGGGTACCGGGAGGCACGTCCGCCCCGTGTGAAGGTCTGGCCAGGGTGTCTACTCGCGGGTAACATCGCATTCCATGAGCGCAGATCAGATGAACGTGGGCGAACTGCTCGCCGCGACGGTGCCGATGGCCCGGACCCTGAACCTCCAGTTCCTGGAGACCACCCCCGAGCGTGCGGTAGTCCGGCTGCCGGACCAGCCCGACTACCACAACCACGTGGGCGGCCCGCACGCCGGCGCCATGTTCACCCTCGCCGAGTCCGCGAGCGGCGCGATCGTCCTGGCCGCCTTCGCCGACCAGCTCTCGCGCGCCGTGCCCCTCGCCGTCAAGGCCGAGATCGGCTACAAGAAGCTCGCCAAGGGCGTCGTGACGGCCACCGCCACCCTCGGCCGCCCGGCCGCCGAGGTCATCGCCGAACTCGATGCGGGCGGCCGCCCCGAGTTCCCCGTCACCATCGCCATCCAGCGCGAGGACGAGGCCGTGACGGGCGAGATGACGGTCGTCTGGACCCTGCGCCCGAACGCGTAACCGGCCGCTGCACGCCGGCCGCCCGCAGCGCCGCCGCCGGTCGAGGACCCGCCCGAGGACGAGACGACCCGCGTCCCGGGCGGGTTCGTGTTTTCACGGGTGAGAGCGCGGGCAGGGCTGGAGTCCGCGGGCAGGGTGTCGCAGTCCGCGGGCGACGAACCGGAGGTGGCCGTGGCCAAGGTCGAGATCAAGCTCGACGCCGAGCTCGTGGTGGAGGTGATGGTCCTCGCCGGGATCGGTTCGCCACAGGACGCCGTGGAGGCCGTCGTACGGGACTACATCGCGCGCGGGCACCGCACCGAGGCGCGCGTACAGGCGCAGGACGGGCCGCGCCGCGAGGCCGACGCCCTGGAGCAGCCGCCGCAGGGCTGAAACTCGGGGTGGCGGTGGCGCGTCCGGCGGGCCCGGGCGCGGCGGCAGCGCACAGTGGGCGGGGGAGCGGTCCGGCGCGGGCCGCTCCCGCCGACCCGAGCCGCAGCCGCAGGGAGCGCCCATGAGCGAGGCCGTGTCCAGACGCCGCGCGATCGGGCTGCTCGGGGCGGTGGGCGCCGCCCTGGGAGCGGGCGGCTGCGTGGCCGCGGTGCCGCCCGGCGGCGCGGTCCCCCGTAAGGCCTCGGCATCCGCCGCGGCGACCGGAGCCGCGGCCCGGCCCGGCAGCGCCGCCCGCATCGACGCCCTCCTGGAGCGGCTCACCCTGGAGGAGAAGACCGCCCTGCTGCACGGCGGCCCGGACCCCGCCCCGCTCGGCCAGGCCGGGTACGTGCCCGGCGTACCGCGCCTCGGCATCCCGGCGCTGCGGCTCGCCGACGGACCGGCCGGGGTACGGGTTGCGAGGCCCGCCACCGCACTGCCCGCCCCCGTCATGCTGGCCTCCGCCTTCGACCCGGCGCTGGCCCGCGAGTACGGCAGGGTCATCGGGCGCGAGGGCCGGGCGCTCGGCCAGGACGTGCTCCTCTCCCCGATGGCCAACCTGATCCGCACCCCCTACGCCGGGCGGAACTTCGAGACCTTCGCCGAGGACCCCCGGCTGACCGCGGACCTCGTCGCGGAGGTGGTCCGCGGCATCCAGGACGAGGGGCTCATCGCCACCGTCAAGCACTTCGCCCTGAACAATCAGGAGCAGGGCCGCGACACCGTCGACGCCGTCGCCGCCGAACAGACCCTGCACGAGACGGAGCTGCGCGGCTTCGAGGCCGCCGTCGCCGCCGGGGCCGGCGCGGTGATGGGCGCGTACAACAAGGTCAACGGCACATATGCGTGCGAGAGCAAGCCCCTGCTCGACGAACTGCTGCGAGGGCGCTGGGGGTTCGGCGGCTGGGTGATGTCCGACTGGAACGCCGCCCACAGCACCGTCGCCGCCATCGGCGCCGGCCTCGACATGGAGATGCCCGGCGGCACCCACTTCGGCGCCCCGCTCCAGCAGGCGGTGCGCGGCGGCTCCGTGCACGAGGACACCGTGGACCTCGCGGTACGCCGGATCCTGGCCACCATGGACCGGTTCGGGCTGCTCGCGGCGCGCCCGCCGGCCCGGCCCGCCCGCGACGCCGCCGCCGGGGCCCGCGTCGCCCGCCGGGTCGCGGCCGCGGGTGCGGTGCTGCTGCGCAACGAGCACGCCACCCTGCCGCTGACCGGCGCCGCGGCCCGCTCGATCGCCGTGATCGGACCCACCGGGCAGCTGCCCTTCGTCAGCGGCGGGGGCAGCGCACACGTGGTCCCCGACCAGGCGCCCGCCCCGCTCGACGCGATCAGGCGGCGCGCCGGCAACGGCAGTACGGTGCGCTACGCGCTCGGCGAGGACCTGTACGGCCGCCCGCTCCCGGCGAAACTGCTGACCCCGGCCGCGGACCTGGCCGACCGGCGCGTGGAGGCCGGGCGGAGCTGGAGCCACGAGGGCGAGTTCACGCTCGCCGCGGACGACGAGTGGACGCTGCACGTCCACTACACCGGGAAGCGGCCCGGCGTGCGCCTCGACGGCGAGGAGCTGTTCCCGGTCCGGCAGGGCGTGGCCGAGCAGTTCGCCGGCGGACTTCTGGGCGCGGCGCCCGACGGGCTCGCGGTCCGCCGCCGCACCCTCACCCTCACGGCCGGCACCCACCGGCTCTCCGTTTTCGCCGAGGGCGGGGCCAAGGGGCAGCGGTTCCGGCTGCGGCACACCACGAACGCGACCCGCGCCGCCGACCTCGCCGAGGCCGTGAAGGCCGCCGAGCAGGCGCACAGCGTCGTGCTGTTCGCCTACGAGGACGCCTCCGAGGGCACCGACCGCACCTCGCTGGGGCTGCCAGGCGGGCAGTCGCGGCTGATCGAGGCGGTCGCCGCCGTGAACCCCCGCACCACGGTCGTGCTCAACACCTCCTCCAGTACGACGATGCCGTGGCTCTCCCGTACCGGAGCGGTTCTCCAGATGTACTACCCGGGCCAGGAGGGCGCCGGAGCCACCGCCGACCTCCTCTTCGGGGACGTGGACCCGGGTGGCCGGCTCACCCAGACCTTCCCGGCCGACGAGCAGGCGACCCCGGTCGGCGGGGACCCGCTGCGCTACCCGGGGGTGGGCGGGAGGCAGGAGTACGGAGAGGGCGTCCACGTCGGCCACCGCTGGTACGACGCTCAGCGGGTGGCCCCGCTGTTCCCGTTCGGGCACGGGCTCTCGTACACGACCTGGGAGTACGAGAACCTCACCGTGCGGCCGGAGCGTGGCGGGCTGCGGGTGGAGTTCACGGTCCGCAACACCGGACGCCGCAAGGGCACCGAGGTGGCCCAGGTGTACGTCGGCCCCTCCGCGGATCTGAAACTCGACCAGCCGGTGCGCGCGCTGGCCGGCTATCGGCGGCTCACCCTGGCACCGGGAGAGGCGCAGCAGGTGGTCCTGGACATCGATGCCCGCGCGCTGTCCTCCTGGGACCCCGAAGCGCGTGCCTGGGTGCTCGGTTCAGGCCGTCGTGAAGTGTTCGCGGGCCGTTCCTCCCGCGAACTCCACCTGCGGGCAAAGGCTGTGGTCAAGAGCAGATAGGCTGCCCGTTCGGCGGGTCACAGGGGACGCGCCGCCGCGATTCGGGAGGACGTACCGGTGCACATCCAGGAATGGCTGGAGACGATTCCGGCGGTCAGCATCTATCTCCTGGTGGGTCTGGTCATCGGGCTGGAGAGCCTCGGCATCCCGCTGCCGGGAGAAATCGTCCTGGTCAGCTCGGCGCTGCTGGCCTCGCAGCACGGCGAGATCGACCCCGTGGTCCTGGGGATCTGCGCGTCCACCGGGGCGATCGTCGGCGACTCGATCGGCTACGCGATCGGGCGCAGGGGCGGCAAGCCGCTGCTGGAGCGCCTCGGCCGGCGCTTCCCCAAGCACTTCGGGCCGGAGCACGTGGCCCAGGCAGAGCGCGCCTTCGAGAAGTGGGGCATGTGGGCCGTCTTCTTCGGGCGGTTCGTGGCCCTGCTGCGGATCT
This sequence comes from Streptomyces sp. NPDC090741, assembly GCF_044769045.1. Lineage (NCBI taxonomy): Bacteria > Bacillati > Actinomycetota > Actinomycetes > Kitasatosporales > Streptomycetaceae > Streptomyces > Streptomyces sp. NPDC090741. The sequence goes on along the minus strand of NZ_JBIVXF010000015.1, from coordinate 176,995 downwards.
TCGCAGGCCCGCTGGCGGGCGTCCTGCACATGCCGTACTGGCGGTTCCTCGTCGCGAACGTCCTCGGCGGAATCCTCTGGGCGGGCGGCACCACGGCCGTCATCTACACCATCGGCATCGTCGCGGAGCCGTGGCTCAAGGGCTTCTCCTGGGTCGCGCTGGTGCTCGCCCTGGTGATCGGCCTCACGGTGACGCTGGTGCTGCGCGGCCGGATGAAGAAGGCGGCCGCGGCGGAAACGGAGACGGCGGCCGCCGCGGCCGAGTAGCCCCGGCCGCGGGGCGCGGGCGCGGCGCGGGCGGGGCGCGGGTACGTGCGTACGGTTACTGCGGGGGCTGGACGGCGGCGCGGTGCTGCTTGGCCAGGTCCGCGTACATCAGCGCGTTGACCTTGATGCCCTCGCGCTCCTCGTCGGTCAGCTCGCGCCGCACCTTGGCCGGCACGCCCGCGACCAGCGAACCGGGCGGGACCACCATGCCCTGCGGGACCAGCGCCTGCGCGGCGACCAGCGAGCCGGCACCGATCACCGCGCCGTTGAGGACCGTGGCGCCCATGCCGATGAGGCAGTCGTCCTCGACGGTGCAGCCGTGCACCACGGCGTTGTGACCGATGGAGACGCGCTCGCCGATCGAGACCGGGAATCCGGGGTCGACGTGCAGCGTGCAGTTGTCCTGCACATTGCTGTCCGCGCCGAGCGAGATGGGGCCGCAGTCGGCGCGCAGTACCGCCGAGTACCAGATGCTCGAGTTCGGGGCCATCGTGACGTCGCCGACCACGACCGAGGTCGGTGCGGCGAAGGCCGTGGGGTCGATCTGCGGGCTCTTGCCGCCCACGCCCGCGACGAGCGCCTGGCCCCGGTCCGCGTGATACGTCATGTTTCTCTTCCTCAGTCCTGTGTGCTGGAGTGCCCTGCTGTCGCGCTACCGGCACGGTAGGGCACGGGCCCGGCCCGACCGGCGATGGGGTGAAGATCACGGCGCGCACGGGCGCTTCGCGCGTTACGGTGACCCGGTGCCGAAGAACCAGAACACGTTCTCATCGCTGACCGGCCTGCGCCGCAGGCTCGCCAATCGCGCGGTCCACGCCTGCTGGCGCTGGATGCAGCAGGCCGGTGCGGTCACCGCGCAGACGCCGGGCCGGCTGCGCTTCGGGGCGATCGGACACGGCACCCGCCTCGCCTTCCCCCAGGGCACGGTCTTCGGAGAGCCGTGGATCCGCCTCGGCGACCACTGCATCATCGGCGAGCAGGTCACGCTGACCGCCGGGATGATGCCGGGGCTCGACCTCGGGACCGAGCCGGTGCTGGTCCTCGGCAACGGCGTCGTGCTCGGCCGGGACACCCACGTCATAGCCGACACCCGGATCACCATCGGGGACGACACCTTCTGCGGCCCCGGGGTGTACATCACCTCCACGAACCACAGTTACGACGATCCGCACGAGCCCGTCGGCAAGCAGTGGCCGCGCAGCGCGCCGGTGGAGGTGGGCCCGGGCTGCTGGCTCGGCACGGGCGCGGTGATCCTGCCGGGGGCGCGGCTGGGCCGCAACGTGGTGGTGGCCGCGGGGGCCGTCGTACGGGGCGAGGTGCCGGACCACGCGGTGGTGGCCGGGGCGCCCGCGCGGATCGTCCGCCGGTGGCAGCCGGAGACGGGCTGGCAGCCGCCGCTGCGGACCCCCGCGCCGGTGCCGATCCCGGAAGGGGTGACGCCGGAGCAGCTGCGCGCGGTGGCGCTGCTGGCGGAGGCCGAGCAGCGCTCGGCGGACACGCACTAGCCCGCCGGCGCGTTGGCCCGCCAGCCCGTTCGCCTGCTAGCCCGCGGCGAGCAGAACCGTTCCGGCCAGGGCCAGCCCGGCGCCGGCCGCCTGGACCGTCCGCAGCCGCTCCTTGAGGACGACGAAGGCGGCGAGCGCGGTGATCACCGGGTAGAGCGAGGACAGTACGGCGGCCACGGTCACCGGACCGTGCTGGGCGGCCACGGAGTACGTGCCGTTCGCCGCGACGTCCGCCAGCCCGACGAAGGCCAGCGCGGGCAGCAGCCACCACAGGATCCGCGGGCCCGTCCCCGCCGGCAGGGCCGGGGCGCCGCGCCGGGTCCGGACCCACAGGGCCGCGCCGCCCGCGGCCACGTTGGTGACCCGCTGGACGAACAGGGCGAGGAAGAGCCCGGTGACGCTGCTCGACGCGTGCGCGATCAGGGCCATCACCGCACCGAACCCGAAGGCCGCGGTCAGCGTGAGCACGACCGCCCGGCGCTGTACGGGCGCACCGCGCAGCTCCGGGCCGCCCGCGAGGACGATGCCCACGACGGCCACCGCGATCCCCGCGAACTGCCCGAGCCCGGGCCGCTCGCCCAGGGCCAGCCCGGCCGCGACGGGCACGACCACCCCGAGCGAGCCGAGCGGCGAGACCACGCCCATCGGCCCGAGCGCCAGCGCCTCGTAGAAGCAGAGCATGGCGACCGGCCCGACCAGGCCCGCCGCGACCGCGAACCACAGCTGCGGCCCGGCCTCCCGCCAGGCGCCCGTCCCCAGGACGACCGCGCCGAGCACGATGACGGCGAGGACCTGGGAGACCACGACCACCGTGAGCGCCGGCAGCCGGCGGGTCAGCAGCCCCCCGCCGAAGTCGGCGAGACCCCACAGCAGGGCTGTGGCCAGGGCGAAGAGGGCGGTCATGACGGGGGCCTCGCAGTACGGTGCAGTGAACGGGGGAGTGCGGCGCGCAACACCCCGCACGGTAGTTCAGCCGCACCGCGCCACCCCGGACGGGTCGGTCAGAGGGCCGGGATCTCGATGGCCGGGCAGCGGTCCATCACCATCTCCAGGCCGGCCTCGCGGGTACGGGCGTAGGCGGCCTCGTCGATCACGCCGAGCTGGAACCAGACGGCGTCCGCCCCCGCGGCCACGGCCTCGTCGGCGACGGCCCCGGCCAGGTGGCTGTTCACGAAGACGTCCACCACGTCCACCTCGAACGGGATCTCCGCGAGCGAGGCGTACCCCTGCTCGCCGTGCACCGTCTCCGCCTTCGGGTGCACGGGGACGACCCGCTTGCCGAACCGCTGGAGCGTGCGGGCCACCCCGTAGGCCGCCCGGTCCCGGTTGTTGGACAGGCCCACCACGGCCCAGGTGTCGCCGAGCTCGGTGAGGATCTTGCGGATGGTTGCCGGGTCGCCGTACACGGTTGCCGCCTCCTGTTGCCTTCCGGTGCGGCCCGGCACTCCGGCCCGCACCGGTGATCAACCGAAAGGACAGGTGTCCGATTCCCCGTAGACACCTCAGGGTCCTAACTCGTCAAGCCGCACGGTCATAGCCGCTGTGTAGCCTGTCGATCTGTTCGAACGGGCAAGGGGGACGCGGGTGGAAATCGACGGAGCGCATGCTGCGATCCAGCTCCCTGAAGGGTCCTGGTGGGAGTGGGACGTGGTCGCCTGGAACAGCGGGCAGCTCAGGCTTGCTGCCGGCTATGACCTCTCGTACCACCACGGCCTGGAATTGGTCTTCGGCGATCCGTTCTTCGTCTGCTGCCCGTCGGTGTTCTACGATCCGATCTTCCGTGCACCGACGGCGGACGAGCTCCTCAGAGTCACGCGTCAGGTCGGCGAAAGGCCGCCCGTCGTGGTCGCCTTCGAGGCCGACGCGGGCGGGCAGGAGCCGGTCTCGTGCCTGATCGCAGCTGAGCGGTTCGATGTCGTCCAGGAATCCGTCCTGCGGTATTGGCGCGAGGATGCAGGCCCGGATCAGCGCTTCGCCCCCTGGGTGAGGTCCCCGGACCAGCAAGCGACCCCTGGCTAGGCGGCCGCTGTGCCCATCTCGGCAGGTGGGGGTGGGAAGGCCAGCTCCTCGTCATACTGCTGGTCCTGCTGGAGGCAGTGGTAGAGCTGGCCAATCATGCGGTTGAACAGGTTGCGCTGTGCGGCAGCGTGCCAGTCAGCGTGATCATCACGTCGCCGCCGGTAGTGGGCTTTGGCGCCGGGCGAGGCGGTGATTGCGGAGAACGCCCAGAGGTATCCGGCGTGGTTGAGGCGGTCGTTCTTCACCCAGCGTCGGGTGATGCTGGACTTCTTGCCGGAGGCCCGGGTGATGGGCGAGGCGCCGGCGTATGCCTTCAGTCCGCGGGCGTCGGCGAACCGTTGCCGGTCGTCTCCGATCTCGGCGAGCACCCGGGCGCCGAGCTGGGTGCCGAGGCCGGGGAAGCTGAGGATGATCTCAGCGTCCGGGTGCTGTGGGAATGCTTCTTCGACCGCCTCGGCGAGGTTGTCGGCTGCTGTGCAGGCGGCCTCCAGCTGAACCAGGAGGGCGAGCATCTGCTTGCCGAGTGCATCCTCGACGAGCTGCGGCTGGTGGGCGCAGTCGGCCCGGAAGATGTCGCGGAGCCGCTCGGCCTCGGTTGCGATGCCCCGCTGGCGACCGGCCCGCTTGAGCGCGGCCTGTAACTGTGTGCGGGTAAGACGAGCTGCCTTGGCCGGCGTCGGGGCTGCCTTTAGGAGCTCGTGGGCCTCGGGCCGGCAGAGCCCGTTCTTCCAGGGTTCGAAGGCGGTGAGAGCGGCCGGGTAGTACTCGCGCAGCAGTGATCGGAGCTGGTTGGAGATCTGCTGCCGGTTCCACGTGGCGTCCTGCTGGGCGCGTGCGAGGACAGACAGGGCGCGGGCCAGGTCGCTGTCCTGTGGAAGCGGCCGGTGGGCGTGCATATCGGTCCGCAGCACGTTGGCCAGGACCAGGGCGTCGCCCGGGTCTGACTTCTTGCGTGAGACGGAGTGACGGTCGCGGTAGCGAGCGGCGGCCATCGGGTTGATCGCGAACACCTGCCGCTTGCCGGTCCGCAGCACCGCGACCAGCAAGCCCCGGGATGTCTCGATCGCGACCGGGATCGGGGATTCCTCCGTGTCGCCGTACTCGGCGAGCAGATCCAGCAGGATCTTGTAGCCAGCGGCGTCATCGGTGATGTGCCGCTTGGCCAGTAACTCGCCTCTGTCGTCGACCAGGGCGACGTCGTGTGTGCGTTCCGCCCAGTCGATGCCGCAGTAGATCAAGATCTTTCCCCTCCCGATAAGCGGGTGCTTGTACTGGTCACGAGCTCATGCGGGACCACGCAGCGACCTAATCCCAGGACTCGACGCGAGGGTCGGTCCGCCACCTCAGTAGCTGTTCGTGGCACCAGCTCACCCCACGGGCCTCGGTCTATGCGGGAGCTCGGAGCGACTCGGGCGTAACGAGAGGTCACCGTGGCGCGGGCTCGCACCACCAACACCAACGAGTGATCAAGGTGATGGGTGTTGACGTCCGAAGGTGCCGGACGCCGTCCCTCTGGGCAAAGGCCTGAGCGGCCTGGTGATGAGAAGGCATCCGTCCGGCACCCGTGGGCGCCAACACCCATCAAGGTGGCGGGGCTGGGGAGGCGCCGAGACCCGCACGATCTCCGTGAAGGCATCACATGCCCGGCTTACGGAAGGCGTCGCCTCGACCCCCACCCGACCGCCGCCGCCCAGAGCGCCAGGGCCGTCCACCGATCTACGGGAAGGCCTCGCAAGCCTGGGTGGAGACAGATGTGACGGCCCCGGCGCTCGAACGGCCCGCCTGTTCTCCTCCGGCCGGACCGCTCTTAACAACGGATTAGGGTGGAGCGGTGAAGTCGGACCAGTACGTGACGGTGGCCCGTGAGGGCGTGCACGAGTCGGAGATCAACCGCTCGCGCTTCCTGTGCTCGCTCGCGCCCGCCGCGACGGAGCGGGAGGCGCAGGAGTTCATCGCGCGCGTCCGCAAGGAGCACCCCACCGCCACGCACAACTGCTTCGCCTACGTCATCGGCGCCGACGCCTCCGTCCAGAAGGCCAGCGACGACGGGGAGCCCGGCGGCACCGCCGGGGTGCCCATGCTCCAGATGCTGATGCGCCGCGACATCCGGTTCGCGGTGGCCGTGGTCACCCGTTACTACGGCGGCGTGAAGCTCGGTGCCGGCGGTCTGATCCGGGCCTACGGCGGAGTCGTCGGCGAGGCGCTCGACGAGCTCGGCACCCTCACCCGCCGCCGCTACCGGCTGGCCACCGTCACGGTGGACCACCAGCGGGCCGGCAAGACGCAGAACGACCTGCGCTCCACCGGCCGCACCGTGGTGGACCTGCGCTACGGCGCGGCGGTGGAGATCGAGGTCGCCCTGCCGGAGGCGGACCTGCCCGCCTTCGCGGCCTGGCTCGCCGACAGTACGGCGGGCAGCGCCACCCTCACCCTCGGCGGGGAGACGTACGCGTCCTGAGGACGGGGCCCGGGGGCCCCGGTGACGCGTTAGCGTAGAGGGGCTCAGGGAGCGGGAGACGACCGGGACGACCAGGGGGACGGAAGAAACATGTGCGGCGAGACGTCCGGCGGGCCCGGCGAGTGAGGCTCCTGCACACCTCCGACTGGCACCTCGGCCGGTCCTTCCACCGCGTGAACCTGCTCGGGGCCCAGACCGCCTTCATCGACCACCTGGTCGAGACCGTCCGCGAGCACGAGGTCGACGCCGTCCTCGTCGCCGGCGACGTCTACGACCGGGCCGTGCCCCCGCTGCCCGCCGTCGAGCTGTACGACCGGGCGCTGCACCGGCTCGCCGACCTCGGCGTGCCCACCGTGATGATCTCCGGCAACCACGACTCCGCCCGCCGGCTCGGCGTCGGCGCCGGGCTGATCGGCCGGGCCGGGATCCACCTGCGGACCGACCCCGAGGGCTGCGCCGACCCCGTGGTGCTGGCCGACGTACACGGGGAGGTGGCCCTGTACGGACTGCCGTACCTGGAGCCCGCCCTGGTCAAGGACCGGTTCGCCGCACAGAAGGTGAGCCACGAGGCCGTGCTGGGCGCGGCCATGGACCTGGTCCGGGCGGACCTCGCCGCGCGCGCGCCCGGCACCCGCTCCGTCGTCCTCGCCCACGCCTTCGTCACCGGCGGGCTGGCCAGCGACAGCGAGCGCGACATCGCCGTCGGCGGGGTCGAGGCCGTGCCCGCCTCCGTCTTCGACGGGGTGGACTACGCCGCACTCGGCCACCTCCACGGCTGCCAGACGATCAACGAACGGGTCCGCTACTCCGGTTCCCCGCTCGCCTACTCCTTCTCCGAGGCCGGCCACCGCAAGACCATGTGGCTGGTCGACCTCGGCCCGGCCGGGGAGATCACCGCCGAGCGCGTCGACACCCCCGTGCCGCGCCCGCTCGCCCGGCTCCGGGGACGGCTCGACACGCTGCTGGAGGAGGCCGCGTACGACGCGTACGAGGGCTCCTGGATCGAGGCCACCCTCACGGACCCGGTCCGGCCCGAGGACCCCATGGCCCGGCTCGCCGCCCGCTTCCCGCACACCCTGAGCCTCGCCTTCGACCCCGAGGGCAGCGAGGAGTCCGGCGGGGCCTCGTACGCCCAGCGCCTCAAGGGGCGCAGCGACCAGGAGATCGCCGAGGACTTCGTCGCCCACGTACGCGGCGGCGGGGTCGCCGACGAGGCCGAACGGGCCGTGCTCCAGGGCGCCTTCGAGGACGTACGGGCGGACGACAGCCGGCAGGAGACCCGCCGATGAGGCTGCACCGGCTCAGGATCACCGCCTTCGGCCCCTTCGCCGAACCCCAGGAGATCGACTTCGAGGCGCTGTCCGGCGCCGGGATCTTCCTGCTCCACGGCCCCACCGGCGCGGGCAAGACCTCCGTCCTCGACGCCGTCTGCTACGCCCTGTACGGATCGGTGCCCGGCCCCCGCCAGGCCCCCGGCACCAGCCTGCGCAGCGACCACGCCGACGCCGGGACCCCCACCGAGGTCACCCTCGAACTCACCGCGGGCGGGCGGCGCCTGGAGATCACCCGGCGCCCCGAGCAGGACCGGCCGAAGAAGCGCGGCACCGGCACCACCAAGGACAAGGCGCAGAGCTGGCTGCGCGAGTACGACGGGGAACGCTGGCAGGCACTCAGCCGTTCCCATCAGGAGATCGGCGAGGAGACCGAGCAGCTGCTCGGCATGAGCCGCGAGCAGTTCTGCCAGGTCGTGTTGTTGCCGCAGGGCGAGTTCGCCAAGTTCCTGCGGGCCGACGAGGCGGCGCGGGGCCGGCTGCTGGGCCGGCTCTTCGACACCCGCCGCTTCGCCGCCGTCGAGGCGCTGCTCGCCGAGCGCCGCCGGGCCGCCGAGGCCAAGGTCCGCGCCGGCGACGAGAAGGTGCTCGGCATCGCCCAGCGGCTCGCCCAGGCCGCCGGGGACAGCGCCGACCTGCGGGCCTGGCCGCTGCCCGGGCACCAGCCGGGCGATCCCGGGCTGGCCGGGGCCGTCCGGGCCTGGGCCGCCGTCGCCCGCTGCGCGGCCCGGGAGCGGCTGACGGTCGCCGAGTACGCGCTGGCCGCCGTCGAGGGCCGGCACGCCGCCGCCCGGCGGGCCGCGGGGGAGGCGCGGGAGCTCGACCGCCTCCAGCGCCGGCACGCCGAGACGGCCCGCCGCACCGCCCTGCTCGCCGAGGCGGAGCCCGAGCGGGAGCGGGTCCGCGCCCTGCTGGACCGGGCCCGGCGCGGAGCCCTGGTGGCCCCCGCGCTGGAACTGCGCGGAGCCGCGTCGGCGGCCCACCTGTCCGCCGCCCACGCGGAGGCCGCCGCCCGTGCGCAGCTTCCGCCGGCCCTCGCCGAGGCGGGCACCGAGCAGCTGTCCGCCGTCGAGCAGCGGCTGCGCGAGGACCTCGGAGCGCTCGGCGCCGCCCAGCGGTCCGAGCAGCGCAGCGCCGAGATCGGCCGCGAACGGGCCACCCTGGAGCGGGAGGCCCGCGACGCCGAGGAGCAGCTGCGGGACTCCGCCGACTGGCTCGCCCGCTGGGAGGCCACCCGGACCGCGCTGGCCGAGCGGGTGGACGCCGCCCAGCAGGCCGCGACGCTGGCCGAGCAGCTCGCGGGGCGGCTGGAGCCGGCCCGGATGCACCTGACCGCGTCCCAGCGCCGGGATGCGCTGGACGCCGATGCGCAGCGCGCCGAAGGCGAACTGCTCTCCGTACGCGAGGAGTCGACCGCCGCCCGGGAGCGCTGGCTGGAGCTCAAGGAGGCCCGGCTGCGCGGGATCGCCGCCGAGCTCGCCGAGGCGCTGGTGGCGGGGGAGGCGTGCACGGTGTGCGGGTCGGCGGAGCACCCCGCTCCGGCGCGTCCGGCCCCCGGGCACGTGGACCGGGCCGCCGAGGACGCCGCCCACGCCCGCTACGAGCGGGCCGAGGAGGGCCGGGCCGCCGTCGAGCGGAAACTCGCCGCCGTCCAGGAGGCGCGGGCCGAGGCCGCGGCGGCCGCCGGGGAGGCCACCACCGGGGAACTCCTCGCGCTGACCTCGGACCTGAGCTCCCGGCACGCCGCCGCCCACGCCGCGGCGGCAGGGCTGCACGGCGCCCGGGAGCGGCTGGCCGGCGCAGAGCGGGAGCACGCCGTACGCAGCTCCGACCGGCTCGATGCCGAGCGCAGGGCCGCCGGCCGGGCCTCCCGGCGCGAGGCCCTGGACCAGGAGCAGGCCTCGCTGGAGGAGGAGCTCGCCCTCGTACGGGACGGCGCGCCCACCGTCGCCGCCCGCGCCCGGACCCTGGAGGACCGGGTCCGGATGGTCACCGGGGCCGCCGCCGCGCTGCGCCGGGCCGAGGACACCGCCGCCCGGCTCAAGGAGGCCGACGCCCAGCTCGCCGACGCCGCCTTCAAGGCCGGATTCGACACCACCGAGGCCGCCGCGGACGCGGTCCTTCCGGACTACGAACGCACCGCGCTCCAACGGAGGCTGGACGCCTGGCAGGCGGAGGAGGCCATGCTGGCGGACCGCCTCGGCGAGACCGGCACCGCCCTGGCCGCGACGCTGCCCCCGGCCGCGCCGGACGCCGCCGAGGCGTACGAAGCCCGGGCCGCGGCGAAGCTTCGTACGGCAGGGTCCGCCGTGGACGCGGCCCGGGTGCGCTGCGCGGAGCTGGACCGGCTCTCCCGGCAGGCGGGGCAGGAGCTGCGCGCCCTGGGCCCGCTGCGCGAGGCGTACGACCGGGTGGCCCGGCTGGCCGGGCTCACGGCGGGCACCTCCGCCGACAACGAGCGCAAGATGCGGCTGGAGGCGTACGTCCTGGCAGCCCGCCTGGAGCAGGTCGCGGCCGCCGCGACGGTACGGCTGCTGCGGATGTCCGGCGGCCGCTACACGCTCGTCCACTCCGACGCCAAGGCGAGCGGACGCGGGCGATCCGGCCTCGGACTGCACGTGGTGGACGCCTGGACCGGCAGCGAGCGGGACACGGCCACGCTGTCGGGCGGTGAGACCTTCTTCGCCTCGCTGGCCCTGGCCCTCGGTCTGGCCGACGTGGTCACCGACGAGGCGGGCGGCATGCGCCTGGACACCCTGTTCATCGACGAGGGCTTCGGCAGCCTCGACGACCAGGCGCTCGACGAGGTGCTCGACGTACTGGACTCGCTGCGCGAGCGGGACCGCAGCGTCGGCATCGTGAGCCACGTCGCCGACCTGCGCACCCGCGTCCAGGCCCAGTTGGAGATCGTCAAGCAGCGCGGCGGCTCGGTGGTCCGCCACCGCACGGCGTCCCTCACGGACTGAGCGGGCGGCGGGACAGCGGCGAGGAGTACACGATGCTGGTGGTGACGGAGCCGAGGCCCGCGATCCGGCCCGCCACCTCCTCCAGATGCCCCATCGAGCGGGTGGCGACCTTGAGCACGAAGCAGTCGTCGCCCGTGACGTGGTGGGCCTCCAGGATCTCCGGGGTCGCCTCCAGCAGGTCGTGGAACGGCTTGTAGTTGCCGTGCGGATAGCGCAGCCGGACCAGCGCCAGGATGGACTTGCCCAGCTTCTCCGCGTCCACCACGGCGGTGTACCCGGTGATCACTCCCGCCTCCTCCAGGCGGCGCACCCGCTCGGTGACCGCGCTCGCGGACATCGAGACGGCGCGCGCGAGATCGGCGAAGCTGGCCCGGCCGTCCTCTTGGAGGGCCGTCAGAATGCGCCAGTCGGTGGCGTCAGGGGAATAGTCGGTCATGAACCAGGTGTAGCAGGGGAATCCCCGGCCGAACAAGGGGAAGGCCGGGGAAACCCACTTCCCGGGATGATCAGTGGCTCGTAGATTCAGAGCCATGACGACGACACAGAACAGCGCCGCCGCGGCCACCGCCCCAGCCACCGCCCCCGCTCCCGCCGCCAACCCCGTGCTCCGGGTGCCCCCGGCCGCCCCGGCCGCGGCCGCCGCCTACTTCGCCGCGAGCCTCGCCTTCCACGCGGACGTGTCCGACGTCGCCGCCGCCTTCAAGGCCCACCACGAGCAGGGTGCCGAGCTCGGCTTCCAGCTGGTCGACTCCCGCTCCACCCCGGCCTGGGACCAGGCCCACGTGCCGGGTGCGGTCCACCTGCCGACCGCCCTCATCCCCCAGCAGGCCGAGCAGCTCCTCGACAAGAGCCTTCCCGTGGTCACGTACTGCTGGGGCCCCGGCTGCAACGGGGGAGCCCGCTCCGCGCTCGCCCTGGCCCGGCTCGGCTTCCAGGTCAAGGAGATGCTCGGCGGCATCGAGTACTGGATCCGCGAGGGCTTCGAGGTCGAGACCTGGCAGGGCGGCCGGCAGCGTGCCGAGGCGGACCCGCTGACCGCGCCGACCGACTCCGACGACTGCGGCTGCTGACGGTCCGGTTTCGCGCCGGAACGCGGTACGGGCCGCCCGCTCCCTCGCAGGGGAGCGGGCGGCCCGTACGCGTGAGCGCCGTCGATCAGAGCTTCGACAGCTCGTCCACCAGGTCGTCCAGGCCCAGAGAGCCCTGCGACAGCGCCGCCATGTGCCACGCCTTCAGGTCGAAGGAGTCGCCGTGCGCGGCACGCGCGTTGTCCCGCCCGAGCAGCCAGGCCCGCTCGCCCAGCTTGTAGCCGATCGCCTGACCCGGCATCGACAGATAGCGGGTCACCTCGCTCTCGATGAAGTCCGCGGGCCGGCCGCTGTGCAGGCCGAAGAACTCCTGCGCCAGGTCCACCGTCCAGCGCTCACCCGGGTGGAACGGCGAGTCCGCCGGGATCTCCAGGCCCAGGTGCATGCCGATGTCCACGATGACGCGCGCGGCGCGCATCATCTGGCAGTCCAGGTAGCCCAGGCGCTGCTCGGCGTCCTTGAGGTAGCCCAGCTCGTCCATCAGGCGCTCCGCGTACAGCGCCCAGCCCTCGACGTTGGCGCTGACGAGGCCGACGCTGGCCTGGTAGCGGGAGAGCTGGTCGGCGACGTGCGCCCACTGCGCGAGCTGGAGGTGGTGGCCCGGAACGCCCTCGTGGTACCAGGTGGAGACGAGGTCGTACACCGGGAAACGGGTCTGGCCCATCGTCGGCAGCCAGGTGCGCCCCGGGCGGGAGAAGTCCTCCGAGGGGTTCGTGTAGTACGGGGCCGCCGCGCCGCCCGGCGGGGCGATCATGGACTCCACCCGCTTCACGCGCTCGGCGAGCTCGAAGTGGGTGCCGTCGAGGTTCTCGATGGCCTCGTCCATGATGCCCTGGAGCCAGGCCTGGACCTCGTCGACGCCCTCGATGTGGGTGCCGTGCTCGTCGAGGTGGGCCAGCGCCTCCCAAGGGCCCGTGCCCGGCAGGATCTTGGCGGCCTCGGCGTTCATCTCGGCGAGCAGCCGGTGGTACTCCGACCAGCCGTAGGCGTACGCCTCGTCCAGGTCCAGGTCCGTGCCGTTGAAGTACCGCGACCAGCGGGCGTAGCGCTCGCGGCCCACCTGGTCCGGCGCGTCCGCGACGGCCGGCGCGTACACGTCGCGCATCCAGTCGCGGAGTCCGGCGACGGCCGCGGTGGCTCCGGCGGCCGCCTCCTCCAGCCCGGCGTGCAGCGCCTCCGGGCCGCGGGACGCGAGTTCGCCGAAGAAGCCCGCGCCGTCGCGGTCCGCACCGTCGCCGTCCGCGCCTTCGCCGTCCTCGCCCGCCCAGGTGGTGAGCTGGTCGATGAAGGTGGCGGTGGCGCGCGGGCCCCCGTACAGGCCGCGGTCCAGGCCGAGTCCGAGGCTCTCGCGGTAGCCGGCGAGGGCGGCGGGGACCGCGCGCAGCCGCTCGGCGATCGCGGCCCAGTCCTCGTCCGTGTCGGACGGGGTCAGGGTGAAGACGTCGCGGACGGCGTGCGCGGGCGAATGGATGTTGCTGACGGTCCGCAGGTCCTCGTCCGCCTCGTACACGGCGAGTTCGGCGTTGAGGCGCTCGCGCAGGAGGCGGCCGCAACGGCGCTCGGCGTCGCTGTCCGCGCCGGGCAGCCGCTCGGCGGCGTCGAGGCGGGCGAGGGTGGAACGGGACAGGTCGGCGGCGGCCGCACGGCCGGCGGGCGAGAAGTCCGGGAGCCGGCTGGAGCACGCGGCGACACCGAGATAGGTGCCCGCGATCGGATCGATGGCAATGAGGTCGTCGACGTATGCGTCGGCGACCTGGCGGGGCAGCCGGGAGGCGCTGTCGCTGCGAAGGGTCTCTGACATGCGGCCATCTTCGTACGAGGGACGGCCCCGCGTCATCACCGTTCGCTTTCAGCCTCCTGACGTGCACGGGAGCGGCGGAGCGTGGTTCCGCTCCCGTGCGGTCAACGGCGTGCGTCCGGCGGCGATCTCACGCCACCTGACGCGATCCCGGTGGGCCGGGTTCAGCGCGGGTGGTGCTGGCCGTACGGCTGCTGCGCGCGCGGGAGCTCGTACGCGACCCGGGAGGCGACCGGCTTCGCGTCCAGCCGGGCAGTGATCACCAGGGTGCCCTCCTCGATCTGGTAGTCGAGGGGGAGGCCGAGGCCGCGCATGGCCGCGACCATGCCGGTGTTGGAGGCCTGGGTGACGGCGTACACGCTGTCGCAGCCGGCCTCCACGGCCATCGCGATCAGGCGGCCCAGCAGTTCGGAGCCGATCCCGCGGCGCTGCCAGTCGTCCTCGATCAGGAGCGCGACCTCGGTCTCGTCCCCGTCCCACAGCAGGTGGCCGAGGGCGACGAGCTTGTCGGACGCGGTGGTGGCGGCGAGCGTACGGCCGAACCGGGGGCTCAGCAGGTGGCCGAGGTAGCGGTCGGCGTCGGCGACGGGCCCGTGGTAGCGCAGGCCCAGGGTGCGCTCGGAGCAGCGGTCGTGCATCGCGCGGGCGGCGGCGAGGTCCGAGCCGTCGGCGCGGCGGACGGTGATCTCGTTGCCCTCGGGCAGGGTCAGCACGTCCTGGCTGCGCGGCACGCGCGGGCCGAGCCGGGCGTCGAGCTCGACGAGGGCGCGGGCCCGGGCGAACTCGGTCGGGGTGAAGGGCAGATAGGGGCGCTCCACGGTGATGGCACCGCCCGAGGGGTCGCGCAGCCGCATCACCGTCGCCTCCAGGACGCCCTCGACGGGGGCGTCGGCGCCCGCGTTGGGGCGGCCGGAGAGGGTGGTGGCCGGGATCGAGTGGATGGTGCAGCGGCCGAGCAGCTGGCGCAGGGCGAGGGGCAGCTCGGCGGCGTCCAGGGCGGTGCGGGTGGCCAGGCCCAGGACCCGGGTCGGGGTGTCGACCAGGTCGTGCGCGTCGGCGCGTTCGATCCACGTGCTGTGGCCGCCGGCCCCGGAGATGGCGCGGGAGAGTTCGGAGGAGGCCAGCTGCTGCGGGGAGCGCAGCAGGAACTCGTCGACGGTGCCGCCCTCGGGGAGCGGGTGGGTCTGGAGGGTCAGGATGTCCACGCCGTGGTGGGCGAGCGCGCTGCAGATCGCGGCCAGGCTGCCGGGCTCGTCCCGTACGGTCGTCCGCATCCGCCACAGGGCGGTCGTGGCGGCGGTGGCGCTCTCCGACGTGGACCCCGACGCCTTCGCGGACGCGGACGTGGCCCCGGCCGTGCCGGGGGCCGGATCGGAGGGCGCTGCGCTCGGCGGCGGCGGTGCATGGCTGTGGCGGCGTGCCCACCAGGTGTGGAACGCCGTCGTGACCAGGAGTGCGATGGCCGAGGCGATGAGCAGGACCGGGCCGTGGGGGCCGTGCGCGACGAGATTGGCGATGCCGTCGGCGACCGCGACGGCGCAGAACAGCGCGGCCAGTTCGACGAGATCGCGGCGCCAGTGGTGGCGGTGGTGGCGGTGGGCGGGGGCGTGGTTGCGTTCAGTCATGCATGCCACTGTGACGCAGGGGTGTTGCGTGATCACGAACGATCTGTGTCCGACTGGTTAAGTGTCCGTCTGGCCGATTTCGCCCGGTTTTCGAGAGGGGTGCGGCCATCCGGAATCCGCAGCGGCGAGCCGGGGGCCGGGTCCGGGGCCCCGGGAGTTCCGGGGCCGGACGGCCGGCGCCGCCGTCCAGGATCCCCCGGGACTTGCGGTGGCTACTGGCCCACGCGTCCGGGCTGGAGCGAGGTGGCGAAGAGTACGCCGCCTCCCTGGCGCCGCAACCGGACGGTGAGTTCCCCGCACTCGCCGTCGATCTCGACCTCCCCGTAGTACGGGGGGCTCTCGGACGGTGACATGTTGGCGAGCGGAGCCGACTGGACGTAGGCGGTCTCGGGACCGAAGGTGGCGTCGAGCTTCCCGGCGGGGAAGCCGCCCGCGCCGATGGGACCGGAGACGAACTCCCAGAACGGCGCGAAGTCGGTGAAGGCGGCCCGCTCGGGGGCGTAGTGGTTCGCGGCCGTGTAGTGCACGTCGGCGGTGAGCCAGAGGGTGCCCGTGATGCGCTGGTGCTTGATGTGGCGCAGGAGTTCGGCGATCTGGAGTTCGCGTCCGAGCGGGGCGCCCGGGTCGCCCTGGGCGACGGCCTCGAAGTTCTCGGTGCCGTCGGCCACGACGATGCCCAGCGGCATGTCGGAGGCGATGACCTTCCAGGTGGCGCGGGAGCGCGACAGCTCGCGCTTGAGCCAGGCCAGCTGCTCCTGGCCGAGGATGCCGATGGGGTCCACGGTCTGGCGGCCGGGGGAGTTGGCGTCGCGGTAGGTGCGCATGTCGAGGACGAAGACGTCGAGCAGCGGCCCGTACCGCATCACCCGGTACATCCGGCCCTCGGCGCGGCCGCCGCGGAGGTCGGTGACCGGGAAGTACTCGCCGAAGGCCTGGCGGGCGCGGCCGGCGAGGGTGTCGACGTCGCGCACGGTGTAGCGGGGGTCGTCGATCGTCTGGCCGGGGTACCAGTTGTTGCGCACCTCGTGGTCGTCCCACTGGGCGAGGACCGGCACCTGGGCGTTGAAGTCGCGCAGGTTGCGATCGAGCAGGTTGTAGCGGAAGTTCCCGCGGAACTCGGCGAGGGTCTCGGCGACCTTCGCCTTCTCCTCGGTGGTGATGTTGCGCCAGATGCTGCCGTCGTGCAGGGGGACGGAGGCCTGGATCGGCCCGTCGGCGTAGATGGTGTCGCCGCTGAAGAGGAAGAAGTCGGGGTCGCGCTGGCGCATCTCGTCGAAGACGCGGTAGCCGCCGAGGTCCGGGTTGATGCCCCAGCCCTGGCCCGCGAGGTCTCCGGACCACAGGAAGCGCACGTTGTGGCGGCGCGAGACGGGGGTGGTCCGGAAGGTGCCGCGGACCGGCTCGCCCGTGCGGCGCGGGTCGTCCGGGTCGGCCAGGACCACTCGGTAGTGGATCTGCTGCCCGGGCGGGAGGTCGCGCAGGGTGGTGGTGCCGGTGAAGTCGGTGGCGGGGCCGAGGAACGGGCCGCCGTGCCGCCTGACGCCGTAGCGGAACGACTCGCTCGGGGAGGTCTCGACGTACATCCGCGCCGGCCGGTCGGAGCGCGTCCAGACGGTGGCCGAGTGTGCGGTGATCTCACCGGACTGGGTGCCCCACGACGCGCTCGGGCGTCCGGAGCGGGTGAACGCCGCGGCGGCGGTGGGTGCGGCGAATGCGGGCGCGGCGAGCGCGCCGGACAGGGCAAGGCCCACAGGAACGGCGAGTGAACCGCCGAGCAGGGACCGTCGGGTGTGCGGCATCGGTGCCATCGGAGCGTCTCCAGGGGCCGGCGGGGACGGGTCGGACCAGTGTGCCGTCGTACACCGGCCCGCCCGCGTCGCCCAACCGAACCGTGGATGAACAGCCGTCAGCAGGTCAGGCGGATTGGCCGGTTGTGGCGCGCACCGTGTCCAGAACCACGCGGCAGACCAGCGCCGGGTCGTCGTTCATCGGTACGTGGCCGCATCCGCGGAGCCGGACCAGCCGGGCGTCGGGGACCGTGTGCTTGGCGCGTACGCCCTGGCGGGGCAGGAGCAGCCGGTCGCGGGAGCCCCAGGCGATGGTGACCGGCAGGCCGGGCACGTCCGAGGTGAACCGTACGGAGCGGCCGGCGGCGAGGGTCCCCTCGAATCCGGTGGCCTCGCGCAGGGCGAGGGTCTCGGCGACCACGGCCTCGGGTGACCGGCGGGCCGGGTGCGCGTAGATCGTGCCGGTGAGCGCGGCCCGGCCGGCGGCGCTGCGCGAGAGCCGCTCCAGCGTGGAGTGGGGCAGCGTGAGCGCGCCGACGCGCATCGCGCGCAGGGTGGCGAAGGCGTACCTGCGCTCGGCCTCGGTCCAGAAGCCGGCGGGGGAGAGCGCGGTGACCGAGCGGGCCAGGTCGCTGCGGCCCATTTCGAGGGCGAGGAGCCCGCCGAGGGAGTTGCCCACGACGTGCGGGCGCTCGACGCCGAGGGCCGTGCAGAGCGCACCGAGCGCGGGGACGAAGGTGCCCAGGTCGTACGGGACCCCCTCGGGCAGCGGCTCCGAGACGCCGAAGCCGGGCAGGTCGACGGCGATGACGTCGTGATCGGCGGCCAGGATGTCGGTCACCGGGTGCCAGGCCTGGAGGTGGTGGCCGATGCCGTGCAGCAGGAGAAGCGGTGCGCCGGCGCCCTTGCGCTCGTAGGCGACGGTGGCGGTGCGGGGGCCCAGCGGCGATTCGATCGGGAAGGAGACCGTGGCGGTCATGCAGCTCCTCGTCGGGTGGACGCGACCGTTCGACCGGTGGAGACGCGATCGGGTGGACGCGTGTGAGACAGGCTGTCAGTAATGACTACCGCCATGATTACCGCCCGGTAGCCCGGTGGGACAAGCCTCGGAGGCGTGTCGGGGGAGCGAGAACATCGCATGAACGGCTTGATACGTATGCCCGATGTGCCCGGTAAAGGGGTGAGGATTGGTCTTGACCAAGGGGGAGTGCCGTCCTATCGTCGCAGGGATAGTGCAGGAACCTTTAATAAACAAAGGCGCGGAACTGCCGCTGGAACACGGCGATTGCAGCGATGGCAGGAGGAGTCAGGGTGGGGACCACGCAGCTCGAAACGGTGCCGGAGCCTAAGTACTGGCACCTCAAGACCGTCCTCAGCGAGGCGCTCGACCAGGACTTCGCGGTGGGCGAGGTCCTGCCGAACGAGCGTGAGCTCGCCGCCCGCTTCGGAGTCGCCCGCGCGACCCTGCGCCAGGCCCTGGAACAGCTCGAACTCGAAGGGCGGCTGCAGCGCCGCCGCGGGGTCGGCACCACCGTGGCCCCGCCGCGGGTCGGCGTGGCCGTCGGCAGTACGGGGCAGAGCTGGCCCGGCGAGAGCGTCGACGGCTGGGAGGTCGTGGACGCGGACCCGGCCGATGCCGCCCTGCCGTCCGCCGCCGTCCAAAAGCTCCTCGGTGGCGCAGCCGAACGGCCCCTGCACACCGTGCGCCGGACCCGGGTCTCCCACGGGCAGGCCGTCGCCGCCGAGCTGCTGTACGTGCCGGCCGCTTCCGTGCCCGGCCTCTCCGCCATCGACGCCCCGGCCGGACCGGCGCGCGCCCGGGCCGTGCTGCGAGAGCTGCAGCGGCTCGCCCTGGACGGGCAGGACCGCTCGGTGGAGCTCGGATCGGCGCGTGCCGACGACGCCAAGGAACTGGACCGGCTGCCGGGTGCGCCGGTGCTCGTGGTCACCACCCGGTACTTCACCGTCGCGGGTACGGCCGCCGTCTCGGTCGCCACGTACCGCGCGGACACCTGCCGCCTGACCTTCGGTGACTCGGGCGACGTGGAGATAACGCACGAAGCGCGCGTCGCCTCCTGACCGCCGAGGCCCCGCCCGTCCGCCGCCGCGGGGTCAGCGGCGGCGGGTCGTGACCGTCTTCTCCACCGCGAAGAGCTCTTCTTCCACGTGGTCCAGCGCCAGGCGCAGGGCTCCGGTGGCCACCGCGGCCTCGCCGAGCAGGGACTGCGCCACCCGCGGGGGACGAAGGCAGTAGCGCTCCAGTTCCCGGCGCAGGGGGTCCAGGACACCGGCCAGGCCGGCCGCCCAGCCGCCGACCACGACGAGCTCCGGATCCATGGCCAGGACCAGCGCCGCCACGTCGTGCACCAGCCGCTGGATGAAGCGCTCCACCGCGGCCACGGCCCGCTCGTCGCCCCGCCGGGCCATCGCGAAGACCTCGGCGACCGCCTGCTCGTCCAGCGGGTGCAGCGGTTCGCCGGTCGTGGACAGCAGCTTCTCGGGTGTGACGTCGCGGCCCAGCAGGTGCAGGGCGCCGATCTCGCCGGCCGCCCCGCCGAAGCCGCGGTGCAGCCGTCCTCCGATCAGTGATCCCGCGCCGGGGCTGAGCCCCGCCATCACGAACACCATGTCGTCGGTGTCCTGCGCGGCGCCCTTCCAGTGCTCGGCGACCGCGGCCGCGTTGGCGTCGTTCTCCACCTGTACCGGGCAGCGGAACGAGCGCCTCAGCCGCTCGCCGAGGGGCAGTCCGGTCCAGCCCGGCAGCGCCGTGCCCAGGCGTACGGTGCCGTCCGCCTCCACGATCCCGGGGCTGCCGACGCCGACCGCACGCAGGGAGTCCCGCGGTACGCCGGCCCGCCGCAGCAGATCGGCCACCGCCACTCGCACCCGCTCCAGCCGCTCGTCGGCGGACGCCGTCTCGGCGACCTCCTTCGTGCCGGCGCCGATCACCCGCCCGTCCAGCCCGGACAGCAGCACCGCGATCCGGTGCGAGCCGATCTCGATGCCGAGCAGATGCCCCGCCTCGGCCCGGAACCGGTAGCGCCTGGCCGGCCGCCCCTGGCGACGCGCACCCTCCTCCGCGCCGGCCTCGACGACGAGCCCGGTCCCGATCAGCCCCTCGACCACACCTTCGACGGTC
The DNA here is from genome assembly GCF_044769045.1 of Streptomyces sp. NPDC090741. Lineage (NCBI taxonomy): Bacteria > Bacillati > Actinomycetota > Actinomycetes > Kitasatosporales > Streptomycetaceae > Streptomyces > Streptomyces sp. NPDC090741. Next base: position 157,013 of record NZ_JBIVXF010000015.1, on the reverse strand, counting down.
GGCCGGGACAGTCCGGTCACCCGGGTGAGGTCGGTGAGGGTCGGCGATTCGGCCGCCCGCAGTGCACGCAGCACCACGGCCGAATTGATCCGCCGGAGCAGAGAGGGATCCCCGCCGGTCAGCTGCCCCAACGTTGTGTCCTCCCAGCTAGCGAGCTTGTCTGCCGGATCGTACTGTGCCCCCGGGGCCGCTGCGAGACGCAGCCCCCCATCGGCCGGAACCGGCTCCTCCCCTCAGGCCGGGGCGACGAATCCCGACTCGTACGCCGTGATCACAGCCTGGGTCCGGTCCCGTGCCCCCAGCTTGCCCAGAATCGCGCTCACGTGGGACTTCACCGTCTCCGTGCCGACGATCAGCTCCTTGGCGATTTCGACGTTCGTCAGCCCGCGCGCCATCGCCCGCAGTACCGCTTCCTCCCGCTCGGTCAGCGCGGCCCGCTTCAGCACCGCCCGCGCCCGCCGGTTCCCGTACTCCGCGGCCAGCGCCCGCACGGCCGCCGGGAACAGCAGCGTCTCGCCCTCGGCCACCAGCCGCACCGCGTGCACGATCTCGGAGGGGCGGGCCCGCTTCAGCAGGAACCCGTCCGCCCCGGCCCGCAGCGCCTGGTACACGTACTCGTCGTTCTCGAACGTGGTCACCACGAGGATCTTCGGCGGGCAATCCACGGTCCGCAGCACGGCCCGCGTCGCCTCGATCCCGTCGAGCAGCGGCATCCGCACGTCCATGGCCACCACGTCCGGCCTCAGCTGCCGCACGAGCGGGACCACGGAGGCCCCGTCGGCCGCCTCACCCACCACCTCGATGTCGGGCTGGGCATCCAGGACGGCACGCAGACCCGCGCGCACCAGGGGCTCGTCATCGACGAGCAGAACGGTAACCGGCATCCGGTCAGCGTATTCGCTCCAGCGGAAGCCGTGCGCGCACCCTCCAACTGCCCTCGAACGGCCCGGTCTCGGCCTCCCCGCCGAGCAGCGCGGCCCGCTCGCGCATCCCGCGCAGCCCGCTCCCGCTCCCGGGGATGAAGGCGGGCCCCTCCGGCAGCGGGTTCATGACCTCCATGTCCAGCCTGCCGACAGCCATCTCCACCCGGACCCTGACCGGCACCGGCCCGCAGTGCCGCAGCACGTTCGTGAGCGCCTCCTGCAGGATCCGGTAGCCCTCCCGGGTGACCGGGCCCGGCAACTGCTCCAGCGGTCCCGTCAGTTGCGCATCGACCTCCGACCCCGATGCCCGCGCCGACTCCAGCAGCCGGTCGGCCTCGGCCAGCGTCGGCCGCTGGGAGACGGGCTGCGCCGACTCCCGCAGGACCAGCAGGACCCGTTCCAGGTCCTCCAGCGCGGCCCGGCCCGTTTCCTCGATCGCGCTCAGCGCGCGGTCGGTGAACTCGGGGTTGCCGGCGGCCCGGGCCGCACCCGCCTGTACCACGGCCACCGTCAGGGCGTGCCCGATCGAGTCGTGCAGCTCCCGGGCGATGCGCGTGCGCTCCAACAGCTGCTCGGTGCGGGCCTCCAGGGCCGTGAGCCGCTCGGCGGCCGAAGGCCCCAGCAGCCGGCGCGCGACCGCGGTGACCACCTCGCCCAGCAGCACCACTATGGCGATGAGAAGGACCAGCGGCACCGGAACGAGCAGTGCGGCGGCCCAACGCGGCGGAGGGAAGGGGATCATGAGGTCCGAGTTGAGCGGGTGTCCGAGCGCCGCCGCGACCAGTTCGACGGTCATCACCGGGAGCCATACGGTCGCGGCCATGGCGGCGAGTGCGATGACGAGCCGTGCCTCGAGCCACAGCAGCGTCCGCCACCGGTCGCCCCACCGCGCCGACGGCGCGGCACTGATGCCGCTGTCGGGGTTGCCGCGGTCATGCGGGGTGAGCAGGAACTGCGCTTGCAGCCCCTCGGCCAGCCGCACCCAGGGCACCAGGCCGAACGGTATGACGATGACCAACGGCATCCACGGCCACGCCGGCTCTATGAACATCCACAGGGCCAGCAGCAGCACGGGCACGCACAGATGCAACCAGCGTGAGTAGGTCACCGGTTGGAGCGGGGCACGGAGCAGTCGGTACATGCCCCCATCGTGGCAGTGACCGGCCCGGACGCGTCTCCCCCACGTGGGGGAGACGGCACCCTCGCATGGGGGAGGAGCGGGGGTGGGGCGGGCGGCGAATCTTGAGCCATGAACAGCATCGAGATCCGAGAACTGACCAAGGAATACGGCCGCACCCGGGCCGTGGACCACCTCACCTTCGACGTCCTGCCAGGGCGGGTCACCGGATTCCTCGGCCCCAACGGCGCCGGCAAGTCCACGACGATGCGCCTGCTGCTGGGCCTGGACCGGGTCACGTCCGGGACGGCCACGATCGGAGGGGCCCGGTTCACCGACTTCCCCGACCCGCTGCACCGCGTGGGCGCACTCCTGGACGCCCAGGCGGCCCACGGCGGGCGCACCGCCCGGGACCACCTCCGCTTCCTCGCCGCTGCCGACCGCATCCCGGTGCGCAGGGTCGAAGAGGTACTGGAGCAGGCGGGGATCGCCTCGGCGGCAAAGCGTCGGGTCAAGACCTTCTCGCTCGGCATGCGCCAGCGCCTCGGCATAGCGGCCGCGCTGCTGGGAGATCCCGGGGTGCTGCTGCTGGACGAGCCCACCAACGGGCTCGACCCCGAAGGCATCATCTGGATCCGCGAGCTGATGCGGGGCCTCGCCGCCGAGGGCCGCACGGTGCTCGTCTCCAGCCATCTGATGTCCGAGACCGCGGCGCTCGCCGACCACCTGGTCGTGCTCGGGCAGGGCAGGCTACTGGCCGACTCCTCCATGGAGGAGTTCATCGAGGCCCGCAGCACCCCGAAGGTGCGCCTGCGGACTTCGGACCCGGTCCGTCTCCGGGCGACCCTGGCGCGGGACGGCTTCGAGATGGCGAGCGCCGACGACGGGCGCTGGACGGTGGAGGGCATACGGGCCGAGCAGCTCGGAGGCATCGCCGCCCGCGAGGGCATCCCTGTGCTGGAACTCTCCGACGAACGCGCCTCGCTGGAGCAGGCCTACCTCGACCTCACCGCCGACCACGCCCAGTTCGCCGCCACCCACTGACCTTCCCCAAGACCCAAGGAGGCTTCGCCATGAGCGCCGCTCTGCCCACCGTCCCCGTCCTGCACTCGGAATGGATCAAGATACGGTCCCTTCGCGGCACGTTCGGGGCGCTGATCGCCATATTCCTGGCCACCGCCGGGATACAGGCTCTGGCGGCTGCCGCCGTAGGCCAGGCCGAGGCCGGCAGCATGGGGGAGGACCCGCTGCTCGGCGCCTTCTACGGCATCAACTTCGGTCAGATAGCGGCGTTCACCTTCGGGGCGAGCGCGTTGGCCGCCGAGTTCCACAACGGCGCCCTGCGCACGTCGCTGACCGCCGTGCCGAGCCGTACGCGCTTCTACCTGTCGAAGATCGCCGTGGTGGGCGCGCTCGCCTTTCTTGCGGGCCAGGTCACCGGACTGCTCACCTTCGTCCTGGGTCAGGCGTTCATGGGTCAGTACGCGATGTCCCTGGGGGACCCGGGCACCCTCCGCGCAGTCTTCGGCAGCGGTGTGTACCTCACGCTCATGGCCCTGTTCGCGGCCGGACTGACAGCGGTGCTGCGCAGTGCGGCGGTCGTGCTGAGCGTGCTCATACCCTTCGTCGTCATGGCGCCTTTCATCATCGGCCAGGCCGCGGGCGGCGTGGCCGAGTTCTTGCCGGACCAGGCGGGGCAGCTCGTCATGCACCTGGAGTCCAGCGGTCGGCTCGGTCCCTGGAGCGGCCTCGGGGTGCTGGCGCTGTGGGCGGCGGCCGCGCTGGCCGGCGGCTGGCTGGCGGTGCGCCGGCGTGACGCGTGACGCCGGGCCAGTTGTCAGACCTCGACGCGATACTGACGGTATGACCACGGCAGAGCATCTCGACACGATCGACCGGCTCCGTACGCGTGCCTTCCCCGACGTCCCGGGCAGGTCCGAAGTGGGCACCAGCGGGCCCGGCTACCACCTTGCGGAGCTGGGCGGGAGCCGGTGGTACGGGGACGAGGACGCAGCCGATCGCCTGGCGCACGAGGACCAGGTGTCCGCCGAGTTCGACGCCCTGGCTCAGCGGCTGGAGGAGCGCTGGGGCAAGCCGGACCGGTTCACGCTCGACAGCCTGCGGCTGCGGACGGAGGCCGGGGAGGTGGCGCAGCCGTGGCAGGAGATCGGCGACACCAGCGACCACCTCCACCTCTGGCGGGTCGGGGACCGCTGGGTCGCCGTCTACGAGGCCCGCTGGGGGGCCGACCACTCACCGCAGCTGATGGCCGCGGTGACCGTGATCGACCCGCCCTAGAGGTCCCCGGGTTCGATTCGGCGGCCGTGCGGAGGCGGGCGTACTCCTGGGCCACGGACTCCGCGGTCCGGTGGGCGTTGAGGCCGCTGGGGTTGGGAGCGCCCGGACGCGGGTGGAGCCGATGCGGATCGGGTCGGCTCAGGGCGCCCGGGTTCCGAACGCGGGGGCGAGGCTCACGGGGGTGCGCCGACTTGCAGCCGCACACGCGGTGTGATCGCCTGGAGCTGAGAGTGACCGACCTTCAACGGCGGTGGAAACCGTGCCGTGGTCATGGAAGAAGCGGCCAACGCGGAGGACTGGCAAACGTCATGGGTCCGCGGGGTCAGGTCAGGTCCCAGGCCGGGTCGGTGTCAGTGGCGCGGACGGCAGAGCGGTTGAACGTGCCCGTCCCGCCGAGAGCAAGTGGCTGTGGGCAAGTCGGCCGGCACCATGCCCTCACCCTCCGGGTGGGGCCGTCATGGTTTCTGGGCTGGTCAGGCCGGCCACTGCGGGCGCAGCAGTTCCACCTTGGCGGTCGGCATGCGGCCGCCCTCGAGGAGACCCGGATCGATCCCGCAGAACAGCACACGCAGACCGCCCGTGACCACGTCCGGGATGACGCGGTCACGGGCGGCGCTCAGCTCCTCGGGGTCAGAGGATCGACCCCGGCGCGTACCCGGCGGCCTCCGGGTGCTGCTTGGTGATCGCCTCGATACGGGAGACCACCGCGGCCACCTGGTCACCGGCCGCGCCCGTGAAGGACAGCTTGTCGGCCATCAGGGCATCGAGCTGCGCCCGGTCCAGCGGCATCCGCTCGTCGGCAGCCAGCTTGTCCAGCAGCTCGTTGCGCTCGGCGCCCTGCTCGCGCATGGCGAGCGCGGAGGCCACCGCGTGCTCCTTGATGACCTCATGGGCGGCCTCGCGGCCGACACCCGCCCGCACCGCGCCCATCAGGACCTTGGTGGTCGCGAGGAACGGCAGGTAGCGGTCCAGCTCGCGGGCCACGACGGCCGGGAAGGCGCCGAACTCGTCGAGGACCGTCAGGAAGGTCTCCAGCAGGCCGTCGAACGCGAAGAACGCGTCGGGCAGGGCCACCCGGCGGACCACGGAGCAGGACACGTCGCCCTCGTTCCACTGGTCACCGGCCAGCTCGCCGGTCATCGAGGCGTAGCCGCGCAGGATGACCATCAGGCCGTTGACGCGCTCGCAGGAGCGGGTGTTCATCTTGTGCGGCATCGCGGAGGAGCCGACCTGGCCGGGCTTGAAGCCCTCGGTGACCAGCTCGTGGCCGGCCATCAGACGGATCGTCTTCGCGATCGACGAGGGGGCGGCGGCCAGCTGCACCAGGGCGGTGACCACGTCGTAGTCGAGCGAGCGCGGGTAGACCTGGCCGACGGAGGTGAAGGCCTCGGCGAAGCCGAGGTGGGTGGCGATCCGCTGCTCCAGGTCGGCCAGCTTGGCGGTGTCGCCGCCCAGCAGATCGAGCATGTCCTGGGCGGTGCCGACCGGGCCCTTGATCCCGCGCAGCGGGTAGCGGCCGAGCAGGTCCTCCAGCCGGGCGTAGGCGACCAGCAGCTCGTCGGCCGCCGTGGCGAAGCGCTTGCCCAGGGTCGTCGCCTGCGCGGCGACGTTGTGGGAGCGGCCGGCCATGACCAGCTCGGCGTGCTCGCCGGCCAGCTTGCCCAGCCGGGCGAGGACGGCGACCGTACGGTCGCGGGCCAGCTCCAGCGAGAGCCGGATCTGGAGCTGCTCGACGTTCTCGGTGAGGTCGCGGGAGGTCATGCCCTTGTGGACGTGCTCGTGGCCGGCGAGGGCGTTGAACTCTTCGATGCGGGCCTTCACGTCGTGCCGGGTGACCTTCTCGCGCTCGGCGATGGAGGCGAGGTCGACCGTCTCCAGGACGCGCTCGTAGTCGGCGAGGGCGGCGTCCGGGACCTCGATGCCGAGGTCCTTCTGGGCGCGGAGCACGGCGAGCCACAGCCGCCGCTCCAGCGTCACCTTGTACTCGGGGGACCACAGGACGGCGAGCTCCGCGGAGGCGTAGCGGCCGGCCAGGACATTGGGGATGCGGGGCTTGGCTGTCACGTGTAGGGATTCTACTTGGGCCGCAGCTGTGCGTTTACGCAGGTAGGGACCCCGCCCCGGATTGTGCCTTGCTACGAGAGCGGCTCGCGCGCGGCTGCCTCGTACGGGAGCAGCTCCGGGCGCTTGGCCGGGCGGCCGTCCCCCGAGGAGCGGCCGGTCAGGCGGCGGCCCACCCACGGCAGCAGGTGCTGCCGGGCGAAGCTCAGGTCCTGGGACCGGCGCACGGCCCAGCCCGGCGCTGCCGCCGCCGGGAGCTCGGCGCGCCAGTCCTGCTCGGGCGGCAGGCCCAGCGTCTGCCAGACCGCCTCGGCGACCCGGCGGTGGCCCTCGGCCGTCAGGTGCAGCCGGTCCACGTCCCACACGCGGGGGTCGGCCAGCACCCCGGCCCCGTACAGGTCCACGACCAGGGCCCCGTGCCGGGCGGCCAGCTCCTCGATGATGCCGAAGAGCTCCTCCATGCGCGGCCGGAAGCGGTCCATCACCGGCCCGTTGCGCCCCGGAGAGCGCATCAGCACCAGCGTCCGGCAGGTGGGGGCCAGCACCTCCACGGCCTGCTCCAGGTGCCCGCGGACCCGGCCCATGTCGACCTTCGGCCGCAGCGCGTCGTTCAGACCGCCGACCAGCGTCACCACGTCCGCGCCCATCGCCGCCGCGACCGGGGCCTGGTCCTCGGCTATCTGCCCGATCAGCTTCCCGCGGACCGCGAGGTTCGCGTAGCGGAAGCCGGGCTCGCGCGCCGCGAGGCGGGCGGCCAGCAGATCGGCCCAGCCGCGGTAGGAGCCGTCGGGCAGCAGGTCGGACATGCCCTCGGTGAAGGAGTCGCCGACCGCGACGAAACTGGTGTAAGACGCATTCATCTCCATGGCGCAGCGATGTTACCGCGCGGTACCCCGGCCGTGCAGGGCCGGGGCACCACCGCGGTGGCAACCGCGTCAGGCGGAGGCCGGCCTGCCGAACAGCTCGCGCAGCACGTCCTCCATCGTGACCAGGCCCGTCATCGCCCCGCCCGAACCCATGACCGCCGCCAGATGCGTCCGGCTGCGCCGCATCGCGGTCAGTACGTCGTCCAGCGGGGTCTCCGCCCGTACCTGGGCGATCGGACGCAGGGCGGAGACCGGGAACGGCTGGTCCCGCTCCGGACCGTCCGCGTCGAGGGCGTCCTTGACGTGCAGGTACCCGAGGATCCCCGCCTGGGCGTCGATCACCGGGAAACGGGAGTACCCGGACTCGGCGGACAGCCGCTGAAGGGCCGTCGGCGTGACGCCCTCCCGGGCCACGACGACCCGGTCCAGCGGCAGCACCACATCGGTGACCGGCCGCCGGCCCAGCTCCAGCGCGTCGTGCAGCCGCTCGCTCGCCCGGCCGTCGATCAGCCCCGCGGCGCTGGAGTCCTTCACGATCCGGGCCAGCTCGTCGTCCGAGAACGTCGCCGCGACCTCGTCCTTCACCTCCACCCGCAGCATCCGCAGCAGGAGGTTGGCGAAGGCGTTGATCGCGAAGATCACCGGCCTCAGCGCCCGGGCCAGGGTCACCAGCGGCGGACCGAGCAGCAGCGCGGTGCGCACCGGCTCGGACAGCGCCACGTTCTTCGGCAGCATCTCGCCGAAGAGCATGTGCAGGTACGTCGCCAGCGCCAGCGCCACCACGAACGAGATCACGTGGGTCAGCCCCGAGGGCACCCCGATCAGGTCGAACAGGGGGGTCAGCAGGTGCGCGATGGCCGGCTCGGCCACCACACCCAGCACCAGGGTGCACAGCGTGATGCCCAGCTGGGCCGCCGCCATCAGCGCCGAGACGTGCTCCAGCGCCCACAGCACGGCGCGGGCCCGCCGGTCGCCCTGCTCGGCGTACGGCTCGATCTGGCTGCGCCGCACCGAGATCAGCGCGAACTCGGCGCCGACGAAGAAGGCGTTGACGACCAGGGTCGCCAGGCCGATCAGCAGTTGGAGCACTGTCATCGCGCTCCCTCCCCACCCTTGTCCGACGACTCCTGCGCCGGCTCGGCCGGCGCGTGCAGCAGCACCCGCGCGGCCCGCCGGCCGCTGGCGTCCACCACGTCGAGCCGCCAGCCGGCCAGCTCCATGCTGTCGCCGACGGCCGGGATCCGGCCCAGCTCGGTCGCTATCAGCCCGGCGAGGGTCTCGTACGGGCCGTCCGGCACGCGCAGCCCGATCCGCTCCAGCTGGTCGGTGCGCACGGCGCCGTCGGCGGAGTAGAGGGGGCGCCCGGAGGCGTCCGTACCGGCCGGGGCCAGGTCCGAGGTCTCGTGCGGGTCGTGCTCGTCGCGCACCTCGCCGACGACCTCCTCGACGATGTCCTCCAGGGTGACCACGCCGGCCGTGCCGCCGTACTCGTCGATCACCACGGCCATCGTCTGGCGGCCGGACAGCAGGTCCAGCAGCCGGTCCACGGTCAGCGACTCCGGTACCAGCAGCGGATCGCGCAGCAGCCGGTTGACGGGGCGGCGGTGCCGTTCCTCGGCGGGCATCGCGAGCACGTCCTTGATGTGGACGGTGCCGACGACGGTGTCGAGGCTCCCGCGGTAGACGGGGAAGCGCGACAGGCCGGTCGCGAGCGTCGCGTTCGCCACGTCCTCGGCGGTGGCCTGTACGTCGAGGGCCGTGACCTGGACCCGCGGGGTCATGACGTTCTCCGCGGTCAGGTCGGCCAGGTTCAGGGTCCGTACGAAGAGCTCGGCGGTGTCCTTCTCCAGCGCCCCCGCCTTCGCGGAGTGCCGGGCCAGCGCCACCAGCTCCTGCGGGGTGCGCGCGGAGGCCAGCTCCTCGGCCGGCTCCATGCCGAGCCGGCGGACCATGTGGTTCGCCGTGGTGTTCAGATGGCTGATGAACGGCCGGAAGGTGCGGCTGAAGACCCGCTGCGCGGTGGCCACGCGCTTGGCGACGGCCAGCGGTGAGGAGATCGCCCAGTTCTTGGGGACCAGCTCGCCGACGACCATCAGGACGACGGTCGACAGTACGGTGCCCAGGATCAGGGCGGTGGAGGAGGCGGCGCCGGCCGACAGCCCCATGGCCTCGAAGGGGCCCTGGAGCAGGGCGGCGATCGAGGGCTTGGAGATCATGCCGATGACCAGGCCGGTCACGGTGATGCCGAGCTGGGCGCCGGAGAGCTGGAACGTGAGGCTCCGGACGGCCTGGAGGGCGCTCTCGGCCCCGCGCTCGCCGCGCTCGGCGGCCTGTTCGAGCTCACTGCGCTCGACGGTGGTGAGCGAGAACTCGGCCGCGACGAAGGCCCCGCAGGCAAGGCAGAGCAGCAGCGCCACGAGGAGCAGGAGCACTTCGGTCATCGGTCGGTCACCTCCGTCCCATGATCAGCCAGGAGGAGGGGTATCGCGCGATGTCGGGTACTGGGGGGCTCGCCCATGGGCGGACGCTCACACCTTTCGTTCGGGTCGGTTTTCGGTCGGTCGACCGCTTGCACCATAGTAAAGGAAAGGCAAAGAGGTCGGATCATTCTTTTGGCGGAGCGCAACCGGATGATGGGATCCGGCCATGAGTGATCTTCATATCGGTCCCGCGTCCGCCGCTGATCTCACCGCCGTGCTCGACTTCTGGAAGACGGCCGCCGAGGGAACGAGTATCAGCGACGACCTCGCCGGGGTCGAGCGCCTCCACGCCCGCGATCCGCACGCCCTGCTGCTCGCCCGGCGCGAGGGCGAACTGGTCGGCACCGTGATCGCGGGCTTCGACGGCTGGCGCTGCCACCTGTACCGGCTCGCGGTGCACCCGGACCGCCGCCGCCAGGGCGTCGGGTCGGCGCTGCTGGCCGCCGCGGAGGAGCGGTTCCGCGAGCTCGGCGGACGGCGCGCCGATGCGATGGTGCTGGACCGCAACGAGCGGGCGCACGGGGCATGGGCCGCCGGCGGGTACCACCCCGGGGACCAGTGGACCCGCTGGGTCAAGCCGCTGGGCTGAGGGCTCGGGTGGGCAGAACCGAAGCCGGCGGTCGGCTGAGTACGCGTACTCAGGAGTTCGGGGCCGTGTCGTGACGACAATCGGGTGATCCGATCATGCGCCCCGGCCGCTGGGGACCGCCCCAGGAAGTGGAGACCCGGTGACATCCCGTACGACCACCCCCGCCCGCGCCGTGCTGCTCGCCGCCGGAATGCTCGTCATGACGGCCTGCGGCACCACGGTGGCCGGGAGCGGCCCGGTCGCGGACCCGTCCCCGGTGCCGACGCCCGGCCAGAGCACGGACCACGCCGCCCAGGCGGCGGCCGCGGTGGTCCGCCACGACAAGCTCTTCCCGGAGGTGGCCGCGCTGTGCGAGGGCAAGGCGAGCGTGGCGCCGACCTCGTCGGCCGCACCGGACGACCTGCCCACGGACCCCGCGGCGCGCAAGTACGCGGAGAACCACGCGTACAAGAACCAGGCCGCGCTCACGCCCGCCGCCCAGTGCCGCGGCGACGCGCACGCCGCACGGATCAAGGCGGCGCTGGGCGGCTCCGACGGGAAGGGCGCACCGCGGACGGCGCAGGAGCTCAGCGGGCTCCTGACCGGGATGGGCTACAAGGTGGAGACGGGAGACGTGGACGCGTCGAGCACGGGCAACCTCTCGTTCGTCCTGTCGATTCCGGAGAGCGGGCCGTGCGTGACGGGTCATGTGAGGCCGCCGGTGAGCGTGCAGGCGCACGGCGTCTACATGGAGGGCGGCTGCCACGAGCCGCGCGGCGGCCACTGAACGCCCCGCGAACGGCAAGGCCCGGCGGGCCGGACGGCGCCGCCGGACCTGACCGGTCCGGGTATCGGATCAGGGCTGCCAGGTCCTCAGGAAGGACTCCGGGGACCAGGTGCCCGACAGGGCGGCGGAGAGCCACGTCGGGGCCGCCGCGCGGAAGGACTCCGGGGAAAGGGATCCCGAGGCCGCGGGCACGACGCCCAACAGCGGGAGCCCCGAGGACGACGGCAGGTCCGCCAGGTTGCAGCGGCAGGCCAGGTCCGGCTCCGCCGGCCAGCTGCCGATGACCACGCCCGGCGCCTTGAGCCCCCGGGCCCGGAGGGCTTCCGCCGTCAGGGTCGTCGAGTTGAGGGTGCCGAGGGCCGGCGGGGTGACCACCAGGACCGGGGCGTCGAGCAGGCGGGCCGCGTCGGCCAGGGTGTGGCCGTCCTCGTCGAAGCGGACCAGCAGCCCGCCCGCCCCCTCCACCAGGACCAGGTCGTGGGAGCCGGACAGGTCCCGCGCCGCCTCCGCGATCTCCGTCGGGGAGAGCGTCGGCAGGCCGGCCCGGCGGGCCGCCGTGTCGGGGGCCAACGGCTCCGGATAGCGGGCCAGTTCCACCGCCGTGACCGTCGGCCCGGCCAGGCGGACCACCTCCGCCGCATCGCCCGGAGCGCCGGGTTCCATGCCCGTCTGAGCCGGCTTCAGCACCGCCACCGAGCGGCCCGCCGCCACGGCGGCGGCCGCGACCGCCGCCGTGACCACCGTCTTGCCGATCTCCGTGCCCGTGCCCGAGACCACCAGTACCGTCATGTCAGCCCTCCTGCGCGGCCGCGCACACCGCACGGCAGATGCGGGCCACGTCGGCGTCGTCCGTGACGAACGGCGGCATCACGTAGATCAGGTCCCGGAACGGACGTACCCACACGCCTTCGCGGACCGCGGCCCGGGTCGCCGCGGCCACGTCCACCTCGTGCGTCAGCTGGACCACGCCGATCGCGCCCAGGACCCGTACGTCCCGCACACCGGGCAGCTCCCACGCCGGAGCCAGGCCCTCCAGCAGGCCCGCCCCGATGCGCTTGACCTCGCGCTGCCAGTCCTGCCCGAGGAGCAGGTCGATCGAGGCCAGCGCCACGGCCGTGGCGAGGGGGTTGCCCATGAACGTCGGCCCGTGGGCGAGGATCGGGACGGCGCCCCGGGAGATCCCGTTCGCCACCCGCTCCGTGCACAAGGTGGCGGCCAGCGTGAGGTAGCCGCCGGTCAGGGACTTGCCGAGGCACATCACGTCCGGGGTGATCCCGGCGTGGTCGGCCGCGAACAGGGCGCCGGTGCGGCCGAAGCCCGTCGCGATCTCGTCCAGGACGAGCAGGACGTCGTACTCGTCGCACAGTTCGCGCAGCACCCGCAGGTACCCCGGGTTGTGGAAGCGCATGCCGCCCGCGCCCTGGACCACCGGTTCCACGATCACCGCGGCCAGCTCGTCCGCGTGGGCGGAGAGCAGGGAGCGCAGGTGGTCGACGTACGCGGGATCCACGGGTGCGTCGAACCCGCTCGGCGGGATGTCCGCGAAGAGCTGCTGCGGGAGGATCCCCGACCAGAGCTCGTGCATGCCGCCCTCGGGGTCGCAGACGCCCATCGGCGTCCAGGTGTCCCCGTGGTAGCCGCCGCGCCAGGTCAGCAGCCTGGTCTTGCCGGACCGGCCGATGGAACGCCAGTACTGGAGGCACATCTTCACCGCGACCTCGACCGAGACCGACCCCGAGTCGGCGAGGAAGACGTGCTCCAGGCCGGGCGGGGTGATCTCGACCAGCCGGGCGGCGAGGCGGACGGCGGGCTCGTGGGTGAGCCCGCCGAACATCACGTGCGACATCCGGCCGAGTTGGTCGGTCACGGCCTCGTTCAGCGCCGGGTGGTTGTACCCGTGGATCGCCGACCACCAGGAGGACATGCCGTCGACCAGCTCGTCCTGCCCCTGCGAAGGCTCGGCCAGCCGCAGCCGGACCCCCGAGGCGGAGGAGACCACCAGGGGCTCCTGCCGCCCGGGCATCGGACCGTACGGGTGCCAGACGTGCTGCCGGTCCAGCGCGAGCAGTTCCGCGGCCGGCAGCGAGTGGTGCTGGTCAGGCATTGGGCGCGAGGTCCGTTCCCGCGCCCCGGCGGCGGACCGCCACCAGGTCCGAGCGGACCTCGCCGGCCGGAGCCTGGGCCTGTGCCCCGGCGGGCACGGGGGCCGCCGCCGCGACCGCCGCCTGTGCCGGGACGGCCTCGTGGCCCGAGCAGCCGCCGCACGCCGAACCGCAGCCGGCCTCGGCCGCCGAGGAGCCGCACGGTCCCTGGCCTGCCGCGGCCCTGGCCGCCGCCAACGCGTCCGCACGGTGCGCCGGCAGGGTCGTCGTACCGGCGCCCTCCACCTCGAAACCGGCGTCCGCGATCATGTCGAGGTCGGCCTGGCCCGCCTGGCCCTCACTGGTGAGGTAGTCGCCGAGGAAGATGGAGTTGGCGATGTGCAGTGCGAGCGGCTGCATCGAGCGCAGGTGCACCTCGCGGCCGCCGGCGATCCGGACCTCCACGTCGGGGCAGACGAAGCGCACCATCGCCAGGATCCGCAGGCAGCGCTGCGGGGTGAGGTTCCACTCCTTGGCCAGCGGGGTGCCCTCGAACGGGATCAGGAAGTTGACCGGCACCGAGTCCGAGTCCAGCTCGCGCAGCGAGTAGACGACGTCGACCAGGTCCTCGTCGCTCTCGCCCATGCCCGCGATGAGGCCCGAGCAGGCGGACAGGCCCGCCGCGTGCGCCTTCTGCACCGTGTCGACCCGGTCCGCGTAGGTATGGGTCTTGGTGATCTGGCCGTACGTGGCCTCGGAGGTGTTCAGGTTGTGGTTGTAGGCATCGGCGCCCGCGTCCTTCAGGCGCTCGGCCTGGCCCTCCGCGAGGAGGCCGAGGCACGCGCACACCTCGACGCCCTCGTTCTGCTCCTTGATCGCCTCGATCGTCCTGCCGACCCGCTCGACGTCGCGGTCCGTCGGGCCGCGCCCGCTCGCCACCAGGCACACGCGCTTCGCGCCGCCCGCGACACCGGCCGCGGCGGCCTGCGAGGCCTCCTCCGGTTTGAGCCACGTGTACTTGAGGATCTCCGCCTTCGATCCCAGCCGCTGGGAGCAGTAGGAGCAGTCCTCGGGGCAGAGCCCGGACTTCAGGTTGACCAGGTAGTTCAGCTTGACCCGACGCCCGAACCACTGGCGGCGCACCTTGCCGGCCGCGGCCACCACGTCGAGCAGTTCGTCGTCAGAGGTCGCCAGTACGGCAAGCGCCTCTTCGCGGGTCGGCAGCTCGCGCCGCAGCCCCTTGTCCACCAGGGTGTTCAGCAGGTCCATGAGGCCGATCCTGGACTACACGAGCACTCCCGGCCAAGGAGAGATCGCACAACATGGCCGGAACGGAGTGTGTGGATCGCCACACCTGGCACTCAAGTGACGGCCGTTAGGGTCAGGCAGGTCTGTGGACTGCCGACAAAAAACGAGGACCCGCCGATGAGCCAGCACAGCCCCGAGCCCGATGACGTGTTCGCCTGGATCGACGACGCGGAGCGGGCCCGTGAGCAGGCCGGACTCGTCCGGACGCTGCGCCCCCGTCCGGCCTCCTCGCCGCTGCTGGACCTCGCGAGCAACGACTACCTCGGCCTGTCCCGCCACCCCGAGACCGTACGCGGCGCGCGCGAGGCGGCCGAGCGGTGGGGGGCCGGGGCCACTGGATCACGCCTGGTGACCGGTACGACCGAGCTTCATGCGGAGCTCGAGCGGGAGCTCGCGGCGTTCTGCGGATTCGAGGCCGCGCTCGTCCTGTCCTCCGGGTACGCCGCCAACCTGGCGGCCGTCACGGCGCTCGGCGACCGCGGCACGCTCGTCGTCTCCGACGCGGGCAACCACGCCTCGATCGTCGACGGCTGCCGGCTCTCGCGCGCCGGGATCGAAGTGATCCCGCACTCCGATCCGGAAGCCGCGCGCAAGGCGCTCGCCACGCACGAGGGCCGCGCGCTGCTGGTCAGCGACTCGGTGTTCTCCGTGGACGGGGACGCCGCCCCGCTCGCCGCGTACGCGGCCGCCTGCCGGGAGCGGGGCGCGGCCCTGGTCGTGGACGACGCGCACGGGCTGGGAGTCCTGGGGGAGGGCGGCCGGGGGGCCCTGCACGCCGCCGGCCTCGCGGGCGCGCCCGGGGTGGTCGCCACCCTCACGCTCTCGAAGTCCCTGGGCAGCCAGGGCGGGGCCGTGCTCGGTCCGGCCAAGGTGATCCGGCACCTGGTCAACACCGCCCGGACGTTCATCTTCGACACCGGGCTGGCCCCGGCCGCCGCGGGCGCGGCGCTGGCGAGCCTGCGTCTGCTCCGGCGGGAGCCGGAGCGCGCCGGCCGGGCCCGCGAGGTGGCCGACCGGCTGTACGGGCGGCTCACCGCGTCCGGCCTGACCGCGGCCCGGCCGGACGCGGCCGTGGTGTCGGTACGGGCCCCGTCGGCCGCGGCGGCACTGCGCTGGGCCGCCGACTGCCGCGAGGCAGGTCTGTCCGTGGGGTGCTTCCGTCCGCCGTCCGTGCCGGACGGCATCTCCCGGCTGCGGCTGACCGCACGGGCCGATCTCACGGGGGACGAGATCGACCGGGCCGTCGAGACGATCCTGAAGACCGCCCCGGCCGGAGCCACGGACTGCTAGGGCCTCACGCGAGTACGTCCACGTCTGCCCGTACTGCTGCGAGGAAGCCGTTCCAGGCCGGCTCGGTGAAGAGCACGGCCGGGCCGTCCGTCCGCTTCGAGTCGCGGACGGCCAGCAGGCCGCCGCCACCGAGGACGGCGGTTTCCACGCAGTTGTTCATTCCGGTGCTGCGGCTGCTCCGCCGCCACCGCGCGCTGATCAGAAGTCCGCTGGTGGAGAGGGGGGTTGCGGACACGGGGGTGCCTCCTTACGCGTCGTCAGCGAGTGAGCTGATGAGATCCGACGAGTCCTGGGGCGGTAGGGCGTGCGCCTGGATGGTGCGGAATGCGGCGCTGTACGCCTCAAGGTCTTCCTTCCGCTCCAGGTAGAGGCTACTCGTCAAATGGTCGAGTACCACCACATCCAGATCGGCGATGTTCGGAAATGAGAAAATAACGAACGGTCCTGTCAGGCCGAGATGGCCCCCCACGCTGAACGGCAGTACCTGCAGCCGCACTTGGGGCAACCGGGCCACCTGCACCAGGTGCCGCAGCTGCGCCGCCATCACCCCGGGCCCGCCGATCTGACGCCGCAGCACCGCCTCGTCCAGTACGGCGCTCAGCTCCAGCGGCGGATCCGCCCGCAGCACCGACTGCCGGGCCAGCCGTACGTCGACCAGCGCGTCCACCTTGGGCTCCGGCAGCCCGCCCAGCGCGGCCCGGGTCACCGCCCGCGCGTACTCCGGGGTCTGCAAGAGGCCCGGCACCACGGAGAGCTCGACCGTACGGGCCGAACGGGCGCTCGCCTCCAGGCTGATGAAGTCCCGGTACTCCTGGGGCAGCAGGCCCCGGTAGTCGTGCCACCACTGGCGGCCGCGCCCGGCCTCGCCCCCGCCCGCTGCGGGTCCCGCCGCCGAGGCCGACAGGGCCTCCAGCAGCGCCCGCTGCTCGGGGCTGACGACCTTTCCGTACACATCGAGGAGGAGGCGGATGTCCTCCGGTTTCACGCCACTGCGCCCTGTCTCGATGCGGCTGATTTTCGACTGGTGCCACCCCGCGATCCGGGCGGCCTCACCACTGGTGAGTCCGGTCCGGTCGCGCAGGGCGCGCAGTTCCTCGCCGAGCTTGCGCCGGCGCACCGCGGGACCGTGCTGCATACCCGCCTCCTTCCACCGGCACAGCTCGCACCAGTCTGCCGTCCAAATACGCTCTTCCGTAGCAGAGTTCACTGCATTGAGCGACAGATATATGCATATCTTGGGAGAACGGCCGCTTCGACGGGACGATGGGTGGCACTCTGGCGTCCAGCACAGATCCGGGGCGGTTCGCCCCGGTGGGAAAGGGACCGTCTCCATGGCAGACCACCAGGAAGCATCCGTCACTCTGCCGAGCGATCCCGCCTCGGTCGCCACCGCCCGCCGCTACGTCGCGGAGGTGCTCGGTGAATGGGGACTGCCCGACGAGGCCGACACCGCGGACAGCGTCCGGCTGATCGTCTCGGAGCTTGCCACCAACGCCGTCCAGCACACGTTCGGCCAGTCGCCGACCTTCACCGTCGACGTCCGCCTGGAGCGCGGGGAGTGGCTCCGCGTCGGGGTGACCGACAGTCACCCGCGCTGGCCCAGGCGCCTCCCGGCCGCCGTGCAGCAGGACAACGGCCGGGGGATGGTCATCATCCGCTGGCTCACCGCCGAAGCGGGTGGCCGGCTCTCGGTCAGCCCCACCGAGGACGGCGGCAAGACCGTCTGGATCGCTCTCCCCTGGCCCGTCGGAGCCCCCGCGAAGAGCGTCTCCGGCTGTTGATCCCCCCTGGGTCGCAGTTCCCCCTGGGTGTCCGTATACGGAACCGGGTGTGGGCGGCCCGGGAGTTGAACCGAGTGCTTCCCTGAAACGTGGGTTAACGCGGCGGAAAAACGCGGCGCCTAGCGTTGCGGCCACGGCCGTCCGTCAATGATCACCCATCCTTCGGCAAAGGGCCGGTGCTCGGGACGGAAAGCCTTCCCCTGCGTTGGGCAAGAGACGCTTGGCCCGGATACGTGCAGGTCAACAAAGTGTTGAAGGCCGCTAGGGTCGGCCCGGCTCGACGCTGACATGGTCCTGGAAGCTTGGTGATACGAGTGCAACTGACACCGCACGAGCAGGAACGGCTGCTCATCCACGTGGCCGCGGACGTGGCCGAGAAGCGCAAGGCGCGCGGCGTCCTCCTCAACCACCCCGAGGCGATCGCGCTGATCACCTCGCACATCCTCGAAGGGGCCCGCGACGGGCGGACCGTGGCCGAGCTCATGGCCTCCGGCCGCACGGTGCTCGGCCGCGCCGAGGTGATGGAGGGGATCCCCGAGATGATCCACGACGTCCAGGTCGAGGCGACCTTCCCGGACGGCACCAAGCTCGTCACCGTCCACGAACCGATCGTCTGAAGGGGAGAACCCGCATGATCCCCGGCGAAATCGTCCACGGGGACGGCCCGGTGCGCCTCAACGAGGGCCGGCCCGTCACCCGCCTCACCGTGCTCAACGCCGCCGACCGGCCCGTCCAGGTCGGCTCCCACTACCACTTCGCCGAGGCCAACCCCGGCCTCGACTTCGACCGCCCGGCGGCCCGCGGGCTGCGGCTCAACATCGCCGCCGGCACCGCCGTGCGCTTCGAGCCGGGCATCCCGGTCGCCGTGGAACTCGTACCGCTGGGCGGGCTGCGCACCGTACCGGGCCTGCGCGGGGAGACCGGAGGGCCGCTCGATGGCTGAGCTCGACCGCCGCGCGTACGCCGACCTCTTCGGGCCGACCGCGGGCGACCGCATCCGGCTCGCCGACACCGACCTCTTCGTCGAGATCGAGCGGGACCTGAGCGGCGGCCCCGGACGCTCCGGCGACGAGGCCGTGTTCGGCGGCGGCAAGGTGATCCGCGAGTCCATGGGCCAGGCCCGGACCACGCGCGCCGAAGGCGCCCCCGACACCGTGATCACGGGAGTCGTCGTCCTGGACCACTGGGGCATCGTCAAGGCCGACATCGGCATCCGCGACGGCCGCATCTGCGGCATCGGGAAGGCCGGCAACCCCGACACCATGGACGGGGTGGACCCCGCCCTCGTGATCGGCCCCGAGACCGAGATCATCGCGGGCAACGGGAAGATCGTCACGGCCGGCGCCATCGACGCCCACGTGCACTTCATCTCGCCGACCGTCATCGACGAGGCCCTCGCCTCCGGCATCACCACCCTCGTAGGCGGCGGCACCGGCCCCGCCGAGGGCACCAAGGCCACCACCGTCACGCCCGGACCCTGGCACCTCGCCCGGATGTTCGCGGCCCTGGAGTCCTACCCCGTCAACATCGGCCTGCTGGGCAAGGGCAACACGATGTCCCGCGAGGCCATGCACTCCCAGCTGCGCGGCGGCGCCCTCGGCTTCAAGATCCACGAGGACTGGGGGGCCACCCCCGCCGTCATCGACGCCTGCCTGAGCGTCTGCGAAGAGACCGGCGCCCAGGTCGCCGTTCACACCGACACCCTCAACGAGGCCGGGTTCGTCGCCGACACCCTCGCGGCCATCGCCGGGCGGACGATCCACGCGTACCACACCGAGGGCGCGGGCGGCGGGCACGCACCCGACATCATCACCGTGGTCTCCGAGCCGAACATCCTGCCCAGCTCCACCAATCCGACCCGGCCGCACACCGTCAACACCATCGAGGAACACCTCGACATGCTGATGGTCTGCCACCACCTCAACCCGGCGGTCCCCGAGGACCTGGCCTTCGCCGAGTCCCGGATCCGGCCCTCGACCATCGCCGCCGAGGACGTACTGCACGACCTCGGCGCCATCTCGATCATCTCCTCCGACGCCCAGGCCATGGGGCGCGTCGGCGAGGTCGTGCTGCGCACCTGGCAGACCGCCCACGTGATGAAGAAGCGGCGCGGCTTCCTGCCCGGCGACGGGCCGGCCGACAACCACCGCGCCCGCCGCTACGTCGCCAAGTACACGATCAACCCTGCCGTGGCCCAGGGTCTCGCCCGTGAGATCGGCTCGGTGGAGACCGGCAAGCTCGCCGACCTCGTGCTGTGGACACCCGCCTTCTTCGGGGTCAAGCCCGAAGTGGTCATCAAGGGCGGCCAGATCGCCTACGCGCAGATGGGCGACGCGAACGCCTCCATCCCGACCCCGCAGCCGGTGCTGCCCCGCCCGATGTTCGGCGGTCACGGCCGGGCCCCCGGGCTGAACTCGGTCAACTTCACCGCGCAGGCCGCGCTCGACGACGAGCTGCCCGAACGGCTCGGACTCGGCAAGCAGTTCGTGGCCATCGAGAGCACCCGCAAGGTGGGCAAGGCGGACATGCGCAACAACGACGCCATGCCGAGGGTCGAGGTCGACGCCGACACGTTCACCGTCACCATCGACGGCGAGGTGGTGGAGCCCGCGCCCGCCGCGGAACTGCCCATGGCGCAGAGATACTTCCTCTTCTGACATGGAACCCCTGCTGATGGCGGCGGCCCCATGAGCCTCGCCGCGCTGCTCGTCCTCGCCGACGGACGCTTCCCCGCGGGCGGGCACGCCCACTCCGGCGGGGCCGAGGCCGCCTGCAAGGCCGGCCGGATCCACGACGCCGCCACCCTGGAGGAGTTCTGCCGCGGCCGGCTCCACACGGCCGGACTCACCGCCGCGGGACTCGCCGCCGCCGCGGCCCTCGGGCTCGACCCGGCGGTCCTCGACGCCGCCGCCGACGCCCGCACGCCCTCGCCCGCGCTGCGCACCGCGGCCCGGCGGCTGGGCCGGCAGCTGCTGCGCGCCGCCCGGGCCACCTGGCCCGCCCCCGAACTCGACGCGCTCGCCGCGGCCTTCCCGCGCGGGGCGCACCAGCCGGTGGTGCTCGGGCTGACCGCCCGGGCGGCCGGGCTCGGGCCGCTGGAGGCCGCGCACGTGGCGGCGTACGAGAGCGTGAGTGGACCGGCGACCGCGACGGTACGCCTCCTCGGCCTGGACCCCTTCGAGGCGAGCGGGGTCCTGGCCCGCCTCGCCCCCGAGCTCGACGCCGTCTCCGGCCGGGCCGCGCAGGCCGCGGACCGGGCCCGGCGGGCAGGCCCCGACGCCCTGCCCGCGGCCTCCTCACCACTGCTGGAGATCGCGGCGGAGCTCCATGCCGACTGGCCGGTACGGCTGTTCGCCTCCTGACGGCTCCGGCCGCCTCCCCCATCCCCTTGGAGTTCCCCATGCACCTCGACCACGGCGTGACCTACCCCCAGCGCCACACCCACAGCGCCGCGCCCGTACGGGCGGACGGCACGCGCCGCGCCCTGCGCATAGGACTCGGCGGACCCGTCGGCTCCGGCAAGACGGCCACCGTCGCCGCGCTCTGCCGCGCCCTGCGCGCCGAACTGTCCATGGCCGTCGTCACCAATGACATCTACACCCGGGAGGACGCCGAGTTCCTGCTCCGCGAGGCCGTCCTGCCGCCCGAGCGGATCAGCGCGGTCGAGACCGGCGCCTGCCCGCACACCGCCATCCGCGACGACATCTCCGCCAACCTGGAGGCGGTGGAGGAGCTGGAGGAGACGGTCGGTCCGCTCGACCTGATCCTCATCGAGTCCGGCGGCGACAACCTCACCGCCACCTTCTCCCGCGGTCTCGTCGACGCCCAGATCTTCGTCATCGACGTGGCGGGAGGCGACGACATCCCGCGCAAGGGCGGCCCCGGGGTCACCACCGCCGACCTGCTCGTCGTCAACAAGACCGACCTCGCCCCCTACGTGGGCTCCGACCTGGACCGGATGGCCCGCGACGCCGCCGAGCAGCGCGGCGAACTCCCCGTCGCCTTCCAGTCGCTGCGCGGCGGGCAGGGCGTGGCTCCGGTGGCCGCCTGGGTGCGCGAGCGGATCGCCGTCTGGGCCGCCCGGTGAGTCCTACGGTGGCCGGCGCACCTCCCGCCGCCCCGCCGGCCCCGGCTCCGCCCGGTCTGGCCCCGCCCGCCCCGGCTCCACCCGCCCCGGCACGGCCCGCCCCGGCTTCGGCTCCGGCCGGTGTCCGGGCCACCGCCCGGATCTCCGCCGTCGCCGACGGCCGGGGCGGAACCGCCCTGCCGCTGCTGGCCGGGGAAGGGCCGCTCGCGCTGCGCCGCACCCGTGGCACGCCCGCCGAGGCCGGCGTGATGCTGGTCGGCGCGATGAGCGCGCCGCTCGGCGGGGACCACCTCACGGTGGAGGCCGCCGCCGGCCCCGGGGCCCGCCTCGCCCTGGCCTCGGCGGCCGCCACTCTGGCGCTGCCTGGGCGCGGTGGTGCGCCCGCGCGGTACGACGTACGGCTGACCCTGGCCGAGGACGCGGCGCTGCGGTGGCTGCCGGAGCCGCTGGTCTCCGTGCGCGGCAGCGACCTGCGGGTGCGCACCCGCGCCGAACTCGCGCCCACGGCCCGGCTGCTGCTGCGCGAGGAGCAGGTGCTGGGCCGTTCGGGGGAGGTGCCGGGCCTGCTGCGCAGCCGGCTCACCGTGACCCGGGGCGGGAGCCCGCTGCTGGACCAGGAGGTGACCTGCGGACCGGGCGCGCCCGGCGGCTGGGACGGCCCGGCGGGGCTCGCGGGCCACCGGGCGCTCGGTCAGCTCCTGGTCGTGGACCCGGCGTTCGCCACATCGGCGCCGGTGGCCGCGGTGCTCGGGGAGTTCGCGGCGGTCACTCCGCTGGCCGGTCCCGCCGTCCTCGTGACGGCTCTGGCGCCCGACGCCCTGCGGCTGCGCGAGGTACTCGACGTGGCGTGTCTCACGTACGGCTGGTAATCGCTGAGCGAACCTGGGACGAATGGGACACCGCTCAGCGGTACACGCCTTTCCGGTTATCGGGTTGGCAAAGAACGCGACCTCGCTCTGTTGTCAGGTGTACGTCAGGCGAAAGGATCCCCCTGTTCGACCGAACGACCCGAACGACCCGAACGACCCGACCGACCCGGCCTCTTCCGGCCGGATCTGACGCAGGGGGAACAACCACGTGATACGCACTGCAGCGCTGGGGAGCGCTGCCACTCTGATCACCGGAGCGCTGGCTGCGGGCCTGCTGCTGGCCCCGCCGGCCGCCGCGGCTTCGTCCAGCCAGAACAACGGGCTTCCGGAGGCGCTGGGTGTCCAGCTCGCCGCCGCCCGGGCCGCCGCCACCGGGGTCGAGTGGAAGGACTGCCCCGCCGACTGGGGCTTCGAGGCCCCGATCCAGTGTGGCTGGGTCAAGGTCCCGCTGGACTACGCCAAGCCGTTCGGCAAGACCATCGACCTCGCGGTCGACCGGATCGGCAACACCGGCACCAAGGAAGAGCGCCAGGGCGCGCTCGTCTACAACCCGGGCGGCCCCGGCGGCTCCGGCATGCGCTTCCCGCGCCGGGTCACCACCAAGAGCCCGCTGTGGGTCAACACCTCCAAGGCCTACGACTTCGTGGGCTTCGACCCGCGCGGTGTCGGCCACTCCGCCCCGATCTCCTGCATCGACCCGCAGGAGTTCGTCAAGGCTCCCAAGGCCGACCCGGTCCCGTCCAACGAGGCGGACAAGCGCGCCCAGCGCAAGCTCGCCGCAGAGTACGCGGACGGCTGCAAGGAGCGCAGCGGCGAGATGCTGCCGCACATGACCACGCCGAACACCGCGCGCGACCTGGACGTCATCCGGGCCGCACTCGGCGAGAAGAAGCTGAACTACCTCGGCGTCTCCTACGGCACCTACCTCGGCGGCGTCTACGCGACGCTGTTCCCGACCCACGTGCGCCGCATGATCGTCGACAGCGTGGTCAACCCGGACACCGACAACATCTGGTACCAGGCCAACCTGGACCAGGACGTCGCCTTCCAGACGCGCTGGAACGACTGGCAGGACTGGGTCGCCAAGTACGACTCCGTCTTCCACCTCGGCGACAGCCGCGCCAAGGTCGAGGCCAAGTACCAGCAGCTGCGGGCCCAGGCCAAGGCCAACCCGCTCGGCGGCGTCGTCGGCCCGAACGAGCTCATCGGCTTCTTCCAGGGCGCCCCGTACTACGACTCCTCGTGGGTCCCGGTCGCGCAGGCCTTCAGTGCCTGGGCCGCCGGTGACGAGAAGCCGCTGATCGAGGCCATCGCCCCGGACATGTCGGACACCGCGGGCAACGCCGCGTCCGAGAACAGCAACGCCGTCTACACCGCGGTCGAGTGCGCCGACGCCAAGTGGCCGACCAGCTGGGCCAAGTGGGACCGGGACAACTCCAAGCTGCACGAGAAGTACCCGTTCCTGACCTGGTCCAACGCGTGGATGAACCTGCCCTGCGCGACCTGGAAGTCCAAGCAGAGCAACCCGATCGAGGTCGGTGCCAAGCGCGGTCTGCCGCCGGTCCTGATCGTCCAGTCCGAGCGTGACGCGGCCACGCCGTACGAGGGCGGCGTCGAGCTGCACCGCCGCCTGGCCGGCTCGCGTCTGATCACCGAGCAGAACGCCGGCTCGCACGGTGTCACCAGCCTGGTGAACCCCTGCATCAACACCCGGGTGGACGCCTACCTGCTGACCGGCAAGGTCGACGCCAAGGACGTGAAGTGCGGTCCGCACGCCACGCCGGTTCCCCCGGCCCCGGCCGCCGCGAAGTCGCTGGCCAAGGCTCCGGCCTCGGCGCTCCCGGCGCTGGAGGAGCTGCCCGCCGTCCGCTAAGGCCGGCAGAGCCCGGCGGGGCTCGGTAGGGCACGGCACGGGAGAAGGCTCAGCGCGTTTTGCGCCGGGCCTTCTTCCGTGCTTCCTCCTCCTGCGCCTTGACCTCGGCGGCGTACCGGTCGACGTACTCCTGGCCGGACAGCCCGAGGACCGCGTACATGATCTCGTCGGTGACGGCCCGCAGTACGGCCCGCTCGCCCTCCATCCCGTCGTACCGGGAGAACTCCAGCGGCTTGCCGAAGCGGATGGTCACCCGCCGGATGTTCGGGATCTTCTGCCCGGGCGGCTGGATCTCGAAGGTGCCGACCATCGCGCACGGTACGACGGGCACCCCGGCCCCGAGCGCCATCGCGGCCACGCCCACCTTGCCCTTGTAGAGCCGCCCGTCGTGCGAGCGGGTGCCCTCCGGGTAGATGCCCAGCAGCTCGCCCTTGGCCAGTACCCCGAGCCCCTCGCGCAGCGCGGCCTGCCCGGCGTCCTTGCCGGAGCGGTCCACCGGGATCTGCCCGGCGCTGCGGAAGAAGAACGCGGTCAGCCGTCCCTTCACCCCGGGACCGGTGAAGTACTCGGCCTTCGCGAGGAAGGTGATCCGGCGTTTGAGGATGGCCGGCATCAGGAAGTGGTCGGAGAACGACAGGTGGTTGCCCGCGATGATCGCGGCTCCCTCCGCGGGGATGTTCTCCAGTCCCTCGATGCGCGGCCGGAACAGCAGCCGGAGCAGCGGACCGAGCAGCACGTGCTTGAGCAATTGGTAGAACACCGGGGCATTTTCCCTTCACCTGGGGGTCAGGTCAGTGTGCCGGACACCGTGCCAGATGGGCATGGCGAACCGGAATCCCACCAGCCGGCACAGGATCACCGCGGCCAGCAGCCCGGCCGGCAGCCCGGCCTGCGACAGGCTCAGGACCAGGCTGAGGACCAGGAGTACGGCCGCCGACATCGCCGGCATCAGCAGCAGGACGCCCCGCAGGGCGAGCCTCCCCGCGATGTGCACGAGCCGGGTCTTGTCCTTCCGTTGCCTGATGGAACGGACGGCGTTGCCGGGGGTTCATGTGAGGGCCGATCGGAATCGGCCAAAGGGGCCAGGCCTGGGGAGGGGCGGCTGGGGCGGGAGGTGTGGGGGAGGTGCGGAGGCGCCGGTTCAGCTTTTGCGGGACGCGGCCATGCCGGCGGTCAGCAGGCCGAGGACCACCCAGCCGAACCACAGCCAGCCGTTGCTGCCGAGGGCCACGGAGTACGTGGCGACGGCCACCAGAGCGGCGAAGGTCATCACGGCCATCGCCTTAACGGATCCGGTCATGCCCCATGGTCGCGCGCGAAGGTGCCGCCGCGCTACTGGCCACGCGCTTGGAGCGAGGCGAGATAGGAGTTGTACGCCTCCAGCTCCTGGTCGCCGTTGCGGTCCGCGGCCCGGTCGGAGCGCCTCGCCGCCCGCTGCTCGGAGTGGTACCACTGGTAGACCAGCGCGATCAGCACCAGCACCGAGGGGATCTCGCTGAAGGCCCAGGCGATGCCGCCGCCCCACTGCTGGTCGAGCAGCGGATCGATGCCGAGGGAGGCCGGCGGGTTCGCGTACGTCTTGATCATCGGCTCGCTCGCCATCATCAGCGCGATGCCGAAGAACGCGTGGAACGGCATGCCGGCGAAGAGCTCCAGCATCCGCATCACGTAGCCGGGGCGGTGCGGGCCCGGGTCCACGCCCATGATCGGCCAGAAGAAGATCAGGCCGACGGCCAGGAAGTGCACCATCATGCCGATGTGCCCGGCCTTGCTCTCCATCAGGAAGTCGAAGAGCGGGGTGAAGTAGAGGGCGTAGAGGCTGGCGATGAACAGGGGGATCGTGAACACCGGGTGGGTGATCACCTTCATGTAGCGGCTGTGCAGCAGCATCAGCAGCAACTCACGCGGTCCCTTGACGCCCCGTGCGGCGGGCGGCAGCGCGCGCAGCGCCAGCGTCACCGGCGCGCCCAGCAGCAGGAGGATCGGGGAGAGCATGCTGATGACCATGTGCTGGACCATGTGCACGCTGAACATGACCATGCCGTAGTCGTTTAGCTTGGTGCACATCACCAGGGCGACGGTCAGCACACCCGTGGTGAAGGCGATGGTCCGGCCCAGCGGCCAGGCGTCCCCGCGGCGGCGCAGCCGCAGCACGCCCCACACGTACAGGCCGAGGCCCACCAGCGAGCCGATCACGAAGAACGCGTCGAAGGAGAACTCCAGCCCGCGCCCGAGAGTGAACGGCGGCAGGTCCATGTCCATGTTCATGTCCATGCCGTGACCGCTGTGATCCATCTGTTCACTCCCTTGACCCGTGGTGCCCCACCACAGTAGTGCCGCCCCCGGAGGCGAACGCGTCCGGGGGCAGGGTCAGAAGGGGGGAAACATCACAGAACGTTCTGCGCCTCGGCGTACCGTTCCGCCGGAACCGTCTTGAGGGTCTGCACGGCGTCGGCGAGCGGGACCATCTCGATCTCGGTGCCGCGCAGCGCGGTCAGCATCCCGAATTCGCCGCGGTGCGCCGCCTCGACCGCGTGCCAGCCGAAACGGGTGGCCAGGACCCGGTCGTACGCGGTCGGCGTACCGCCGCGCTGGACGTGGCCCAGGATGACCGGACGGGCCTCCTTGCCCAGGCGCCGCTCCAGCTCGACCGCGAGCAGGTTGCCGATGCCGGCGAAGCGCTCGTGCCCGTACTGGTCGGTGCCGCCCTCCTGGAAGTCCATGGAGCCGGAGCGCGGCTTGGCGCCCTCGGCGACCACGACGATCGCGAACCGCTTGCCCGCGGAGAAGCGCTCGCCGACGATCGCCGTCAGCTCGTCGATGTCGAAGGGGCGCTCCGGGACGACGATGGCGTGCGCGCCGGCGGCCATGCCCGAGTGCAGGGCGATCCAGCCGGTGTGGCGGCCCATGACCTCCACCACCATCACGCGCTGGTGGGACTCGGCGGTGGTCTTCAGCCGGTCCAGTGCCTCGGTAGCGACCCCGACGGCGGTGTCGAAGCCGAAGGTGACGTCCGTCGAGGCGATGTCGTTGTCGATGGTCTTGGGGACGCCGACGATGGGCAGGCCGGCCCGCGAGAGCAGGTTCGCGGCCTTCAGGGTGCCCTCGCCGCCGATCGGGATGATGGCGTCCAGGCCCAGGTCGGCCACGTGCCCGCGGGCCCGCTCCACGCCGTCGCGCAGGTGCGCGGGCTGTACCCGGGAGGAGCCGAGGATGGTGCCGCCGCGGGCCAGGATGCCGGCCACGGCGTCGAGGTCGAGCTTGCGGTAGTCGCACTCCAGCAGGCCGCGCCAGCCGTCGTGGAAGCCGATGACCTCGTCGCCGTGGTCGACGACGGAGCGGTGCACGACGGAGCGGATGACGGCATTGAGGCCGGGGCAGTCGCCGCCGGAAGTGAGCACACCAATGCGCATGGCAGGAAGAACCTTTGCAACGTGGGCCGACGACCGGACCACGTCGTCCGGTTGGAACTACGGCCACCCTACAAGCGGTGGAGCGGTGGGCTGAACCATCCTCCACATGCTGGTCATACTCGTCGTACGAAACCACGTCGGCCCGGTTCCCCCTAGGGAAAACCGGGCCGAACACATGATTGCGGGGCCGCCCCGATGAGCGGTCCGCGCGGTGTTACGCGGGCTGCGTCGCCGCCGCGATGCGCTCGGCGCGCAGCGCCTCGTACCACCGGTCCTCGATGGGCGGCAGCGCGTTCACGTCGAGGGCCAGCTTCAGCAGCAGGTCCGCGATCTGAGGGTTGCGCGCCATCACGGGGCCGTGCATGTAGGTGCCGAAGACCGTGTCGTTGTACGCGCCCTCGGTGCCGTCGCCCGTGCCGTTGCCGCGGCCCAGCCGGGTGCGGGCGAAGGGCCTCGCGCTCGGGCCGAGGTGGGTGACGCCCTGGTGGTTCTCGAAGCCCGTCAGCTGGGGCAGGTTCAGGCGCGGGTCGATGTCCGCGAGGACGTCGCCGACGCACCGCTCGCCCTCTCCGCGCACGGTGACCACGTCCAGCAGGCCGAGACCCTCCTGGCGCTCGCCCATGTCGTTGACGAACTCGTTGCCGAGGATCTGGTAGCCGGCGCAGACGGAGAAGACGATCGCCCCGTTCGAGACGGCCCGCTCCAGACCGCCGTCGCGCAGCAGGCGCTCCGCGGCGAGCCGCTGCGGGCGGTCCTCACCGCCCCCGATCAGGTAGATGTCGCCCGAGGTGGGGATGGGCTGGTCGCTGCGCACGTCCACGCGCTGCACGTCCAGGCCGCGCTGGCGCGCCCGGCGCTCCACCACGAGGGCGTTGCCCTGGTCTCCGTACGTGCTGAGCAGGTCCGGGTAGACCCACACCAGACGCAGGCTGTTGTCGCTCATGCTCTTGTCCTTGAGGGTTCTAGTTGCCGACGCGGCGGCGCACGTCCTGGAAGGCGGTGTAGTTGGCGATCAGCTCGATCTGCCCGGGCGGCGCCAGCTGCACGGCCTCGTCGAGGGTCTCGCACACGCGGAAGTCCAGGCCCGCGACCTCCAGGCGGACCGCCAGGTCCAGCTTGCGGTCGCCGATCACGAAGATCGGGTGGCCGGCCAGGCGCGGGTAGTCCACGTCCCACAGCCAGGAGGTGTCCGTGCCGTCGGCGCCGCGCGCGTTCACCGAGAGGATCACCGGGGTCGGCGGCGGGTCGATCAGCGAAAACGTTTCGAGCCAGCCCGCCGGGTTCTTCGCGAGCAGCAGCCGCAGCTCACGGCCCTGGAAGTTCACGACGTCGTAGCGGCCGGCGACGGCCTGCACCTGGTACATCCGCTCCAGCGCGACCTGCGGCGGCACGCCGAAGACGGCGGCGACGGCGGCCGAGGTGGCGGCGTTCGCCTTGTTGGCGCGGCCGGGCAGCTGGAGGTGGATCGGCCAGGCCGAGCCGTGCGGGTCCAGTACGTGGTCCCCGGACAGCACCCAGCTCGGGGTGGGACGCCGGAATCCGCACTCGCCGCAGAACCAGTCGTCGCCGGGGCGCTGCATGACGCCACCGCAGGAGGGGCACGACCAGGCGTCGTCCTTCCACTCCTGGCCGGCGGCGACCCACACCACGTTCTGCGAGGACGAGGCCGACCACACGATGAGCGGGTCGTCGCAGTTGGCGACGATGACGGCCTTGGAGCCCTGGAGGCCCTCGCGCCACTTCTCCGCGAGCATGCGGGTCTCGGCGGCGCGGTCCAGCTGGTCGCGGGAGAGGTTCAGCAGGGCGATCACCTTGGGGGTGACGTCCCGGGCCACTCCGGCGAGGTACTTCTCGTCCACCTCGATGACGCCGTACTTGGCGTCCGAGCCACCCGCGAGGGCGGAGGTGATGCCGGCCGGCATGTTCGCGCCGAGGGCGTTGGAGACGACCGGACCGCTGGCCCGCAGGGCCTCGGCGATCAGCCGGGTCGTCGTGGTCTTGCCGTTCGTCGCGGAGACGAGGACGACGTCGAGATGCTGCGCGAGCGCTCCGAGGAGATCGGGGTCGAGTTTGAGTGCGACCTTGCCACCGATCACCGATCCGCTTCCGCGTCCCGCGGCCCGCGACACCGCCGCCGCGGCCTTGCCCGCCGTCACGGCCAGCTTGGCCCGCGGCGAAAGCGGCTCTGTGTTGCCTGCCATCGTCCCTTGTCCTCCTTGCGTCGGTCGGCCCCAGCCTATCCAGTACCGGCCGGGGCCTTGACCGCGGCGCCCCACGGGCGCCGCGGATCTCCTCATATATTCGCCCGTCGTACCCTTACGGCCATGCGACAGCGCCCCATCCCCGGTACCACCGGCCTCGTCCGCACCATGAGCCTGCTGGGCGACCCGGTGCTCCACTCGGCGTGCGCGGAGGTCACCGCATTCGGCCCGGCCCTCGACCGGCTCATCGAGGACATGTTCGCGACGATGTACGCCGCCGAGGGCGTCGGCCTCGCCGCGAACCAGATCGGCGTCGGGCAGCGGGTGTTCGTGTACGACTGCCCCGACGACGAGGACGTGCGCCACGTCGGGCACATCGTCAACCCGCGTCTGGTGGCGGCCGACGGGGACGAGTTCCGCGGCCCCGAGGGCTGTCTGTCGCTGCCCGGCCTGGAGGCGGGCACGGTCCGCTTCGACCGCGCGGTCGTCGAGGGGGTCACCTCCGGCGGCGCGCCCGTACGGATCGAGGGCACCGGGTTCTTCGCGCGCTGCCTCCAGCACGAGTGCGACCACCTCGACGGCACCGTCTACGCGGACCGGGTCACCGGGCTGCGGGCCAAGCGGCTGCGGCGGGCGATCCGCAAGACGCCGTGGGGCGTACGGGCCGCCGGGGCCGCGCAGAACTGAGCGCGGCCCGCTTCCGGGCCCGTCAGAACCCCGGGCCGTCCACACGGTTGCCGGCCGTGGCCAGCCGGCCCCACAGCAGGTCGGTGAGCCCGGTGACCAACTCCGCGCGGTCGCAGGGGCGTTCGCCGAGCCACCAGTCGCCGGCGGCGTGCATCATGCCGACGATGCCGTGGCCCCAGATCCGGGCCAGGCGTTCGCCGCCGGGGCCGAGGTCCACGCGCTCGCCGATCACGTCGGCGAGCTCCTCGCCGAGCCGGCGCAGCAGCG
This sequence comes from Streptomyces sp. NPDC090741, assembly GCF_044769045.1. Lineage (NCBI taxonomy): Bacteria > Bacillati > Actinomycetota > Actinomycetes > Kitasatosporales > Streptomycetaceae > Streptomyces > Streptomyces sp. NPDC090741. Next base: position 126,056 of record NZ_JBIVXF010000015.1, on the reverse strand, counting down.
GGGCCGAGTGCAGGCCCACGTCGAATCCCCGCTCGGCGGCGTGCGAGTCCTCGGCCGGGTGCATCAGGAACCGGTACACCTGCGGCCGGGCCTCGATGGCCGCGAGATAGGTGTCCAGGGTGGACTCCACGCGGCTGCGGCGCTCGGCCGGGGCGTCCAGCGCGGCCCGCAGCGAGTCGAGCAGGGCGTCGGTGTGCCGGACGGCGAGGGCCTGGTAGAGCCCGGCCTTGTCGCCGAAGTGCCGGTAGAGGATCGGCTTGGTGATGCCGGCCTCCGCCGCGATGGCGTTCATGGACGCCTTGGGGCCGTCCCGGAGGACGACCCGGTCGGCCGCTTCGAGCAGCTCCCGCCTGCGGCGCTCGGCCGCTCCCGGTTCGCCGGCCTGCTGAGTGGTCTCCATGACGTGTTTCTCTCCCCGCCCTTGCGATGGTGCGTGACGCCCACGCAACGTAACACCCCGCACACCCTCGCGATCGAATCGGCTGCACTGTGGACGGCTCTGCTTGACAGTGATTACCCGTCGGTAACAGACTGTGGCCACCGTACGGGTTACCGCTAGTAACACACTGGTGGACGCACAGCTGGAGGGGAACATGGCGGAGTTCACCATGGAGCTCAATGACGACCAGAAGCAGGTACGCGACTGGATCCACGGCTTCGCGGCCGATGTGATCCGGCCCGCCGCCGCGGAATGGGACGAGCGCGAAGAGACTCCGTGGCCCGTCATCCAGGAGGCCGCGAAGGTCGGCATCTACTCGCTCGACTTCTACGCCCAGCAGTTCTTCGACCCTACCGGCCTCGGCATCCCGGTGGCCATGGAGGAGCTGTTCTGGGGTGACGCGGGCATCGCCCTGTCGATCGTGGGCACCGGGCTCGCCGCCATCGGCGTCGTCGCCAACGGCACCGAGGAGCAGATCGGGACCTGGATCCCGCAGATGTACGGCACGCCCGACGACGTGAAGGTCGCCGCCTTCTGCTCCTCCGAGCCGGACGCCGGATCCGACGTCGGCTCGATGCGGACCCGCGCCGTCTACGACCAGGCCAAGGACGAGTGGGTGCTGAACGGCACCAAGACCTGGGCGACCAACGGCGGCATCGCCAACGTCCACATCGTCGTCGCCGTCGTCGACCCCGAGCTCGGCACCAAGGGCCACGCCTCCTTCATCGTGCCGCCGAGCACCCCGGGCCTGTCCCAGGGCCAGAAGTTCAAGAAGCACGGCATCCGCGCCTCGCACACCGCCGAGGTGGTTCTGGAGGACGTCCGCGTCCCCGGCTCCTGCCTGCTCGGCGGCAAGGAGAAGCTGGACGAGCGGCTCGCGCGGGCCCACGAGCGGGCCAGGGCCGGCGGTGGTGGCGAGCGCGTGAAGAACGCGGCCATGGCCACCTTCGAGGCCTCCCGCCCGGCGGTCGGCGCCATGGCCGTCGGCACCGCGCGCGCGGCGTACGAGGTGGCCCTCGACTACGCCAAGACCCGTACGCAGTTCGGCCGCCCGATCATCGACAACCAGGGCGTGGCCTTCCAGCTCGCCGACATGCGGACCTCCATCGACGCGGCCCGGCTGCTCGTGTGGCGGGCCTCCTGGATGGCGGTCGCGGGCAAGCCCTTCACCTCGGCGGAGGGCTCCATGTCGAAGCTGTTCGCGAGCGAGGTCGCCAAGAAGGTCACCGCCCAGGCGGTCCAGATCCTCGGCGGCAACGGCTTCACCCGCGAGTACCCGGTGGAGCGCATGCACCGCGACAGCGCGATCTACACGATCTTCGAGGGCACCAGCGAGATCCAGCGGCTGGTGATCGCCCGCACGATCTCGCAGATGCCGATCCGCTAGCCGGCCGTCGTGCCTCACGCGTGACTCCGTCAGTGCACGGGCGTGAGGCACAGCGAGTGGGCGCCCTCGACCCACTTTTCGGGGACGCTGATCAGGTCGCCGTCCGCGCAGTCCACGCCGGGGGTGCCCCGCCGCTTGGTGACCAGGTACTTGGCCAGTGGGGAACCGCAGGCTTCCGGGACCAGCTTCTCGTTGCGCAGCTCGTCCGCGTCGCGCACGCACGTTCCGATGGCCGGGCCGGTCGGCAGCTCGTCGCCCCCGGCCATCAGGCCCAGCAGCACGAGAAGGGGCGGTGCGAAGGCGATGAGCACGGTCGCTGTGAGGAAGACGAGCGCCGACGGCCGGCGCCACAGCGGCTTGCCGGGGTTCAGCGAGGGCACGATGGCGCCCGCCGGGGGAGCGAGCCTGAGGAAGCGCGCCCGCGCGCCGAGGTTCATCAGCAGGGTGACGGGCGTGATGAACACGGACAGCGGGCCCCACCAGCCCTGCCACAGCGTGTCCGCGGACATCTTCCGGTAGGTGGCGAGCCCGCAGTCGCGGCAGAACGGCCCCTCCTGGCGCAGGAACCGCATCAGGACGAGCATGCCCTGGTGCCCGCGCACGGTGGCCTGCACCGCCGGCTGGGCCCCGCACACCCGGCAGCCGTACGGGGCCTGCACCGCCGGCTGGTGGCCGTACGGGACCGCCTGCGGCGCCGCGCCGTACGGGTAGGGGCTGCCCTGCTGCGGGGCGTACGGGTGGTACGGGCCGGCGCCGTGCTGCGGTGGCGGAGTGGCCACGGATCTCTCCTCGGGTTTCGCGGTGACCACCGGGCGGTCGGTGATCACCGGCACCCTAGCCCGCATCTTGATGTCCGCGGCAGTCGGCCAACGGGCCCGCGCCGAACGTGATCCCGGCCACTCCCGTACGCGCCGCGAACACCGCCGGAACCCCCGTGGCCGCGCCCTCTAAGGGGCGTCGGGTGAACGATCCGAATACCGGGCATGAGCGCATGGTGAGCGGGCATACACACCCTGAACTGGACCACGAATATGGGTTCCGTCCGGGGGCGGCGATCAGCAATACTCACCGCCACCGTGGATCGCGGATTCGACCGGGTGACCACCGGCCCTCCCGCCCCACACTGCGAGGAGGTGCGCCTTGTGCTCACACCAGCCCCCCTGCCCGTCCGCCGACAGCGCCGATCACGACGCCGCCCGCACGGTGGCCTTCCGCCCCGAACAGGGCTGGAGCCTGCTCTGCAACGGCCTGGTGGTCTTCGACGACACCGGTGAGCTGCTCCCCGACGGCCGCGCGGTGGAACCCCGCCGCCCGGCCCTGGTCTGAGCTAGGAGGCCGCATGCGCCAGCAGCTGATCCGCAAGCCCGTCCCCAAGCCCGCACCACGAGACCTGGACCTGCGCACACCGTCGGGCAGACCCCTCCCGTACTGACGGGAGCCCCGGCGTTACGCGGCCCCACCGGCTGGAGTTCAGCTGGTGGACGCCGCGGTTCCGCCCAGGAACGCGGCCTCGTAGGCCTCGTCGCCGATCGCCGCGCGGGCCTGCCGCTCGCCCCGGTCCCGCAAGGCCGTCAGCGAGGGTGAGCCCATCTGCGGCCGGCCGACCGTGCGCCACCAGGCGTGCCCGGTGCCCAGCAGCCGCGCCGCGAGTTCCCCGTCGCCCAGCGCCGCCACCGCCGCCGCGAGCACGTCCAGGCCGAGCGCGATGCCGAACCGGTCGCCCAGCAGCCGCTTCCCGGAGAGCATCGCCCGTACGTGGCGTGCCGCCTCCCCGTGGTGGCCGAGCCCGAGCGCCGCGACCGCCAGCACGTAGTCCGCGTACGCCCGCAGCCAGCGCTCGCCCAGCTCCGCGCAGGCCTCGCGCAGCTCCCGGGCCTCCTCCGCGGCCTCCTCGAAGCGCTGCAGGTCGCACAGGGCGTAGCCGGTGGCCAGCCGGCACAGCAGCCAGCCCGGGCCGCTCGTACGGCCGCCGTGGCCGGCCCGCGCCCGGGGCCCGGCCATCTCCAGCGCCCGTACGGGGTCCCCGGGCATCAGCACCGACACCCCGTGCAGATACGCCGCGCGCAGCTCCGGCTCGGGATCCGCCAGCCGGGCCGCCGCGCGGGTGCACTCCGCGCCCAGCTCCCGGGCCGCGTCCATGTCCCCCTGGAGCAGGGCGGTCAGCCCGAGGGCCCACAGGGCCTGGGTGTAGGCGGCGCCGGTGCCAGGGGCCGTCCGCAGGGCCCGTTCCAGGAAGCCGCGTCCCTCGTGGACGTGCCCGCACGAGAACCAGAAGAACCACAGGGCCCCGGCCATCTCCAGAGCGGCCGCCGGGTCCGCGCCGAGGAGGTGTTCCAGCGCCGTGCGCAGCTGTGCGTGCTCGGCGGTCATCCTGCGGTACCAGTCCACCTGGTCCGGGCTCATCCAGCCCCGGTCGGCGGCCTGGCAGAGCGCCGCGTACCAGTGGGCGTGCCGGTCGGCGACGGTCTGCACCTCGCCGAGCTCGGTCAGCCAGTCGTGGCCGTACTCGCGGATGGTGTCCAGCATCCGGTAGCGGGCGCCCGCCCCCCGCTCCAGGGAGCGCCGCACGACGGACTTCGCGACCAGGCCCGCGAGCACCCGCTCCACCCGGGAGGCGGGCAGCGGGCCGCCCGAGCACACCGCTCGGGCGGCGGCTGCGTCGAAGTCCCCGGTGAAGACCGACAGCCGGGCCCACAGCAGCCGTTCCACCGGTTCGCACAGCTCGTGGCTCCAGCCGATCGCGGTCCGCATCGTCCGGTGCCGGGGCTGGTGGACGGGCCCGCTGTCGGACAGCACGGAGAAGCGGGTGCCGAGGCGCTGCGCCATCTGCTCCAGGGTCCACACCCGCAGCCGGGCACCGGCGAGTTCCAGGGCCAGCGGGATCCCGTCGAGGCGGCGGCACACCCCGGCCGCGAGCCGGGCCCGTTCGGGGTCGTCGAAGGCGGCCGCGGCCTCGGGGGTCGCGGCCACGGCCCGGGCGCGGAAGAGGGCGAGGGCGTCGCTCTCGGGGCCGTCGCAGGGCAGCGGGCAGACCTCGACGACCTTCTCGCAGGGGCTGTCGAGGGGCTCCCGGGAGGTGACCAGGACCGTCAGTCCGGGTGCGGACTGCAGGAGTTCACCGACGAGGTGGCGGCACTCGGCCACCATGTGCTCGCAGGTGTCGAGGACGAGGAGCAGTTCCTTGTCGGCCATCCACGCGCACAGCTCCTCGTCGAGAGGGCGGGCGGAGTGGTCGGCCAGGCCGACGGCGTGGGCGACCGTCATGGTGAGCAGGCCGGGGTCGCGCAGGGGTGAGAGCTCCACCCACCAGACCCCGTCGGGCCGGGCCTGTTCGGGATCGCTGACGGCCCGCAGGGCGAGGCGGGACTTGCCGACGCCGCCCACCCCGGTCAGGGTGGTCAGCCTGCGCGAGCGCAACAGGCAGTGCAGCTCGGCGAGTTCGCTCTCCCGCCCGATGAACCCCGTCGGGCCGGGCGGCAGGTTTCCCGGCGGGGCGCAGGGAGCCGGCTCGGGATCGCCGTCGGGCTCCGCGGAATCCGGCCGTTTTCTGTTGAACGCGTACTCACCGAACACGGGTGTATTGTGCGCGATCTTCTTGCCCTGCCGTGCCGTTCCGTTCGGATTGCCGTCACGTTGCCGGGAGATGGGCCGTGCGCCTCATGCCACGAGTACGATGCTCCGCTCCGCGGAGAAGGCTCCCCAGTTGCCGTCGGGCAGCCGGGCGCGCAGCTTGAGGGTCCACCGGGTGCCGGCCGGCTCGGTCACCGTGAGCCGGTGCTCCACCCCGGCGGCTCCGGAGGCGGGCACGGCGCCGGCGCCGAACTGGATGACGGTGACGGGCCGTCCGTTGACGTGGAGTTCGTACTCGGCGGTCGGGCGGCCGGTGTCCGGGGCGGTCCAGGTCAGCGTGACGGCGCCGGGGGAGGCGGTCGCGGTGAACTCGGCGGGCGCGGTGCCCGGGCCCTGCCCGGCGGACGGCGGGGTGGTCACGTCCACCGCCGGACCGTCGGGGGAGGAGTTGTCCGCTCCGTCGCGGGCCCGGACGGTGAAGGTGTAGACGGTGTCCGGCTGGAGGCCGGTCAGGGTGGTGCCGGTCTCTCCGGGGCCGGCCGTGTGGATCCGGATGCCGCCCTGGTAGACGTCGTACGCGGTCACGCCGGTGTCGTCGCTCGCCGCGGCCCAGGACAGCGTGGCGGACCGGGGCCCGTCCGCCCGGCCCGTGGTGCGGGCGGGGGCGGTGGGGGCCTGGCGGTCCTCGGTCTTGGCGGGCGGGGTGGTGGCTTCGGCGGAGGTGCTCGGGGCGGAGGTGTTCCCGGCGGCGTCCCGGGCCCGGACCGTGAAGGCGTAGCCGGTCTGCGGGGTGAGGCCGGTGATGTCCACCATCGTCTTGTCGGCCGGGAGTTCGCGCATCAGCCGGCCGGCCTGGAAGACCTGGTAGTTGGTCACCGCGTCGGCCGGGGCCGCCGCCTGCCACATGACGTGCACGGAGGTGGCGCTGCCGGCCTGCGCGGTGATCCCGGCGGGGGCCGCGGGGGGCGTGGTGTCGGCCGCGGTGCAGGCGGCGAGCCCGGTGGCGGCCAGGCAGAGGGCGAGCAGGGGGGCGGTGCGTCGCACGGGGGCCCTCCTCGGCTTCCGCTTCCTCGTAAAGGTCTAGACATATATGGCACGGGTGCGGGCGGTGCGGCAAGACCCGCGCGCGGCGCTCTCTCCCCGTCGGCCGATGTGACCGGGTTCGTGTTCTTCTGATCCCGTCTGGCATTATTGCGAGCTCTTTGCAATAGCGGTTGATCACAAGCTGCTCGAAAACAGCAATACAGGGATGTGCACAGCATGACGGCCCGGACAGCACGGGGGGCGGCCGCGACGACGCTGGCCGCCGCACTCATCACGGGCGTGGCGGCCTGCTCCAACCCCGGCTCCGCCGCCGGGGGCGCGGACGCCGACACGGCCGTGGTCGGCATCGCGAACGAGCCGGAGACCCTCAGTCCCCTGCTGGGGTACGGCAAGGACGGCAACTCCAAGATCTTCGACGGGCTGCTCACGCACGACGCGGACATGAAGCTGAAGCCCGCGCTGGCCGAAGCCCTGCCCGAGATCTCCGCCGACGGGCTCACGTACACGTACAAGCTGCGCCAGGGCGTGAAGTTCAGCGACGGGACGCCCTTCACCGCCAAGGACGTCGTCTTCACGTACCGCACGATCCTCGACCCGAAGACGAACAACGCCTCGAAGACCGAGCTCGACGCGATCGCCGGGATCGAGGAGCGGGGCGCCGACTCGGTCGTCTTCACCCTGAAGTACCCGTACGCGCCGTTCGCCGAGCGGACCGTGCTGCCGATCGCCCCCGAACACATCGCGGGCCGGCAGGACGTCAACAGCGGCGAATTCACCGCCAAGCCCGTCGGTACCGGTCCGTACGTGCTCACCGCCTGGTCCAAGGGCGAGAAGCTCGGCTTCAGGGCCAACCCGGCGTACTGGGGCGGCGAGCCGGCGGTGGAGAAGTTCACCATGGCCGTCATCAAGGACGACGACGTACGCGCCACCCGGCTGCGCTCCGGCGAGCTCGACGCGGCGATCCTGCCGCCCGACCTCGCCAAGGGCTTCAAGGACGACAAGGCGCGCACGACGTACGCGGCCACGTCCTTCGACTACCGCAACGTGACCCTGCCGACCCACCACCGGGTCACCGGCGACCCGGCGGTCCGCCAGGCTCTGGACATCGCCGTGGACCGCGCCACCATGGTCGACAAGCTGCTGGCGGGCGCGGGCAAGCCCGCCTACGGGCCCGTCCCGACCGGCAGCCCCTGGTTCACCGCCGGCACCGAGCGCGCCCACGACCTCGACAAGGCGAAGAAGATCCTCGACGACGCCGGCTGGAAGGCGGGCGAGGACGGCATCCGTGCCAAGGACGGGGTCCGGGCCTCCTTCCCGCTCTGGTACACCTCCGGCGACAAGATCCGCCAGGACCACGCGCTCGCCTTCGCCTCCGACGCCAAGAAGGCCGGCATCGAGGTCAGGACCGAGTCCGGGACCTGGGAGGTCATCGAGCCCCGGATGAAGACCGACGCCGTCCTCGCGGGCGGCGGCTCCCCGGCCGACCCCGACTTCGACCAGTACCTGCTGCTCAAGTCCTCCCTCGGCGGCGACGGCTTCAACAACATGGCCCGGTACGACAACCAGAGCGTCGACCGCGCCCTGGACGAGGCCCGCAGGAGCGGCGACCCGGCCGTCCGCAAGGCCGCGTACGACACCGTCCAGCGCGAGCTGGTGAAGAACCCCGGCTACGTCTTCCTCACCCACATCGACCACCTGTACGTCGTGAACGACAAGTGGGACGGACTCACCACCCAGGTCGAGCCGCACGACCACGGCCTCGGCGCCGGCCCCTGGTGGAACGTCGAGGTCTGGAAGCCGAAGCAGAAGTGAGCCGACCCCGATGAACGCCCGGTCAGCCCGCTCCCCGCGCCCGCCCTGGGGGCCGATGGCGCGCATGGCCGGGCGGCGCACCCTGCTCGCCGCCCCGGTCCTGCTCGCGGTCACCTTCGGGGTCTTCGCCGTCGCCGAGCTGTCCCCCTTCGACCCCGTCAAGGCGTACGCCGGCACGGCGGGCCTCACCGCCTCGCAGGCCGAACTCGACCAGCTGCGGGCCAACCTGGGCGTGGACCGGCCGCTCGTCGGGCGCTGGTGGGACTGGCTCACCTCCGCGCTCACCGGTGACCTCGGCACCTCCGCCGTCATGCGCCGGCCGGTGGCCGACGTCATCGCCGAGCGGGTCGGCTGGTCGGCGCTGCTCGCCGCCACCGCCTTCGCGGTGGCGGTCCTGGCCGGTACGGCGCTCGGCGTCCTCGCGGCCCGCCGCCGCGGGGGCCCGCTGGACCGGGTGGTGTCCTCGCTGGCCTACACCCTGGAGGCGGCGCCCGCCTTCTGGCTCGGCCTGCTCGCCATCTGGTTCTTCTCCGTGCACCTCGGCGTCCTGCCGTCGGGCGGGCTGACGGACGCGGGCAGCGACGTGGTCACCGCGGACCAGGTGGTCCGCCACCTCGTGCTGCCCGCCCTGGTGCTGGGCCTCTCCCAGCTCCCCTGGTTCTTCCTGTACGTCCGCCAGGGCGTGGTCGACGCCCTCGACGAGGATCCCGTACGGGGGGCCCGAGCGCGGGGCGTCGGCGAGCGGCGCGTGCTGCTGGGCCACGGGCTGCGCGCCGGGATGCTCCCGATGCTGACGCTGATCGGCTCGCGCGTACCCGAGCTGATCACCGGAGCGCTGCTCGTGGAGACCGTGTTCAGCTGGCCGGGCATCGCGGCGGCCACCGTGCAGGCGGCGACCTCGGTGGACTTCCCGCTGCTGGCGGCGCTGACCGCGGCGGCCAGCGCCGCCGTCCTCGCCGGGAACCTCCTCTCCGACCTGCTGTACGGCCTGGCGGACCCGCGGGTGGGTTTCGATGGCTGACCTCGTGTGGAAGAGCCGTGGCCGGACGGGCCGTTCGACGCGGACCCTTCGGGTGCGCACCTCCGCGGTGCTGGTGGCGCTGATCGCCCTGGCGGTGCTGCTGGTTCCGCCGCTGGCGCAGCTGGACCAGCAGGCGGTCGATTTGTCGATGAAGCTCCGGCCGCCGTCGTGGGCGCACCCGTTCGGCACCGACGACGTGGGCCGCGACCTGCTCCTGCGCTGCGTGTACGGACTGCGCGTCTCGCTGCTGGTCGGCCTGGTGGCCGCGCTGGTCGCCACGGTGATCGGCACGGCCGTGGGCGCGGCCGCGGGGGCGCTCGGCGGGTGGACCGACCGGCTGGTGATGCGTGCGGTCGACACCCTCGCGTCCATCCCGCACCTGCTGCTGGGCGTGTTCATCGTGGCGATGTTCCGGCCGGGCGTGTGGCCGGTCGTGGTGTCCGTGGCGCTCACGCACTGGTTGTCGACGGCGCGGATCGTCCGGGCCGAGGTGCTGTCGCTGCGCTCCCGGCCGTTCGTCGACGCGGCGATCTCGGGCGGGGCCTCGCGCCTGCGCGTGACCGTGCGCCACCTGGTCCCGGCGGTGCTTCCGCAGGCGGGGCTGGCCGCGGTGCTGATGATCCCGCACGCGATGTGGCACGAGTCGGCGCTGTCGTTCCTCGGCCTCGGGCTCCCCGCCCACCAGGCCAGCCTGGGCAACCTCGTCCAGACGGCGCGCGGCTCGCTGCTCGCCGGCGACTGGTGGCCCACGCTCTTCCCCGGCCTCCTCCTGGTCGTCCCGACCCTGGCCGTCGCAGGCCTCGCGGGCGCCTGGCGCGACCGCCTGAACCCCCGCCGCCGCTCGGAGCTGACCCTGTGACCGCCGATCCGACCACCGGGCCGACCACCGGTCCGACCTGCGCTCCGTCGACCGCTCCCGTCCTCAGCGTGGACCGGCTGTCCGTGCGGTTCCGGATGGGCGGCGGGCAGTACGTCGAGGCCGTCACCGGCGCCACGTTCACGCTGGCCGCCGGGGAGTGCCTCGCCCTCGTCGGCGAGAGCGGATGCGGCAAGTCCGTCCTCGCCTCCGCCCTGCTCGGCCTGCTCCCCGGCAACGCCGAAACCGCCGGATCGGCCCGGCTCGCCGACGGGCTGGACGTGCTCGCCGCCGACGAGCGGACGCTCGCCCGGACCGTTCGGGGCCGCCGCATCGGACTCGTCCCGCAGAGCCCCGCCGCGCACCTCACCCCGGTCCGCACGATCCGCTCCCACCTGGAGGAGACCGTCCGGGAACTGGCCGGCCGGGCGGCGGGCCGCAGCAGGGCCGCACTGCGCGCCCGGGCGGAAGCGGCGGCCGGCCGGGCGGCCTTCCCCGCCACCCACCTCGACCGCCACCCCCACGAACTCTCCGGCGGACTCGCCCAGCGGGCCGCCACCGCCCTCGCGCTCATCGGCGACGCCCCCCTGCTGCTCGCCGACGAGCCGACCACCGGCCTCGACCGAGACCTCGTCCGCCGCACCGTGGACGAGCTGCGCGCCCACACCCGGGAGGCCGGGCGCGCGCTGCTGATGATCACGCACGATCTCGCGGCCGCCGAGCGGATCGCCGACACCGTCGCCGTCATGTACGCGGGCCGGATCGTGGAGATCGCGCCCGCCGAGGCCTTCTTCGGCGTGCCCGGCCCCCGCCACCCCTACGCCCGCGGCCTCCTCGACGCCCTGCCCGAGCGGGCCTTCACCCCCGTCCCCGGCGCCCCGCCCGAACTCGGCGCGCTCCCGCCCGGCTGCGCCTTCGCCGCCCGCTGCGCCCGCGCCGACGCGACCTGCCTTACGCAGCGGCCCCCGCTCGCCGAAGGGGTGGCCTGCCACCATGCTTGAGCTCCGCGACATCACCGCCGGCTACGACCGCCGCCAGCCCGTCGTCCGCGACGCGCACCTCACGCTCCGCCCCGGCGAGTCCCTCGGCCTCCTCGGCCCCAGCGGCTGCGGCAAGTCCACCCTCGCCCGGGTCGCCGCCCTGCTGCACCGGCCCGACCGGGGGACCGTGGCCCTCGGCGGCACTGCCGTGACCGGCTTCCGCCATCGGGCGCCGCGCTCCCTGCGCGTCGAAGTCGGCGTCGTCTTCCAGCAGCCCCGCCTCTCGGCAGACCCCCGCCTGCGGCTGCGCGACCTCGTCGCAGAACCCCTCCGGGCAACGGGCCGACGTAGAGAAGTGGAGGAGACCGTCCCCGAGTTGGCCGCGCGTGTCGGCCTCGGCGCGGATCTGCTCGCCCGGCGCCCCCACGAGGTCAGCGACGGCCAGCTGCAACGCGCCTGCCTGGCCCGCGCCTTGGTACTGCGCCCGCGCTGGCTGGTCTGCGACGAGATGACCGCGATGCTGGACGCCTCCACCACGGCCGCCCTGGTGGGGGTGGTCGAGGAGTACCGCGCCGACACCGGGGCGGGGCTGCTGGCGGTCGGCCACGATCCGGTCCTGCTCGCCCGCTGGTGCGACCGCACGACCCACTGGGACGAGATCGTCAAGCACTGATCGCCCGTCACGGACGGTCAACACCCGTACGGCGGACACGGGTTTCGCCCGAAGGCACCCCCTCCTGCGCCACGATGGCGCCGCCTAAGGAGGTATCGATGGTGATTTCGCTCTCCGTGGTCGTGCTGCTCCTCGTCCTCGCGTGGATCTTCATGCGCGGCGGCGGCCTCAAGTTCTCCCATGCCCTCGTCTGCGTACTGCTCGGCTTCTACCTCGCGAGCAGCAGCATGGCGGCGACCATCCACGACGGTCTGACGGCCACGGCCCAGGTGGTCTCCGGCCTGCGCCCGTAAGCCGGCCGGTCCGCTGCCAAATGATCAACTGTTGCGCCTTCATGAATCATCCGGCTCCTCCATGGACTCCTCAGGCCGTGCGATCTAGCGTCTGGCGGCGGCGCGACGTCATACGCACTGTCAACAACGGAAGAGAACGGAGGAAGCCCGGATGTTCCGAAGAGCGCTGAACTGCGCCGTGGTCCCCGCCCTCATCGTGTTCACCGCGATGTACGGGATCTCCCCGGCGCAGGCCGCGGAGATACCCCAGGCCCCCGGCCACCGCCTGGTCAGCCACTACGACGGCGCCCCCGCGGCCGCCGTCCCGCTGCCCGGCGATGCCCCGCCCCAGCACCCCTTCCTCGCGCCCAACGGCCGCAGCGGCATGCACTCCGACGCCGGAGGCAGCGCCACCTCCCCCTGGTCCGGGCCGCTCGGCCGGAACCCGCAGGTGAGCAGCGAGAAGATCGCCGCCCTCGGAGGCGAATGCGCCACCGCGACCTTCGACGCGGGGGGCCGGCTGGTCACGGTGTGCGGCACCTTCACCGGCTTCAAGGTCAAGCTCCTCGATCCCCGTACGCTGGCCACGCTCGCGGAACACCAGCTTCCGCAGCGTTCCTCGACGGTCGAGGCGATCACCTCCCTCGACTTCTCGAGGATCTTCAAGGACACCTCGGGCGGTGCCTACTTCTACCTGGACGACCAGGACCGGGCCGTGCTGGCCGACTCCCGCCAGCACATCCTGCGCCTCTCGCACGCGCGGCAGCCGGACGGCAGCTGGACGTTCGCCGTCGACGACGACTGGGACCTCACCGGCCAGGTCCCGCACGACTGCGTCACCTGGACCAACCTGCGGCCCAGCGGCACCTGCGACCCCGTCACCTCCGTGATGCCCGACTGGAGCGGGCGCATCTGGTGGGTCACCCGCCAGGGCCGCGTGGGCACCGTGGATCCGCGGACCTCGCAGATCCGCTCGATCAGCCTGCCGGGCGAGGAGATCCAGAACTCCTTCTCGGTCGCCGAGGACGGTGTGTCGATCGTCTCCGACCACGCCCTCTACAGCTTCCGCGCCGCCGCCGACGGCACCCCCGAGGTGCAGTGGCGCCAGACGTACGACCGCGGTACGGGAACCAAACCCGGCTCCGTGAACCAGGGTTCGGGCACCACCCCGGACCTCTTCGGCGACGGCTACGTCGCCATCACCGACAACGCCGACGACCGGATGAACGTCCTGGTCTACCGGCGGGGCACGGAGGTACCCGCCGACCGGCGGCTGGTCTGCAAGGTCCCGGTGTTCGGCAGCGGTGCCTCGACCACCGACAACTCCCTGATCACCTGGGGCAACAGCATCGTCGTCGAGAACAACTACGGCTACGAGAACCTCACCAGCCTGCTGCTCGGCAAGTCCGTCGTCGGCGGGGCGAGCCGGATCGACGTCCGCGCCGACGGCAGCGGCTGCGACACGGTGTGGCAGAGCCCCGTCCGCTCGCCCTCCGTGGTCCCGAAGCTCTCCACCGCGAACGGGCTGCTCTACTTCTACGAGAAGGAGCCCAACGCCTGGGGGATCGACGCCTGGTACCTGACGGCGGTGGACTTCCGCACCGGAGAGCGCCGCTGGCGGCAGCTGACGGGCACCGGGCCGCTGTACGACAACAACTGGGCGCCGATCACGCTCGGGCCCGACGGCACCGCGTACGTAGGCGTCTTCAACGGCATCGTCGCGGTACGCGACGGCGGCTGACGCCGGGCCGGCCGACGCGCGATCCGCGTGGGCCGGCCCCTCAGTCCTCGGGGCGCTCGGCCTGCTCGGGCTGCCACAGCGGGTGCTCGCACTCGGCCCAGGCACGGCCTACCGAGCCGGTACGCAGCCCGCGGCGCGCCTCGGGGTCGGCCAGGGCCTTGCCGATGTGCGCGGCGAGCACGACGGCGACGGCGAGGGCCAGCCAGTCGTGGACGAAGGTGGCGGCCGTCCGCTGGACCAGCGGTACGAGCCCGGTCCACCACATGAGCATGCCGGTGCCCGCCATCACCAGTACCGCCCCGGCCAGCCAGCCCGCGTACACCTTCTGCCCGGCGTTGAACTTCCCGGCGGGCCGCCTGGTCACCCGGTCGCGCCGCAGGGCGGCCCGCAGCCAGACCCTGTCGTGCGGCCCGAACCGGCCCAGGCGCCGCAGATCGGCGCGGAAGGCTCGTGAGGCGAGCCCCAGCAGGAAGGGCACGACGAGCAGCAGCCCGGACCAGACGTGCACGGTGACGACGAGGTGGCGCCGGCCGACGATCTCGGCGAGCGGAGGCAGGTACAGACAGGCCGCCGTGGCGACGCACAGGCCCATCAGCGCGGCGGTGGACCGGTGGATCCACCGCTCGGCGCGGCTGAACCGGTGGATCCGCTCGGCGCGCTGCCGTACCGGATCAGACGGTCGGGGCATCGTCGCGTCCGTTCGACCGGCCGACCCAGGCGTCGACTTCGTACCCGAGGTCCTCCCAGTAGCCGGGTTCCACGTCACGGGTGAGGGTGATGCCGGAGAGCCACTTCGCGGACTTGTAGAAGTACATGGGGGCGACGTACAGCCGGACGGGACCGCCGTGCGAGTGGCTCAGCGGCTTGTCCTGCATGCGCAGCGCCACCATGACGTCGTCCCGGCGGGCCTGGGGGAGGGTCAGCGACTCGGTGTAGGTGCCGTCGAAGCAGCTGAAGCGGATGGCCCGGGCCTCCGGGCGCACCCCCGAGGCGTCGAGCAGCCGCGCCAGCGGCACCCCCTCGAACGGGGTGCCGGGAACCCGCCAGCCGGTGACGCACTGGACGTCCCGTACGACGCGGGTCTGCGGAAGCGCCCGGAGCGCGTCGAGGGTGTACGTCATGGGGCGGTCGACGAGGCCGTCGACGGTGAGCCGGTAGTTCTCGGGGCCGCGCTCGGGAACGGAGGAGGCCACCGAGTAGTAGCGGAACCCGCCGCCGTTCGGCAGCAGGCCGGTGAGGCCGGTGGGGTCCTTGGTCGCGGCCGCGCCGAGGAAGGCATCGAAGCCGCCCTGGAGGTACGGGGCGGTGACCAGCCCGGCGGCGCCGAGTCCGACCATGCCGAGGACCAGGCGGCGCCCGACGGGCGTGCCCTGACCGTCGGGGTCCGGTGGCTGGGGTGCGGGTACGGCTGCGGGTGCTGGGCTCACGGCCCGATTCGACCACCGCACGCCGCGTCCGCGCCAGGCCCGGCGGTGTTCCGTCAGACTTCCGTCACACTTGCCCGGCGAACAGGGGTGGGCCGTTGGGGCGACCGGTAGGGTGCCCGTTGATCAAATCCGTTCATCGGGCAGTCACACACGGAAGCGGCAATAACGCAATGAGCGCGTCGAGAGCCATCGGACACCCAGGGCCGGGGGCCGTGCCGGGGAGCGGCGCCCGCCTGGCCGCCCTGGACGGCGTCCGGATCGTGGCCGCGCTGGGTGTCGTCTGCTACCACTACCTGGCACTCGACAGTGGTTGGGGAGAACCGGCCGCCACCGTCTTCCCCGTCATGAGCACCTGCGCCGCCTACGGCTGGCTGGGCGTCGAGATCTTCTTCGTCGTCAGCGGGTTCGTCATCTGCATGAGCGCCTGGGGCCGAGGTGTGGGCGAGTTCGCCGCTTCCCGCATTGCCCGGCTGTTTCCGGCCTACTGGGCGGCCGTCCTCTTCACGGCCGGCGTCCTGTTCGCCTGGCCGGAGGTGCGCGGGATCAAGGCGTTCAGTGACGTCGTGGTCAACTTGTCGATGCTCCAGGGCGGCATCAAGGTCCCGCACATCGACGACGCGTACTGGACCCTCTTCGTCGAGCTGAAGTTCTACGCGCTGTTCGCGCTGGTCGTCCTGCGCGGCGTCACCTACCGGAACTGCGTGGTCTTCTGCACGGTCTGGACCGTGGCCGGCGTGGTGGCACCCACCGCTGACAGCGGAGTGCTGTCCTTCTTCGCGATCCCGACCTTTTCGCCGTACTTCATCGCGGGAATCGCCTTCCACCTCATGCGCCGCTTCGGGCCCAACGCCGTCCTGTGGGGTATCGCGGGCCTTCAGTTCGTCCTCGCGCAGAGCTACGTCCAGGGCCGGATGATCAGCAATCTGGGGAGGGGCGTCGCCGCGCAGACGCCCGTCTGGCCGGCCCACGTCGTCATCGCCTGCGGGTTCCTCGTCATGGCGGGGATCGCCCTCGGCGCCTTCGACCGCGTCCGGTGGCGCTGGCTGCGGCACGCGGGGGAGGTCACCTACCCGCTGTACCTGATCCACATGATGGCCGGGCTGACGGTCATCCACCACTTCCGCCACGACGTGCGGCCCGTCCCTCTCGTCCTGGGCGTCACCGCGCTCATGGTGGCGCTCGCCTGGCTCGTGCACCGGCTCATAGAGCGCCCCTTGGGGCGTCGGCTGCGCACCGGAATGCGCCGAGCCGTGCACGACATCCGCCGGCACACCGCGCACCCGGAACCGGTCCCCGCGATCCCGGCCCAGCCGCCGGCACCCGAGGCGGAGCGCGTCCCCTCGCCCCGCCGCTGAACCGGCGGCCCAAGGCCCGCGGCCGGGCTACGCCTTCCAGAAGAAGACGGCCGTCATCCGCTTCTCCTCCAGGGTCTGGCCCCAGTAGCCGGTGGCGCTGTGGATCAGGTTCGCGGAGTAGAGCAGCAGCCGGTTGGCGCGATGGGGGACCCGTACGTCCTCGGTGAAGGATTCGGGGGAGACGAAGCGGGTGCCCAGTGCGTCGACCAGGTTGTTGTGCGGTGCGATCACCTGGTTGCCGCCCAGCGCACCGCCGGGCAGGCTCTGGCGGTAGAAGCTCGTCCCGCAGTCCTTCGGCACCTTCGGGTTGAGGTAGAGCACGGCGGCGTAGCGGCACAGGCTCCGCGAGTCGGTGTGCGGGCGCGGCTCGCTCTCGCCCTCGCCGACGACCTGGACGCAGTTGTGGTTGAACGTTCCGCCGCCCGCTGGCCGTTCGGCCCAGATCTTCGGTGCGCCGGTGGACTTGCGCACCAGCCGCTCCACCAGGGCCAGTTCATCGGGCTCCAGACCCGGCATCGCGCGCAGCCCCGGCCAGCTCTCGGGCTTGTGCGGATAGCCCTCGGTCCAGTCGTCCTTGGCCAGGCAGCGATCCCGTACGGCGTCCGGGTCCGGCAGTACGTCGTCCAGTACCCAGTAGTCGCGCCCACGGGTCGGCTTGCGGTACGGGAGGACCGGGAGGGGAGGAGGTAGGGGCATGGCAGGGACGGTAGCCACCGGGCCCGGTGCGGCTCACTCCCGATGGAGTCAACGTTCCGTCAAGTGTTCGCCATGGGTGGCGAGATCACCGGGACACGCTTGCGGGCGCGCGCCGCCGTGCGGACCGGGTGGTTCACTGGCGGCATGCCGCTCGAAAACTACGGAGTGCTGTCCGGAACCCTGCACCGCCACTTTCGTGACCGGCCCGACGACCAGGGCCGCTGGTTCCACGTCCACCTGGAGGTCGACGCGCCCGCCGGCCGCTACGAATGCGCCATCGACGTGGACAGCAAGCACTCCACGATCGGGGTCCAGTGGAAGGTCTTCACCCTCCACGCCTCGGTGCTCGACCCCGTCGCCTCGCCGGCGCCCGGGTACCACGACCTCGCCCGGACCTCCGGATCGGGCGCGCTCGACTACCTCCGGCACCCGGCGCTCGCGGACCGGCCCGGCTGTCTGCTCGGCGGCCACCCGCCGCAGTGGTTCCAGCGGATCCTCGACCGGTTCAACCCGCCCCGGCCCTGGATCTCGGGCTCGTACCTGGAGGCCTCGCAGGCGCTGGAGCCGATCCTCGTCGTGGGCCGGCCGGTCCTGGTCTTCGGCGAACCCTTCGACGAGGGGCTCGGCATGCACAACATCCACCAGAACCAGGGTGACCCGTACGGCAGCCAGTGGTGGCCTGACAACGGCATCTGGCAGGACGGGGCCACGCTCACCCGGCGCCCGGACGGCCTCTTCGACGTGTTCATCTCCAGGTTCTCCACGCAGATGGAACCCACCGACGCCGACGGCCATCCGGTCTCCTCGGCGGCGGCCACCCCTCAGTGAGCCGCGCGGCAGGCCCCGCTCGCGTCGTTCGCGGAGACGCCGACCGCCTGGAGGCTCGCGGCGCAGCTGGTCTGGTTGCCGATCTGGCCCTCGTAGCACGCCTGCCCCACGCCGTCCGTGACCTGCTTGCCGTGTTGTACGAGGTACTGCTCGCACTCCTGGACGCCGGTGGGGGCGGCGGTGGCGGCCGGGGCGGCGAAGAGGGCACCCCCGGCGGCGAGGACGAAGCCGGCGAGGACGCTGGTGATACGGGCCGACGGACGCATGCGGATGTACCTGCTCTCTCGGTCGGTCACGCGGTCCGCCGGTGCGCCGGACCACGGGCGGGGGCGGCGCGGAGCGGGCACTCCGGGGGGCGACGGGCTCGACGCATCGGTCATCCCCGCCCTTCCGGCGCTAGAGCACCGGGCGGCGGGTCGCCACCGCCGCGCAGACCGCCGCGAGCGGCAGCTCCGCGCACACCGCCAGGGCCAGGGCCGTCGCCCGGGCGCCGCCCGGAGCCGAGGTCGTCACGTCGAACCAGGCGTCCATCAGCAGCAGCGCGGCCGTCGCGGCGGCCAAGGGAGCCGCGCGGGGATCGTGGCGCCTGAGCAGCAGACCCGTACCGCTCAGTCCCGCGGCCAGCAGGGCGTCCAGCCCGATCCAGGCGGTGGACCAGTTCGCGACCTCCGCGGTCTGCGGCAGCGTCTTCGCCAGCACCACCATCCACGGCAGCAGCGCCACCCCGGCGCCGGTGAGCAGCGTGGCCGGCCGGGGCCAGGGCGTGCGGCGGGCCTGGAAGCGCGGGGCGACGAGGGTCATGGCGGTGGAGCTCCTTCCGGCCCCGGTGGTCCGTCCTCCGGGTACGACGATCACTCTGGTCGCGCGGGGGACGGGAATCAGTAGCGGCACCGTCCGAACCGGGGGTGGCACTGGCTACACCCCCGACCGGGCACCAGGGTGATGGAGCGGCTCTGACCAGTGCGATTACCGTACGGGCATGGGACTTTCCGGGGCGCTGAGGCGTACCACACGCTGGATCGCCGACCACGCGCCCTGGTCGGCGTGGGCCTGGCGCAGCACCGCGTTCACCGCCGCCGCGATCCCGATGGCCCTGCCCGCCGTATCGGCGTTGGTGTTCCTCAAAGCCGCCCCGCTCACGCTGCTCGCGCTGCTGCTCCTGACCCCGCTGCTCACCCGGCTCCAGCGCAGCCGGTTCCGGGAGCTGCTGGAGCGGGAGATTCCGGCCGTCGCGTACGGGCACCGGCCGCTGCGTCCGCGGGCGTTGCTCGAACGGCTGCGCTCCGAGTCGACCTGGCGGCAGTACGGGTACCACCTGCTGGTCAGCCCGCTCGCGGGGGTGGGCGGGGCGCTGATCGTCCTCGCCTGGGCGTGCGGGTTCGCCGGGGCCACTGTGTACGGATGGTCGTGGCTGCTGCCCGTCGAGGAGGCGTACCCGGGCTGGACCCGGGCCTACGACACCGCCACCGTGCTCGGCGCTCTGCTGCTGCTCGCCACCCCGTGGCTGGCCGCCGCCCTGGCCCGGCTCGACGCCTTCGCCGCGGCCTCCCTCCTCGGACCCAACCGGGCCAAGGAGTTGGAACGCCGCGTCGAGGACCTGGCCGAGAGCCGGGCCGGGGTCCTCGACGCCGCAGACCTCGAACGCCGCAGGATCGAACGGGACTTGCACGACGGCGCCCAGCAGCGCCTGGTCGCCCTCGCCATGAACCTCGGCATCGCCCGGGCCACGCTCACCGATCTGCCGCCCGAGGCGAAGGCGGTGATCGACGAGGCCCACCGGGAGGCCAAGGAGGCCATCGAGGAGCTCAACAGCCTCGTACGCGGCCTGCATCCGGCGGTCCTGGAGGACCGCGGACTCGACGCGGCCCTCTCCGGGATCGCGGCCCGGGCACCCCTGCCCGTCGAACTGACCGTGGAGCTGGCGCACCGGCCCGGCCCCACCGTCGAGGCCGTCGCCTACTTCGTCGTCTCCGAAGCCCTCGCCAACGTGGCCAAGCACGCCAAGGCCTCCCGCTGCCGCGTGGAGGCCCGCCGGGACGCCGACACGCTGCGCATCACCGTCACCGACGACGGGGTGGGCGGCGCGGACCCGGCCCGGGGCACCGGGCTGGTGGGCCTGCGCAAACGCGTAGGGTCGGTCGACGGAACCATCCTGATCAACAGCCCCCTCGGGGGCCCGACCGTCGTGACTGTGGAGCTGCCGTGCGGGCTGTGATCGCCGAGGACTCGGTCCTGCTGCGAATAGGACTGGTCAAGGTCCTCGAAATGGCCGGGTTCGAGGTGGCCGCCGAGACGGGGGACGCCGAGGGACTGCTCGCCGCTGTGGCCGCGCACGAGCCCGACCTCGCGCTGGTCGACGTCCGCATGCCGCCCGGATTCACCGACGAGGGCGTACGCGCCGCCCTGATGATCCGTCAACAGTGTCCCGGGACCTCGGTCCTGCTGCTGTCGCAGTACGTGGAGGAGCGCTACGCCGCCGATCTGCTGGCCGGCCGGGCGGGCGGCATCGGGTACCTGCTCAAGCAGCGGGTCGCCGACGTCGAGGAGTTCATCGACGCCGTCAGGCGGGTCGCGGCCGGCGGCACCGCCCTCGACCCGCAGGTCGTCTCGCAGCTGCTGCTGCGCCGGGGCGGGGGCCTCGACCCGCTGGAGCGGCTCACCCCGCGCGAGCGGGAGGTGCTCGCGCTGATGGCCGAGGGGCGCTCCAACGCGGGGATCGCGGCGCAGCTCGTCGTCAGCGAGAGCGCGGTCGCCAAGCACATCAACAACATCCTCGCCAAGCTCGACCTGCCCCAGGCCGACGGCGACCACCGACGGGTGCTCGCGGTCCTGCGCTTCCTGGACGGTGCCTCGTGAGCGGGGGCGGACGCCCGGGCGGGTCGCGTCCCCGGCGCACGGCGTGGATCGCTGCCGCGGCCCTGAGCGCCGCCTCGGTCCTCGCCCCCGCCGCCTGGCAGGTCTGGTCGTACACCTCCAGCGAGAGCGGGACGCTGAGCGGCGGCAGCGGCGAACGGCCGGTGTCCGCCGTGGAGATCGACGCGGGCGGTGCCGACGTACGCCTCACCCCCCGCTCCGACGGACAGGTGGTCTACCGGGCCGAGACGCGCTGGTCGGTGGCCGCCCCGAAGATCGAGGAGAGCTGGCTCGGCGACACCCTGAAGCTGACGCCGCACTGCCCCGCGGTCGGGGACCTCGTGACATCGGGCATCGGCTGCTCGGTCGATCTGGGCGTCACCGTGCCCGCCGGCATCCCGGTGAAGGTGACGGCCGGCTCCGGCACGGTGGTGATCAGCGGGCTGGGCGGCGCCGTCGACGCCGAGGTCGGTGCCGGGACGCTCCGGCTGAGCGCGCTGCGCGGACCGCTGCGGGCGAGCGTGGGCTCGGGCTCGCTCGAAGCCTCGGGGCTCAGCTCGCCGCGGGCCGAGATCCGGGCCGGGGCGGGCTCGGCCGTCGCCCGGTTCGCCGCCCCTCCGGAGCGGGTCACCGCCCGGGCGGGTGCGGGTCGGCTCCGGCTCACCGTGCCCGCGGACACCCGCTTCCGGGTCACGGCCCGTGCCGGGGCGGGCCGTTGTGACGTCGCGCCCGGTATGGACGACCCCGCCGCGCCGGGCCGGCTGGACATTTCGGCGGACGCGGGCCGCGCGGAGGCGGGCTATTGAGGGCCGTGCCCCTGGGGAGTGTGCTGCGGCGGCCACGGCAGGGCGCCGTGGCCGCCGTGGCCGTCAGGCGCGGGGCGGTACCCGGGAGGGGCGGCCGCCGCCGCGGGTGAGGGAGTACCCGAAGATGCCGGCGAGGGCGCCGAGCAGTCCGCCCGCCGCCGTCCAGACCCAGCGGTCGGACCACCGGCCGCCGGACCAGCCGTCGGCCGGCTCGCCGACGGCCGCCGGCTGCGGGGCCGAACTGCCCGAACCCGCCTGCACGGTCTTGCCGATGCCGGGTACGAGCGGTGCCGCGAGGGCGCCGTCCACCGCGAAGGCGCCTCCCGTGTCGCGGGTGGAGACCTCGACCTCGGCCCGTACCGGAAGACCGAGGTCCTCCTCCGCCACGCCGACGACCGTCAGACGGACGTAGTAGCTGCCGGGCAGCGGGTCGTTGGCCCAGGGCTCCGCACCCGGGCGCACGGTGCGCAGGGTGCAGGACAGCTCGACCGAGGCGGCCTCCTTGGCCGCCGCGGCCTGCTGCGTGCCGTACGTGCACGCCTGGCGGCGGCGCAGCCCGTCGTAGACGTCGAGCTGCCAGGTCGAGGCCCCGTGCCGGTTCGCCGCCGGAGGCAGCTTCACCGTGGCCTTGACGGTGGCCCGCTGCCCCGAGTCCAGCGGGACCGCCCAGTACAGGTAGTCACCGGTGGACGCGTCGGCCGTGGCCCGCTGGCCCGGCTGGATCGCCGTGGCGGTACGGAAGGCCGTGCCCGCCTCGGTCGGCCCGGAGGCCTTGCCGCCCGGGCTCGCACCGGCGCTCGCGCTCGCCGACGGGGTGTCCGCCAGGGCGGCGCCCGCCATGCCGAGCACACCGCCTGCGGCGAGGGCGGCGGCGGTCAGTATGCGTACGGTACGCATCAGTTGGTCCTCCAGACCGAGATACGCCAGCGGGAGATCCAGCCCCACAGCAGACCGGCGACGAGACCGGCGAGCACCAGCACGCCGAGCAGCCACCAGCCGCGGCCGAGACCGAACGCCGCCGCGTCGGACGCGTCGTCGGGTCCGTCGACCACGTCGATGGTGAGCTCGACGGGCAGGCCCGGCGTGGTCTTGACCGAGGCGGGCGCCGAGAAGGAGTTGCTGACCTGCAGACAGACGGTCTCCACCGCCGGCTTGCCGTCACCGTTCTTGTCCGCGTCGGAGTCGTCGAGTTCGGCCTTCGGGTAGCGCAGACCGGTCGAGATCATGTCGGTGCGTCCGTCGCCCGCCTCCGAGCCGCGGACGATCTCCCGTCCGTGCACGGTCGTCGCGCGCAGCATGACCCCGTAGTCGTTGCTGACGGCGCGGTCGGCGCCGATGCTCACCGAAGCGCGCAGCTCCTGGCCGGGCTTGACGTCCACCCGGTACCAGCGGTGCTCGCCGAACGTCTCGCGGTCGGTGTACAGGCCCGCCCCGAGCTGCGGCGCGCCGGCGCACTGCTTGGCGCCCTCGGTCGCCACCGGGGTGACGACCGGGGTCGCCGCCCGGTCCACCAGCTGCTTGACGCGGCCGGAGAGTTCGGCGGTGTGCTGGACCGAGGTGTAGGTGCCGCCGGTGGCCTCGGCGATGCAGATCAGCTGGTTGCGCGTCTTGGCGTCGGGGACGAGCCCGAGCGTGTCGATGACGAGGTGGATGCCCTGGGCCGCGATGTCACGGGCCACCTCGCACGGGTCGAGCGGGGCACAGGTGTCCTCGCCGTCGGTGATGAGCACGATCCGCCGGGTGGCGTCACCGCCCTTGAGGTCTTCGGCCGCGCCCAGCAGGGCCGGCCCGATCGGCGTCCAGCCGGTGGGGGCCAGGGTGGCCACCGCCGTCTTCGCCTCGGTCCGGTCGAGCTTGCCGACCGGGTAGAGCTGCTTGGTGTCCTTGCAGCCGAGCTGCCGGTCGTCACCGGGATAGGTGGCCCCCAGGGTCCGTATCCCGAGCCGTACCTCGTCCGGCGTGGCGTCCAGTACCTCGTTGAACGCCTGCTTCGCCGCGGCCATCCGGGACTTGCCGTCGATGTCGGTCGCCCGCATCGAGCCGCTGACGTCGAGGACCAGCTCGACCTTGGGGGACTCCTTCGCCACCGGTTCACCGGCGGCGGCATTCGCCGGGAAGAGCCCGACCGCCAGAGTGGCCAACAGGCCGCAGGCCCCGGCCGCCACCCATTTTCTTGTGATCATCGCCGGATCGTATTGAGGATCGGCCCCCGGAACCAAAACGCTCCCCCCGGGGAAGCCCGGCTGCCCGGCCGCCCCCCGGCCGACCTGCCGTCGGCGCCGCCCGCGGCTACGCTGGACGGGGGGCTGTCCGCAGTGCCCCGACGGAGGCGATCTCATGAGACGACGCCATCACTTCCACATCGATCATGCGGGGCACTCCGTCAGCGCCACCGTCGAGACCGGCCGCCACGTCGAGGTGGAGATCCTGGTCGACGGCAAGGAGACCGGGCACGGAACGACGCACCACGACCGGCCCGTCACGGTGCAGGTGGAACTTCCGACCGATCCTCCGACATCGGTGTCCGTACGTGCGACACCCGGCCCAGGGGTCCCGCGCTGTGTCCTGGAGGCCCCGGACGCCGTTCCCCAGGTCATGTCCCCGCGTCGTTACTGACGAGGCCGAGCGGCACGCGCCCCGGCCGCGGGGCCGGGTCGCATGCCGCTCGTGGAGCGGATCAGGAGGCGGGCGTCAGCTCGCCTGGAGGGTGACGTCGTCCACGACGAAGGAGGTCTGGAGGGACTGGTCCTCCACGCCCTGGAACGTCAGGGTGACGGTCTGGCCGGCGAACCGGGACACGTCGTAGCTCTTGAGCACGTAGCCCGGGGCCGCGTCCAGGTTGGACAGGGTCTCCAGGGTCTGGCCGCCCACCGAGACGGTGAACCGGTCGTAGACCACGTTCTCGTCCTCGTCGGTGTCGATGTGGAGGTAGAAGGCCAGCCGGGCCGTGGCACAGCCGGCCGGGAGGGCCAGCGACTGCGATGCGCTGTCGGTGTGCGAGGCGCCGTAGCCGTTCAGCCACGCCATGTACGCGCCGCTGTGCGAGACCTGGCCGGACTGGTTGGTGACGACCCCGGCGGTGGCGGTCCACGGGCTGCTTCCGCTCTCGAAGCCGCCGTTGACCACGACCTGCTTCGGGGTGCACGTACCCCCGCCGCCGCCGACGGTCAGGGTGTAGGTGGTGCTGTGGGCGACCGTGCCGGTGCCGGTGACGGTCAGGGTGTAGGTGCCCGCCGCGGTGGCCGCGCCGACCTGCACCGTGAGCGTCGAGGAGCTGCCGGACTGCACGGAGGCCGGGCTGAGCGTCGCGGTCACCCCGGACGGGGCGCCGGAGACCGACAGGGCGAGCGTCTGCGGGCTGCCGCTCACGGTGGTGGTGTTCACCGTGGAGGTGACGCTGGTGCCCGGGGTGGCGGAGCCGGCGGCCGGAGAGGTACCGATCGAGAAGTCCTGCGCCGGGGTGTCACCGCCGACGGCCTGCTTCCAGATCGCGTAGGCGACCCCGTCGGCGCTGCGGTCCAGCACCGTCGCGTTGATGTTGTTCGCCGTGTCGCAGGAGCTGTGGTAGCAGGAGTCGTACGCCGCGTTCGCGGTGCCGCCCCACTTGGTCGCCTGCGCCGAGGTCTTGCGGGCGCTGGCGCCGGCCGCGTAGCCGGAGGTGGGGATGCCGCCCTGCTGGAAGGAGTAGTCGTCACTGCGGCCCTGGCCCTCGGTGTTCTCCTCGGGGGCGAGGTTCAGCGAGGCCCAGTACGCCTTGAGCGGCGCGGCCGTGGTCGAGTCGAGGTTGTTGATGAAGTAGCCGCCGTTGGGCGAGCCGACCATGTCGAAGTTGTAGTAGCCCTTGATGGCCGCCTTCTCGGCGCTGCTGAGCCGGCCCACGTAGAACTCCGAGCCGTTCAGGCCCTGCTCCTCGTCGGTCCACCAGGCGAAGCGCACGTGCTTGGTCAGGGTGGGGTTCTTCTGCGCGAGGACGAGCGCGTTCTCCAGCAGGGTCGCGGAGCCCGAGCCGTTGTCGTTGATGCCCGGGCCCGCCGAGACGCTGTCGAGGTGGGCGCCGAACATGACGGTCTGGTCGGCCGGACCGCCGGGCCAGTCCGCGATCAGGTTGTTGGACGGGTAGGTGCACGAGGTGCAGTTCTGCTCGGTGACGGTGAAGCCGGCCGCCTGCAGCTTGCCCTTGATGTACGCCACGGACTGGGTGTAACCGGCGCTGCCCGCCCGGCGGTTGCCGCCGCTCTGCGAGGCGATGGTGTTCAGCTGGGTCAGATGCGCCTGGACGTTGGCCACGTTGATGTTCGGCGGGTCGTTCCCGGGCTGGGTGCTGCCGACGTTGAGCGCGTAGTCGACGGTGTGCGCGAGGCTCGGGCCCTGGCCCTTGACCGTGACGGTGAAGGAGCCGGGCGCCGAGTTGGCCGTGGCGGACAGGGTCAGCGTCGAGGACTGGCCGGACTGCACGGTGGCCGGGTTGAAGGAGGCGCTCACCCCGGACGGCAGGCCGGTGGCGGTGAGCGTCACCTGCTGCGCCTGGCCGGTGGTGGTGCTGGTGCTCACGGTGGTGGTGACCGAGGCGCCCTGCTGGACGGTGCCCGAGGACGGGTTCAGCGCCATCGAGAAGTCGTCGTTCTGCCCGCTCGGGGTGCAGGTCGGGTCGCCCGACTGGGCGGGCACGCTGATCGCGTCCCAGGCGGCCTTGGTCCTGGTGAACAGGTTGCAGGTGGCCGGGTCGAGCGACTTGGCGGAGCTGAGGGTCGCCGTGCGGTACTTCTTGTAGGACATGCTGCTGGTCTTGAGCAGCATCCCGCCGTAGAAGATCTTGCCGGCGGTCTGCACGCCGACGCCGGTGACCGTGGACTGGTTGCAGGTGGGGCTGCTCGGCTTGCCGCCGCCCGGGTTGCTGCCCTCGGCCAGCAGGTAGAACCAGTGGTTCAGG
The DNA here is from genome assembly GCF_044769045.1 of Streptomyces sp. NPDC090741. Lineage (NCBI taxonomy): Bacteria > Bacillati > Actinomycetota > Actinomycetes > Kitasatosporales > Streptomycetaceae > Streptomyces > Streptomyces sp. NPDC090741. The sequence goes on along the minus strand of NZ_JBIVXF010000015.1, from coordinate 99,366 downwards.
GGCCCGGCGGCCGCGTGCACCTCGGTGCCGGGTATCGCGGAGCTGTAGCAGGCCGGGTCGTTGTTGACGGCCGGCGGGTTGTACATGTTCCGGATCGGCCCCCGGCCCTGGAGATTGATCATCTCGCCGACGGTGTAGTCCGGTGTGTCGTACGGCGCCGGCTCGTTCGCGTACGCCTCGGTCAGCGCGCCGAAGATGTCGCCGGTGCCCTCGCCGAGACCGGACTCCTGGCCGCTGGTGCCGCCGGGGGTGTTGGAGTCGATGGCGTGCCCGTACTCGTGGCCCACCACGTCGATCCCGGCGATCCACTCGTTGGCGCTGTTGTGCCCGATGGTGACCGAGCTGCCGTCCCAGTAGGCGTTGAGGTCGCCCAGGCCCACCTTGCCGGGGAAGCTGCGGCCGTTGCCGCTGACGCCGTTGCGGCCCAGCCACTGGCTCAGCATGTCCCACTGCTTCTGGGCGGCGAACATCAGGTCCGTGCAGCCGGTTTCCTTGGACGTCGCGTTGCCCGTGCCCCAGGAGTCCGAGGACTTCGTGAACACGCTGCCGGTGCTGTAGTCGGCGCAGCTCAGACCGGGCCGGTTCGGGTCGCGCAGCGAGTACGAGCCGCCCGAGGCGGTGGTGTCGACGGTGAGCGGGTTCGGGCCGTTCCACTTGCTGGAGCCGCTGCCGGCGACGACCTCGTCGTGGCGGTCGACGACCTTGCCGGTGCGGGCGTCCACGAACACGTGCAGCTTGCTGGGCGCGGTCCTGGTGCTGCCGGAGAGGACGGTCTCCCAGGCGAGGACCTGCTTGTCGTCCTTGATCTTCACGACGAGCCGGCTGCCCCGCACCTCGTCGACCTTGGCCAGCTCCGCACGCGAGACGGCCTCCGCCGCCTTCGCGGTGACGGAGGGGGTGGTCGCCACGTCGATCGCGGTGGCGGAGGCCGACTGGACGGCGCGTACGCGGCCCTCGCCGTCGGCGAGGACGACCGCGTCGCCGCCGACGACCGGCAGGCCGCGATAGCTGCGCTCGTAGGAGACGGAGTACAGGTCCTGCACCCAGGGGGTGACCAGGCGCCGGTCGTACTGCTGTTGGGGCGAGTTGACCAGGGTGTCCAGGCCGCTGCGGACCGCCGCGTCGGCGGCGGCTACCGCGCGCTCGGCGGACTTGGCCTGCGGGGAGGGTGCGGGGGGCTGGGCCTGTGGTGAGGCGGACGCGGCGGTGGCCAGCGTGCCGGCGAGGCCCGCGGTCAGCGCCATGGCCGCCACGGAGGCCATCCATCTGGTGGGCTGCAAGAGTCCACTCCGATCGTGTGTGGGGGGTACTACGGGTGGGTGCTGGCGCCGAGTATGAGCGTGGACATGGCGAGATTGGGACATACCTGCGCGCATAAGGTCCGCGTTATGGTGCCGTGGGGTCACGCTGCGTAAGCTGCGTGAATGCAGCTGGAGTTGAGGCATCTGCAAGCCGTGTGCCAGATAGCGGAGTCCGGCAGTCTCGGTGGCGCGGCCCGGCGGCTGGGGGTCTCCCAGCCCGCGCTCTCCGCGCAGCTGCGCAGGATCGAGCGGGTCACGGGCGGCGAGCTCTTCGTCCGCGGCCGGAGCGGGGTGGAGCCCACCCCGCTGGGCCAGTTCGTCCTGGCCAAGGCGCGCCGCGTGCTCACCGAGATGGAGACCCTCGGCGCCGAGACCCGCGCGATGGCGACCGACGCCCCGCTGCGCCTCGGCTGCATCCTGCTCGTCCTGATCGACGGACTGCTCGCGCGGACCGACCTGACCCTGTCCGGGCGGGAGATCACCGTGGACGTGGAGCATTCGGTGACCGCGCTCGTACGGATGCTCGGAGCGGGCCGGTTCGACGTCATCGTGTACGGCGAGGTCAACGACCACGAGGTCGCGCTGCCCCAGGGAACCCTGGCCCGGACCCTGGTGCCCAAGGAGCCCTTCTGCATCCGGATGTCCACCCGGCACCCGCTGGCGGGGCGGGAGGTCCTGGACCTCGCCGAACTGGCCGGCGAGCAGTGGATGACCCTGGTGGAGGACGACGACGGCGGCCCCGAAGCGCTGGTCGAGGCCTGCGCGAAGGCCGGCTTCGCCCCCTCCCTGCGCCACCGGATCACCGACCGCAAGATGCGGCACGACCTGGTGGCGGCGGGCCGGGCCATCTCGCTCACCCAGCCCACGGCCCCGGCGGTGGAGGGCACGGTGATGCGCCCGCTGCTCGGCACCCCGATCACGGGCCGTATCCGGCTCGCCTGGAACCGCTCGGCGGTCTCCGCCGGCCAGGCGGACTCCCTCTACCGCGCGGCGGCCGGCGCGTACCTGGCCAACGTGGACAACAACCCGTTCCACCGCGCGTGGTGGAACGCCCACCCGGAGGCGCACCCGGTCCTCGGGTGAGCGTGCGCGGCACTGAGGTGAGCGTGCGCGGCCCTCAGGGGCGGAGGGGCCCCGAGGACGGCAGCAGCCGGTCGTCGTGGACGAGGCCGGCCACGTGGTCGGACACCATGTCGAGGATCGCCGCCGCCGCGGCCGCGTCGCCGAGCACGAGGAAGTTCAGGGTCAGCCCGTCCGTCATCGCCGCCAGGTAGCGGGCCAGCACGGGGACGGGGACGCGCAGTCCGGTCCCCATGCCGAGGTGGACCTGCTCGATCAGTTCCGCGTACGTCGCGCAGTACAGCTCGTGCTGGCGCCGCGCCAGGTGCTCGAACCCCGGCTCGCGCAGGGCGTACTGGGTGAGCTCGTACGTGAGCATGTGCTCGGCGGGGTGGGCGCGGACGTGGTCCCAGTAGGCCTGGAAGCCGGCCCGGACGGTCTCGCGGAGGGTGGCGCGCGGCAGGATCGCCTCCTTGACCACCGCCAGATAGTGCTCGGTGATCGTCTCGATGACCGATTCGAGCAGCGCCTGCTTGGAGTCGAAGCAGTAGTGGAAGACGCTCAGCGACACGCCCGCCTCGGCGGCGATCGACCGGGTCGTCGTCCGGGGGACGCCGTCGCGGGCCATCGCGCGGATCGCGGCCTCGGTCAGCTGCCTGCGCCGCTGTGCCAACGGCATCCGTGCCATGCGGAATCGGTTCCCTTCGTACGGGCGGAGGTACGGCCGGGGCCGGGGCCGTCGGAATCGGACGAGCCGATCCCGACGGCCCCGGCCCACGGGCGCCGCTTGGGCCGTCAGCTGCTGTAGACGCCGACTTCGTGCAGGGAGTAGCCCCACTGCGTGCCGCGCCCCGCTCCGTGGATGCGTACGTACCGGGCCGGGACCCCGGCGAACCGCGCCGTGTCCAGGCCGCCGTCGCCGGTGGTCGTGGACCACGCCGTCTGCCAGTTCACGTCGTCCGTCGAGACCTCGATCCGGTACGACTTGCCGTACGCGCGCTCCCAGTCGAGGGTGACGCGCTTGACGAGGCCGGGGGAGCCGAGGTCGATCCGCAGCCACTGGTCGTCGTTCCAGTCGCTCGCCCAGCGGGTGCCCGTGTCCCCGTCCACGGCCCGGCCGGGCGCGTAGCTGACGAACGGGTTCCACTCGGCGGAGCTGGCCGAGGCGGGCGCGCCCGCGGCGAGGTTGACGCCGGCCTTGTGCTGCTCGGACGCCCCCCAGGTGCGCAGGTAGGACTCGGCCCCCTTGAAGAGGTCGTCCACGACACCCTGGCCGCCGACGAGCCGGATGTCCTCGATCCAGTCGGGGACGAGGCCGTAGTGCGCGGCGCCGTCGGTGTTGAGGTCCCAGGTGCGCTGCCCGGTGGTCTGCCTGTCGATGACGGAGCCGCCGTCGGTGCTGCGGAACGGGTACTTCACCGGGTTCGGGGTGTCGGCGCCGCGCGGGCCGGGCCAGCCGCCGACCCCGTTCATGTCGGTGCCGTACCCGTAGCCCACGTGGTACTTCTCGCGCAGCGCGTCCGTGCGCGCGGCCTCGGCGCTGAACCCCTCGGCGCCGTTCATGTACTGGGCGGCGAACCCGCCCAGCTTGTAGAGGCGTTCGGTCCAGCCCAGGTCCATCCAGCTGTGCGAGGAGATCACGCCCGGGTAGGACTCGGATTCGAGGATGTCGAAGGCCCGGCCCGCGGCCTTGACGCTCATGTGGTCGACTTCGAGCATCATCTTGCGTTTCATCATGCCGCGCACGGCGTATTCACCGAGGTCGGTGAGACCGCGGGTGTTGCACTGCGCGTCGGCCGCGTACGAGGGGACCGACACGCCCGCCGGCAGCTCCTTCTGCGCCGAGGGCGCCGGGGCCAGGCCGATCGGGTTGTCGTGCTGCGGGCCGGTGCACTGCTCGGTCTTCCAGAAGGTTCCGGTGGACAGGAACTGTCCGACGTTGATCGCCGTTCCCAGGGCGCCCTCGTCGAAGCGGACCCCGCACAGGGCGTTGTCGAACTTGTGGCAGAGGAACATGCTGCGCACGCCGAGCCGGTACAGCTCGTCGAGGCCGCGGTCGATGTCCGCCTTGCTGCACTGGGAGACGTCCAGGATCTGCTTGCAGCCGAACGGCTCGGAGGTCTCCACGCCCAGGACCACGGCCAGCTTGCCCTGCTGGACGACGTCGCGGGCCTGCGCGGAGTCGGTGACGATCCGGAACCAGCCCTTGCCCGGGCCGCCGTACATCTTGTCGATGAAGGCCTGCATGTCGTAGGTCTTCTGCGCCTCCAGGCGGATGGCGGTCATCTCGTCGCAGCTGCGGTCCTTGAAGAAGTAGACCGAGCAGATCACCCCGTTGGTGACGAGGTCGTTGACGAGGACGCGCTGGCCGCCGCGCCAGGCGCGCTCGATCCAGGCGTAGTAGTTCTGCTGGTGGGTGAGGGAGTCGTGGGCGGGCCAGTCCTTGAACGTCGGCCAGCCGGTGGGGTCGTGCTTGCCGTCCCCGCCCTTGGTGATGAAGTCGAAGATCGCGAGGGAGCCGTCGGGGTAGTGCTCGGGGCAGTCCTTGAGGGCGTCGGCCACCCCCAGGTCGGAGAACGCCTTGCCGCAGATGAGCCGGCCGCCGAAGCCCTCGTTGGACATGATGTGGTCGTGGGCGTCGACGAAGCCCCGGACCTGTCCCTGGGCGTCGGTGCCCTTGAACGGCTCGCCCGTGACGTTGATCTGGGAGTCGGGCGCGGGTCGCGCGGTGGGGTTCCACCAGCCGGCATCGCCCTCGGCGGCCGCGCCGGGCGCGGGGCCGAGGGCCATGGCCACCATGGCGAGGAGAAGGGCGAGCAGCGCGAGGGGCCTGCGCCTTCGGTGCGGGGCTCGGGTCATGGTCATCACTCACGTCATCGGTCGGTGGATGGCGCGGTCGAGGACGCATACCGGCTGAGGGAGTCGGCTGATTGTCATGTCCCGCGCAGGCATTGCGACGAGAATGGCTACCGGCGGTAACAGAGTCAAGAGTCCGGGACGGATGACCTGATGGAATGTCAGGTGTTGGGCGGGGTTGATCCGGGGGCGCCGCGGGCGGACGCCGGGGCTACTCGGCGCCCTCGTCCAGGACCGCCGCGACGCCCTGCGCGAGACAGGGGACCCGGTGCGCCGGGATCCCCGCGATGTTGACCCGCCCGGCCGTCGTCCCGTAGATGGCGAACCGGCTGCGCAGCCGCAGCATCTGGCGTGCGGTCAGCGGAAGCATCGAGAACATCCCCTTCTGCCGCGCCAGCACATCGGCCTGCGCGCCGCACCCCAGAGCGGTCAGTTCCGCGGTCAGCCCACGCCGGTTGTCTTCGATCCGGGCCCGCATCCCGTCCAGCTCGGCGCGCCACAGGGCTCGCAGTCCGTCGTCATCGAGGATCGCCGTCACCACCGCGGCCCCGTGCTCCGGCGGCATCGAGTAGAGGGTGCGGGCCGCGTTCTGCAGCGCCGTCTCCACGTGCCGCAGCGACTGCCGCGAGGCGCCGAGTACGACGGCGCAGCCGGTCCGGTCGCTGTACAGCCCGAAGTTCTTCGAACAGCTGATGGCGACGAGCATCTCCGGCACCCGCTCCGCGAGCAGCCGCGTGGCCGCCAGGTCGGCCTCCAGGCCGTCGCCGAGCCCGTGGTACGCGAGGTCCACGAACGGCACCCAGCCGCGCTCGGCGGCGAGCTCGGCCACGGCCTCCCAGGCCTGCGCGGACGGGTCGACCCCGGTCGGGTTGTGGCAGCAGCCCTGGAGCAGGACGACGTCGTCGCGCCGCGCCCCGCCGAGGTCGCGCAGCATTCCCGCCGTGTCGGAGCGGCCCTCGGCGTCGAGCCAGCCGTACGTACGCACGGTCAGCCCGGCGGCCTCCAGGATGGGCCGGTGGTTGACGTACGCCGGGTCGCTGATCCACACCGTCGTGCCCGGCCGGGTCCGGCAGATCAGATCGGCCAGCAGCCGCAGCGCGCCGCTGCCCGCGACGGTCTGGACGGCAACGGCCCGCTCGGCCGCGCCGCCGGGGCCCAGGACCAGCGACAGCATCGCCCGGTTGAAGGCGGCGTTGCCGGAGAGCCCCCGGTACTCCTTGGAGGCCGAGCGCTCCGCCAGGCGCATCTCGGCCTCGCGCACGGCCGCCATGACCGGGGTGCCGCCCGTCTGGTCGCGGTAGACGCCGAGCACGAGGTTCAGGCGCTCGGGCCGGGCGTCGGCGCCGTAGGCCTCGGTGAGGTCCCACAGCGGGTCGACGGGTGGCGGGAGGAGGAGCTCAAGCATGATCGGGAACCTCGGGCTGGATGCGGGGGAGGGGGCGGTTGCGCGGGCGCCGGTTGGCGAGGGCGACGCCCGCGGTGATGAGGGGTACGCCGACGAGCACGGCGGCGGTCGGCGACTCGCCGAGCAGGGGGATGGCGAGCAGCACCACGGCGACCGGGCTGAGGCTGCCCACGGTGGAGCTGCGCTCCGCGCCGAGGCTGCGGATGGCGAAGGCGTACAGCAGGCCCGCGCACAGGCCGACCCCCAGCCCCTGAACGACCAGGAACAGGGCGATGTCGCTCCCCGCGGCCGAGGCCAGGCCGGTGGGCAGCACCCCGGTCAGGACCAGGAGCGCCATCACCGCGAACGAGGGCAGGCACAGCAGGCCGATCGATCCGACGGGATCGAGGTCCACTTCCTTCAGCCCGACCGTGTACAGGGCCCACAGCCCGCTCGCGACGAGCAGGATGCCCGCGCCGGCCAGCACCTGCGTGTTCAGCGGGACGACGTAGCGCCAGACCAGGGCGACCACGCCGACCGCGATCAGCCCGAGGCCGGCCGCCTGCGTGCCCCGGGGCGCGCCCCGGCCGCCGGCGACCATCAGGGCGGAGACGAAGAGCGGGACCATCCCGGGGACGATGGAGCCGACGAACGCCGCCGAGGTCAGCGAGCCGCCGTACATCGCGGCCAGGAAGAACGGCACCCCGGCCCCACAGGCGATCTTGAGCGCGGTGGCCGGGCGGACGGCGGCGATCCGCCGGCGGCGCCGCCACAGCGCGGGCGCCAGGACGAGCAGCGGGACGCCGAAGCGCAGCAGGGCCGCGTCTGCGGGCAGCAGGGAGGAGGAGCTCAGGGCCCGGGCGCTGAGTGCGAAGGCGGCCCAGATCAGCACGGTCACGACCAGTGCCAGGGTGCCCTTCGCCTGCGGGGACAGGCGCGGGAGGCCGGCGGCGCGGGCGGCCGGCGGGGTCGCCGTCGCGGGTCCGGCATTCGTGGTGACCAAGGGGGCTCCTCCAGCCTCGGGGGGCCGGTTTCGGCCATGGAGCAACGCTAGGTCTTTTGCCGGGGCAGCCGATTGCCAGTTCTGCCTCTCGGACATACGTTTGAGGCAGGATCTGCCAAGAAGGAGCCGAGGAGGGGTGATGGACGCAGTCGATCTTCAGATCATCCGCGAATTGCAGGCCGACGGAAGGCTGTCCAACCAGGACCTCGCCGACCGGGTACGGCTGTCCCCGTCGCCCTGTCTGCGCCGGGTGCGGCGCCTGGAGGAGGCCGGCCTGATCCGCGGCTACACGGCCATGGTCGACCAGGTCGCCTTCGGCCTGCCGATCACGGTCTTCGTCCGGATCCGCCTGGACCGCCACACGAAGGAGGCGGTCGCCGTCTTCGAGGGGCACGTCGCGCTCATCGAGCACATCCAGGACTGCTACCTGATGGCCGGAAGTAGCGACTACCTGCTCCGGGTGGTGATCGAGAGCCTGGAGGCGTACGAATCCCTCGTCCGCAACCGGATCCACGCCATCCCCGGCATCGCGTCGATCGAGTCGAGCTTCGCCTTCGGCAGTGTGAAGCAGTCCAGGGTCTATCCGACCCCCACGTGAAATCCTGGCGGGGAACGGGCGGCTGACGGGGAAGTTTCCCAGGCGGTATGCAGGCTGGCGGCGTCGCGCTGCTGATCTGCGCGGCCGGCCGCCCCTGGTGCGCGTCGAACGCCCCGTCATGCGGCGATGGGCCCGCCTTTCCCGCCGACCGCCACACCGTCATCACCCCCGACTGCTCCGGCAGCGGCCGGACCCCTCTGCACGCGGACGAGCTGAGCCGCTTCTCCCTCGGCGCGGTCGTCGCGGCCGCCGTCGCGGCTTAGTGCCCCGAACTCGTCCGCCGGCTCGTCGTCATCAACGGCTGGGCCCGCAACGACGACCCGCGCCGGCAGCTGCCCACCGACCTGTGGCGGCGGCTCCCGGCCGTCGACGAGGAGGCCTTCGCCGCGTACAGCGCGCTGCTGATCTTCTCGCGCCACCCTTCCTTGCCGTCTTCGGCAGCGAGGGCGTCAAGGCCACCGTCGCCGGGGTCAAGGCCGAGGAGCGGACGCTGCAGCAGATCGAGCTCGACCGCCATGTCGACATCACCGACCGGCTCCCCGCCATCACCGCCCCCACCCTGGTCATCGGCTCCACCCGGGACGTACTCATCCCCGTGGAGCACTCGCGGGAACTGCACGCGGCCGTGGCTGGCGGCGAGTACGCGGAGCTGGAGAGCGGCCGTGTGGTCATCTTCGAGAAGACGGCCGAACTCGTCGAGCTGCTCACCGGATTCCTCGACCGGGACCGACCGCGGCCGTTCGTCTCCGCGGGGCCGGAGCGGGAGCACCGGCCCGCCCGCTCCGGCCGCACGGCTTCGCTCCCCGGCAGCCCGGAGTCCCTACTCTCTGTGACGGTCTGCGACAGCTGTGGACCTCTGTGATTCCCAGGCCGTACGACCTGCGTTGGATGTCCGCATTTGCCCTGACTTGGTGGGTGAACAAGATCACTCTCGGCAAGGGATTGCGCATGGATGTCAGGACCTGGGGCAGGCGGCCGGATCGTGTCGGTGCAACCGGCAGGGGGATTCAGAGGACGAAAGGCAATACGCAACGTGACCGCAGCACAACAGAGCATCCACGTGGGCGGAGAGTGGCGCGCAGCCCTCTCCGGCGCCACGCGCGAGATCATCGACCCCGTCGACGCGACCGCCTTCGCGGTCGTGGCGGAGGGCGGCGTCCAGGACACCGACGAAGCCGTGGCGGCGGCACGGGCCGCGTTCGACGACGGTGCCTGGCCCCGTACGCCGGTCGCCGAGCGGGCCGCCCTGCTGCGGCGGGTCGCCGCCCTGCTGGAGCGCGACCGCGAGCGGATCGGCGCCCTGGAGAGCCAGGACGCGGGCAAGACCCTGGAGGAGGGCCGCATCGACGTCGACTGCGTCCGCGACGCCTTCCTCTACTTCGCCGACCTCGTGGCGAACGAGAACGGCGGACGGGTCGTCGACGCAGGCTCCGACGAGATCCGCAGTGTCGTCGTGCACGAGCCGGTCGGGGTCTGCGCCCTGATCACGCCGTGGAACTACCCGCTGCTCCAGGCCAGCTGGAAGATCGCGCCCGCCCTCGCCGCCGGCAACACGTTCGTGATCAAGCCCAGCGAGATCACTCCGCTGACCACCGTCGCGCTGATCGAACTGCTGCTGGAGGCCGGACTTCCGCTCGGCGCGGCCAACATCGTCACAGGTCCCGGCGGCACGGTCGGTGCCCGGCTCGCCGAACACCCCGATGTCGACCTCATCTCGTTCACGGGCGGTCTCGCCAGCGGCACGAAGGTTGCCAGGGCGGCCGCCGACAGCGTGAAGAAGGTCGCCCTCGAACTGGGCGGCAAGAACCCCAACGTCGTGTTCGCGGACGCCTGTTCGACGCCCGAAGCGTTCGACACCGCCGTCGACCAGGCACTCAACGCCGCCTTCATCCACAGCGGCCAGGTCTGCTCCGCCGGCTCCCGCCTCATCGTCGAGGAGCCGCTGCGCGAGCGCTTCGTCGCCGAGCTCGCCCGCCGGGCCGAACTGATCCGCCTGGGGCGCGGCACCGACGAGGGCGTCGAGTGCGGCCCGCTCGTCTCCGCGGCCCAGTTGGCGAGGACCGAGGAGTACGTCGCCTCCGCCCTCGCCGAGGGCGCGGTCCTGCGGGCCGGCGGCGAGAAGCCGGCCGGTCCCGGCTACTTCTTCCGGCCCACGGTCCTGGACCGGTGCCACCGCGGCATGCGCGTCGTCCGCGAGGAGGTCTTCGGCCCCGTCCTCACCGTGGAGACCTTCCGCACCGAGGAAGAGGCCGTCGCCCTCGCCAACGACACCGAGTACGGACTCGCCGGAGCGGTGTGGACCTCCGACGGGGACCGTGCCCGGCGGGTCGCGGCCCGGCTGCGTCACGGCACCGTCTGGATCAACGACTTCCACCCCTACCTGCCGCAGGCGGAATGGGGCGGCTTCGGAAAGTCCGGCATCGGCCGCGAACTGGGCCCCGGCGGTCTCGGCGAATACCGCGAGGCCAAGCACATCTACCAGAACCTCGCCCCGCGCCCCGTGCGCTGGTTCGCGGGCGCGACGGAGAAGGACCAGGCATGAACGACCAGCACGTGTACGACTACGTTGTCGTCGGCGGCGGCACCGCGGGTTCCGTGATCGCCTCCCGGCTGACCGAGGACCCGGACGTCAGCGTCGCCGTCATCGAGGGCGGCCCCAGTGACGTCGGCCGCGACGACGTCCTGACCCTGCGCCGCTGGATGGGGCTGCTCGGCGGTGAACTGGACTACGACTACCCCACCACCGAGCAGCCCCGGGGCAACTCGCACATCCGCCACAGCCGTGCGCGGGTGCTGGGCGGCTGCTCCTCGCACAACACCCTCATCGCGTTCAAGCCCCTCCCCTCCGACTGGGACGAGTGGGCGCAGGCCGGCGCCGAGGGGTGGGACGCGGCCGCCATGGATCCCTATTTCGCCCGGCTGCGCAACAACATCGTCCCCGTCGACGAGGCCGACCGGAACGCGATCGCCCGGGACTTCGTCGACGCGGCGCAGACCGCGCTCGGTGTGCCGCGCGTCGAGGGCTTCAACAGGGCTCCCTTCCACGAGGGCGCCGGCTTCTTCGACCTTGCCTACCACCCGGAGAACAACAAGCGGTCCTCCGCCTCCGTCGCCTATCTGCACCCCTTCCTGGACCGGCCGAACCTGCACATCGCCCTGGAGACCTGGGCGTTCCGGCTGGAACTGGAGGGCACCCGCGCCACCGGCGTGCACATCCGTACGAAGGAGGGCGCGGAGCACGTCGTACGCGCCCGGCGCGAGGTCCTGGTGTGCGCCGGGGCCGTGGACACCCCGCGCCTGCTGCTGCACTCCGGCATCGGGCCGCGCGCCGACCTGGAGAAGCTCGGCATTCCCGTCGTGCACGATCTGCCGGGCGTCGGCGAGAACCTGCTCGACCACCCCGAGTCGGTCATCGTGTGGGAGACGCACGGTCCGATCCCGGAGAACTCCGCGATGGACTCCGACGCCGGGCTGTTCGTCCGCCGGGATCCGCAGGCCGAAGGCCCGGACCTGATGTTCCACTTCTACCAGATCCCCTTCACCGACAACCCCGAGCGCCTGGGCTACGAACGGCCCGCGCACGGCGTGTCGATGACCCCGAACATCCCCAAGCCGCGCAGCCGTGGCCGGCTCTACCTGACGAGCGCCGACCCCGAGGACAAGCCCGCCCTCGACTTCCGGTACTTCACAGACGAGGACGACTACGACGGCCGGACCCTCGTCGACGGGATCCGCATCGCCCGGCGGATCGCGGCGAGCGAACCGCTGGCCGGATGGCTGAAGCGCGAGGTCTGCCCGGGGCCCGAGGTGACCTCCGACGAGGAACTCGGCGCGTACGCCCGCCACGTGGCGCACACCGTCTACCACCCGGCCGGGACCTGCCGGATGGGGGCCGTCGACGACGAACTCGCCGTCGTCGCGCCCGACCTGAGGATCCGGGGCCTCGACGGCATCCGGATCGCCGACGCGTCCGTATTCCCCACCATGACCGCCGTGAACCCGATGATCGGCGTCCTCATGGTCGGCGAGAAATGCGCCGACCTGCTGGGAGGCACACCCCGATGAGCACTGCCAACACTGCGCCGCACAGCGCAACGACCACCCCGCCGCAGGCACCTGCGGAACCCGTCTTCTCCGTACGCGACCTGTGGAAGGTCTTCGGCCCGAAGGCCGACCGCGTGCCCGCCGACAAGGAACTCGCCTCCCTCGACGCCGCCGAGCTGCGCGAGCGCACCGGCTGCACCGCCGCCGTCCGCGACGTCTCCTTCGACGTCCGCAAGGGCGAGGTCTTCGTCGTCATGGGCCTGTCGGGCTCGGGCAAGTCGACGCTCGTACGCTGCCTGACCCGGCTCATCGAGCCGACCTCGGGCGCGATCTCCATCGACGGGGAGGACGTGCTGTCCATGGACACCGGCCGGCTCCGCGAGCTGCGCCGCCACCGCGCGGCGATGGTCTTCCAGCACTTCGGGCTGCTGCCGCACCGGACGGTGCTCGACAACGTCGCCTACGGACTGGAGATCCAGGGCGTGGGACGCGGCGAACGGCGCGAGCGGGCGGCGGAGTTCGTCGCCAAGGTCGGCCTGGACGGCATGGAGCACCGCAGGCCGAACCAGCTGTCAGGCGGCCAGCAGCAGCGCGTGGGCCTTGCCCGCGCACTCGCCGTGGACCCCGAAGTGCTGCTGTTCGACGAGCCGTTCAGCGCGCTGGACCCGCTCATCCGACGGGACATGCAGGAGGAGGTCGTACGGCTGCACCGGGAGGAGGGACGCACGATGGTCTTCATCACGCACGACCTGAGCGAGGCGCTGAAGCTCGGCGACCGCATCGCGCTGATGCGCGACGGCCGGATCGTACAGCTCGGTACGCCGGAGGAGATCGTGGGCGCCCCCGCCGACGACTACGTCAGGGACTTCGTCCGGGACGTGCCGCGCGAACAGGTGCTGACCGTCCGCTCGGCCATGCGCCCCGCCCTCGCCGGCGAGCACGAGGCCGGCCCCGCGCTCGACCCCGGTGCCACCGTCCACGAGGCCATCGAGGCCGTCGCCCGTACGGGCGAGAACGCGCGGGTCGTGGAGGACGGCCGGTGCCTCGGCGTGGTCGACCACGCGGGACTCCTCGGTGTCGTCGCCGGGGTCCCGGTCGCGACGGGAAAGGCGGTGGCCTGATGTACGCCCATACGACCTGGCCGCCGCCGGGCGGCACGACCGGCTCCGACGCCGGACGGTGGGGCCGATGACCACCACCGCCACCACCCCTGCCACCACGGGCTCCACGGGCTCCACGGGCTCCACGGGCTCCACGGGCTCCACGACCGACTCCTCCGACGCCGGGCCCGGCGCGCTGCGCGCGCTCGTGCGCCACCGCGGCCGGCTGATCGGCGCGGGCGCGGCCCTCGCACTCCTCCTCGGTTCCCTGCTCCTGGGCGGCGGCAGCTGGCCGGCGTCGCTCGCCGTCGACCTGTCCGGGCCGCTCGACCGCGCCAGCGACTGGATCATCGACAACCGTGACGGCCACCCGCTGTTCCTCTACTTCCTCGGGCACGTCAGCAACCTCGTGGTCGTGTCCGTCCGCGCGGTGTACTTGGTGCTGCTCGCCCTCGGCTGGGCCGGCGTCACCGCCGCCGCCGGGCTGCTGGCCTGGCGTGTCGCGGGAGTCCGGCTCGCGCTGACCTCCACCGCCGCCTTCGCCGTGTGCGGACTGCTCGGCATGTGGGTGCCCACCCTGCAGACGCTCGCCCTGATGGTGGTCGCCGTGGCCGCGTCCGTACTGCTCGGAGGCCTCCTCGGGCTGGCCGCAGGCCTGTCGGACCGCATGCACCGGGTCCTGCGGCCCGTGCTGGACACCATGCAGGTGCTGCCGGCTTTCGCGTACCTCCTGCCCGTCGTGCTGGTCTTCGGCATCGGCGTGCCCGCCGCCGTCCTCGCGACCGTCGTCTACGCAGCCCCGCCCATGGCCCGCCTGACCGCACTCGGGCTGCGCGGCGCGGACGCCGGAGTCGTGGAGGCCGCCACCTCCCTCGGCGCCACCGGCCGGCAGCGGCTGCTGACCGCCCGGCTGCCGCTGGCCCGCAAGGAACTGCTGCTCGGCGTCAACCAGTCGATCATGATGGCGCTGGGTATGGCCGTGATCGCGTCCGTCATCGGCGCGGGCGGCCTCGGCGACCGCGTCTACCAGGCGCTGGCCTCCGTAGACGTCGGCGCCGCGCTCGCCGCCGGTGTGCCGATCGTGCTGCTCGCCATCGTCCTGGACCGGGTCACCGCCGCGGCGGGGGAGCGGATCGGCGCGGCCGAGGCCGGCCGGTCCCGGCTCGGCTGGGCCGTCGCGGCCGCGGTGACCGCCGCCGTCGCCCTCGGGGGGCGCCTGACCGGCCGGCTCTCCTGGCCCGACGGGTGGACGGTGCACATCGCCGAACCCGTCAACCGGGCGGTCGACTGGATGACCGCCCACCTCTACTCCGGGGTGCCCCTCGTCGGCGGTACCGCCGACTGGGCGGGGCACTTCACCACCTGGGTCCTCAACCCGCTGCGCCACGGCCTGCAGTGGCTGCCCTGGTGGGCGGTCCTGCTGACCGTGGGCGCCCTCGCGCTGCTCATCGGCACCTGGCGCACCGCCGCGACCGCCGTCCTCGCCATGGCCGCGATCGGCGTGCTGGGCGTCTGGGACCCGGCGCTCGACACGCTGTCCCAGGTACTGGCCGCCGTCGCCGTGACGCTGCTGCTCGGCTTCGCGCTCGGGGTCGCCGCGGCCCGCAGCACCCGACTGGGACGCGCCCTGCGTCCGGTCCTCGACGTCTTCCAGACGATGCCGCAGTTCGTGTACCTGATCCCCGTCGTCGCCCTGTTCGGTGTGGGCCGTGCCCCGGCTGTCGCCGCCGCCGTGGTCTACGCGCTGCCCGCGGTGGTCCGGATCACGGCCCAGGGAGTGCGCGCCGTGGACCCGGCCGCTCTGGAGTCCTCGCGCTCGCTGGGCGCGACCGGGCGCCAGCAGCTGTTCCAGGTCCAGCTGCCGCTGGCCCGGCCCGCACTGCTGCTGGCCGTCAACCAGGGCGTCGTGCTGGTCCTCGCCGTGGTCGTCATCGGCGGTCTCGTGGGCGGCGGAGCGCTCGGCTACGACGCGGTCTTCGGTCTCGCCCAGGGCGACCTGGCGACCGGCCTGGTCGCCGGTGCGGCGATCGTCTGCCTCGGCCTGGTGCTCGACCGCCTCACCCAGCCGACGCACCGCCGCGACCCCGCCGGAAAGGGGGCCTGAGATGGCTCGCACACGCACACGCACACGCACTCGCACTCGTACACGCATCACCGCGGCCCGTACCCGCTGCGCCGCCCTCGCCGCCGCCGTCGCCCTGACGGCCCTCACCGGCTGCGGGGCCGCCGACATGACCCGCCAGGCTTCCCCGTACGCCGACGCGAAGGGCTCCCGCACGGTGACGCTTTCCGTGCAGTCGTGGGTGGGCGCGCAGGCCAACGTGGCCGTCGCCCAGTACCTGCTGGAGCACGAGCTCGGCTACCGGGTGGACACCGTCCAGATCGACGAGGTACCCGCCTGGGACGCGCTCAGCCAGGGCCGGGTCGACGCCATCCTGGAGGACTGGGGCCACCCGGAGCAGGAGAAGCGGTACGTCGACGACAAGGCGACGATCAAGCGGGGCGGCGATCTCGGGGTGACCGGCCACATCGGCTGGTTCGTGCCGACGTACTTCGCCGAGCAACACCCGGACGTCACCGACTGGAAGAACCTCAACAAGTACGCGAACGACTTCCGTACGGCGGAGAGCGGCGGCAAGGGCCAGTTGCTGGACGGCTCCCCGTCCTACGTGACGAACGACAAGGCGCTCGTGAAGAACCTGGGCCTGGACTACCAGGTCGTGTTCGCGGGCTCGGAGGCTGCGCAGATCACGCAGATCCGGCAGTTCGCCAAGGAGAAGAAGCCGTTCCTGAGCTACTGGTACAACCCCCAGTGGCTGTTCGAGAGGGTCCCGATGACGGAGGTGAAGCTGCCCGCCCACGAGGAGGGCTGCGACGCCGACCCGGAGAAGGTGGCCTGCGCGTACCCGCACACCCCGCTGCAGAAGTTCCTCAACGCCCGCTTCGCGGACGGCGGAGGTGACGCCGCCGCCTTCCTGAAGAAGTTCCGCTGGACGACCGAGATGCAGAACGACGTCGCCCTGATGATCGCGGAGGAGAAGCTGGCGCCGCAGGAGGCGGCCGCCCGCTGGGTGAAGGAGAACGAGGCCACCTGGCGGGCCTGGCTCCCGTCCTGACCTGGGAGCGGCTCACTCGGGCGA
Source organism: Streptomyces sp. NPDC090741 (assembly GCF_044769045.1). NCBI lineage: Bacteria > Bacillati > Actinomycetota > Actinomycetes > Kitasatosporales > Streptomycetaceae > Streptomyces > Streptomyces sp. NPDC090741. The sequence goes on along the minus strand of NZ_JBIVXF010000015.1, from coordinate 82,881 downwards.
TCCCGCGCACGATCACGCGTACGAGGCCGCCAGCTCGCTGCTGCGGTCGCGAGCGGCTTCGAGGGCCGCCATCAGGGCGGCCCGTACGCCGTGCCGTTCCAGCTCCCGCACCGCGCTGATGGTGGTACCGGCCGGCGAGGTGACCGCCTCACGGAGCTCGACCGGGTGCGTACCGGAGTCGCGCAGCATGACCGAGGCGCCCACGGAGCTGCGGACGACGAGCTCGTGGGCCTTGTCCCTCGGAAGCCCCAGCAGGACGCCCGCGTCGGTCATCGCCTCGACGAGGAAGTAGAAGTAGGCGGGTCCCGACCCCGAGAGGGCGGTCGCGGCGTCCTGCTGGGCCTCCGGCACGGTGAGGGTGTGGCCGACGCCGCGGAACAGCTCCGCGGCCTGCTCCACGTGCTGCTGCGAGGCGTGGCTGCCGCCCGAGAGGACGGTCATCCCCTCGTCGACCAGCACCGCCGTGTTGGGCATCGCCCGGACCACCGCGACGCCGGCCGGGACCCGTTCCTCGAAGAAGGCCGTGGTGAGCCCGGCCGCCACGCTGATCAGCAGGGTCCCGGGGGCGATCGCGGGGGCGATCTCCTCCAGCAGCGCGCTCATGTCCTGCGGCTTCACCGCGAGGATCAGCACATCGGCCCACGCGGCGGCGTCCGTGTTGCCCAGCGCCGCGATCCCGTGGCGCGCCTCCATCTCGGCGGCGCGCTTCTTGCGGCGGCAGGTGACCCCGAGTGCCTGCGCCGGCCAGCCGGAGCGCAGCAGGCCGCCGAGGAGCGCCTCACCCATCTTGCCCGCGCCGAGCACGGCGACCTTGCACGTCATGACTTGCTCCCTCGTGGTGGAAGTGACGGAAGAGAAGAAGGGGCCGGCCGGCCGGGTCACGCAGTACTCGTCTCCGCGTACGTGTACGCGTATGGGTGCGCGTGCGCGTGCGCGTGCGGTGCGAACAGGGCCACGTCCTGCGCGCTGACGACCTCGGGGTACGCCATGGCTCCCGGCCCCTCGTCCGGTACGGGGAACCCGGCGAGCAGCCGGACCAGATCATCGGAGGCCAGCCGGGCGAGGCCGCGGGCTACGGGCCTGCCCGCGCCGTCGGTGAGGTCCACCGGGTCGCCCGCCGTGAACTGCCCCTCGACAGCGGTGACTCCGGTCCACAGCACGGGCCCGCCGTGCTCGCGCACGTCCCGCACGGCGGCGGCGTCGAGGACGATCCGTCCCTGCGGCGCCGTGGCGTGGGCGAGCCAGAACAGTTGCTCGGCGGGCCGCTGCCGGGCGGCGTGGAAGTACGTTCCCGTCTCCCCGCCCGCCAGCGCCCGTGCGGCGTGCCGGGCCGCGGCCAGCACCACGGGGATTCCGGCGCTCGCAGCGGTCATCGCCGCCTGGACCTTGGCCCCCATGCCGCCCGTTCCCACTCCCGAGCGTCCCGGGGTGCCCGTACGGATCCCGGCGAGGTCGGCGGGTCCGCGGATCTCGGCGATCGGGCGGGTTCCGGCGGACAGCGGGTCCCCGTCGTACAGCGCCTCCACGTCGGAGAGGAGGACGAGCAGGTCCGCGCCGATCAACTCGGCGACCAGCGCGGCGAGCCGGTCGTTGTCCCCGAAGCGGACCTCGTGGGTGGCGACGACGTCGTTCTCGTTGACGACCGGCACGATCCCCATGTGCATGAGCTTCTTCAGGGTGCGCCGGGCGTTGTGGTAGTGGTCTCGGCGGGTGATGTCGCCGGCGGTGAGCAGCACCTGCCCCACCTGGATGCCGTACCTGCCGAACTCCGCGCCGTACGTGCCCATGAGCAGCCCCTGGCCGACACTGGCGGCGGCCTGCTGCTCGGACAGTTCATCGGGCCGCGCGGTCATGCCCAGCGGGGCCAGTCCCGCCGCGACGGCGCCGGAGGAGACCAGCACGACGCTCTTGCCCTGCCGGTACAGCCCGGCCAGGACCTCGACCAGGGCCGCCGGCCGCCCCGGATCGAGCCGTCCGGAGGCCGAAGTGAGCGAGGACGAGCCGATCTTGACCACGATCCGGTGGGCCCCGGCCACGTCCGCACGTTCGATGCGCGGATCGCCCGGCGCGGTTTCGGGTGTCACGGGAACTCTCCTCGGGGGCAGTGGGGAGGTGGCTGCGGGGCTCCGATTCATTCATGCGCCATTACCTTTTCCTTCCCGTTCTCCGGGAACCGTTCGGGACCGATTCGGTACCCGCCTGCCCCAACTTTGCGGGGCATCAGCAGGCCCGTAGCGCAAAAACAAAGAAGGGAGTACGGAGTACGGTGTATTCGTCATTCACTGAGAAAATGGCACAACCGGATCTGATAGATCTCGGCGACGGAATATATGTCCTCCGGTTCGAGGTCATGAAGGTGACGTCGGTCTACCGGGCGGTCAAGGAGCTCCTGGCGCGCGGGGTGATCCGGCACGGCCAGACCCTCGTCGACAGCTCCAGCGGTATCTACGGCCACGCACTCGCCCTGGTCTGCCGGGAGCTGGGGCTGAAGTGCCACGTCTTCGCGTCCGTCGCGGTCGACGACGGGATCAAGACGCAGCTCAAGTACCTCGGTGCCACCTACGACCAGGTCGGCGGCGGCGGAGGCAACCTCCAGCACGACCAGGAGGCCCGCGTCCGGCTCGTCCACGACTACCTCCGGCGCAACCCGGACGCGTACTGGATGCAGCAGTACCACGACGACGTGCACTACGCCGGCTACGAACACGTCGCGGAACTGCTCCTCAAGGAGCTGGGCTGGGCCGAGATGACCCTGGTCGGCGGCGTCGGCACCGGTGCCTCGACCAGCGCGATGAGCCGCTACCTGCGCGAGTCGTGCCCCAACGTCCGGGTGGCCGGCATCCAGCCGTTCGGCAGCCGCTCCTTCGGCTCCGAGAACTTCCCGCTCGACGGGTTCATCATCGCCGGCATCGGCAGCGGGATCCGCTTCGACAACATCGACTACAGCGCCTACGACGACATCCACTGGGTCGACTTCGACGTGTCGGCCGCGGGCTGCCGCCACCTGCTCTCCACCACGGGCGTCTTCGCCGGGCTGTCCGCCGGTGCCGGCTGGCAGGCCGCCCGGTACATCCGCTCGACCGAGCCCTCCGGCGGTCCCGTCGTCTTCATGGCCGCCGACCCCGGACACCGCTACATCAAGCAGGTCTTCCCGCCCGACGGCCCGCTCGTCGAGGACCCCGAATACCGGCCCGTCGTCATTTCCGCACTGGAGGAGATGACCGGACCCTGGTGCACGATGAACTGGGGCCGAAGGCAATACAGCGTCCAGGACGACCTGCCGGTGCTCGCCCTGCAGGGCTGAACGGCCCGCGGGGCGCAATGCCCGCACGGCCGACCCGGGATCGCCGAATTCCACCGTAAAGAATCAGAGGCCGCACCCATGACCGATGTCGCCATCATCAACTATGGCGCCCAGCACGACTATCCGGCCATGCTCCACGAGCTGGCGGACGGGCTCCACGTCTTCAGCCACAACCCGCTCGCGCACACCGCGGGGCTCGGCTCCTACGAACACGTAGAGGACTGCGAGTTCGTCCCCTACGCCGAACTGCGCATCCGGCAGCTGGCACGGACCCGGTCCTTCTCCCACGTCATCACCGACAACGAGTACGACCTCGAACGGGCCGCGCGCATCCGTGAGGACCTCGGCATTCCCGGCCAGTCGGCGCGCAGCGCAACGCAGTTCCGCGACAAGGTCGTCATGAAGCAGACGGCGGGCCGCACCGTCGCCACCCCGCGCTACGCCCGGCTGGCGACGATCGTCGACCTCACCCGGTTCATCGACGAGAACGACTACCCGGTCGTCGTCAAGCCGGTCAGCCAGGGCGGTTCGCGCGACATCGTGGTGCTGCGCGACGAGGACGACCTGATGGCGTTCAGCCGCCGCCACTGGCGCGAGGACCTCATGGTCGAGGACTTCGTCCACGGCGAGATCTACCACGTCGACGCGATCCTGGCACCGGGCTACCGCTTCGTGGCCTCCTCCCGGTACCTGCGCGACTGCCTCGGCGTCCTCTCCGGCCAGAACAACGGCTCCCTCCAGCTCGACCCGGGCGGCAAACTCTCCCAGCGGCTGGAGGAGTTCCTCGACCGGGTCCTCGAATCCTTCGACACCCCGGAAACCGGCGCCTACCACCTGGAGGTGTTCCGCACGCCCGAGGACGAGTTCGTGCTGTGCGAGATCGCCTCGCGCGTCGGCGGCTCCCGCATCCCCGCCCTCACCCGCCTCACCTACGGCCTGGATCTGCACGCCACCTGGCTGCGGCTGTCCTGCGGTCTGCCCGTCGACCCCGCGCCGACCGCCCCGCCGGCCGAACTCCGCGGCTCCATCGGCATCGTCCCCCAGGGCCGACCGGTGCGCGCACCGCAGACCCTGCCGTTCGACTGGGTCGAGCACTACCAGGTCAACGAGCAGCTCGCGCTCGGCGCCGTGGCACAGAACAGCACCTCAAACCTCTGCTTCGCCCTGGTCCGCGGAGCCGACACCGCCGAGGTGGAGCAGCGTCTGCTCCAGGTCGAGGAGTGGATCCTGAACCACCTGATCGAAGCCGACGGACCCGCCCGGCTCCCCGCGTCGTGAACGCCTGGCGAGAGGCGTCGCCCACCGCGCGCCTCCTGCTGGTGGCGGTGCTCTTCACCGGCCTGACCACGTTCATGTTCCTGCCCCTGCTGGCCATCGAACTGACGGCGCGGGGCATTCCGGCGGGCCGCACCGGCTTCCTGGTCGGTCTGCTCGCCTTCTCCGGCCAGGCGTTCTCGCTGCTGACCGGGCTGCTGGTCGACCGGTTCGGCGCCCACCGGGTGATGTCCGCCGGCTTCCTCCTGCGCGTCCTCGGCTACGTGCTCCTCGGGCTCGGCGGCGGCAGCGCTCCGGCGCCGCTCCTCGCCGGGATCGTCGCCGTCGGGGTCGGCGGTTCGCTGCTGGGCCTGTCGACCAAGACGCTGTTCGTCTCGCAGGACGGCACCGACCCGCGCACGATGCTCGCGCTGCGCTCGACGTTCGTGAACGTCGGTGTCGTGGCCGGGCCCGCGCTGGGCGCCGCGGTGTACCCGCTCGGGTTCGGCTGGATCCTGGCGGCCTGCGTGCTCTCGCACCTCGTTCTCGGCACCCGCCTGCTCCTTCGACGGTCCGTGACGGCCTCCCGGTCACGGCCCGCCGCGGGACGGGCCCCCGCCCCCGCCCGGGCGGCGGACGGGGCGCTCGCCCCGCCGTGGACACTGCGCCAGTGGCTGCCCCTGTGCGGGCTGGGGGTCGCGTACTGGGCGATCTACAGCCAGCTCAACGTCCTGCTCCCGATCACCGCGAACGAGATGACCGGCAGCACCGCGGCGATCTCGGTGGTCTTCACGGTCAACGGCCTGCTCGTCGTGGTGTTCCAGTACACCCTGCTGCGCCACGTGTTCCGCCGCGCCACCGCCCGCACCCTGCTGGTCCTCGGCTTCCTCGCCTTCGCCTGCGCCTACGCCACGCTGATACCGCTCGCCGGGTGGTACTCGCTGCTCGCCTTCGTGGTGCCGGTCACGCTGGCGGAGATGCTGATCGGCCCCAGCCTCGACGAGCAGGCGGTCAATGCCGCCGCCACCCGCCGCACCGGAATGGCACTGGGCGCGATGAGCGCGGCCGGAGCCCTGGGCAGCCTCTTCGGCTCCAGCGCGGGCGGCTACCTGCTGCAGAGCGCGCAGGGCGGCAGCGAGGTGTGGCTGCTGCTCGTCGGATCCTCCCTCGCCGCCGCGGCGATCTGTCTCCTCCTACCGAAAGTGCGTACGCGCCATGTCTGACACACAGCCGACCGCCGTGCTGCTCAATCCCCGCAGTCATGTCCTGGCCGCGGCCCGGAAGCTGGGCGCCGCCACCGTGACCGTCCCCGAACCCGGCAGGCCACTGCCCGCGGACGGACCGGGACTGGCCTTCCACTCCCCGTGGACGACCGACCCCGAGGACCTCATCGACCGGCTCCGGGCCCTCGACCTGACCGCCCCGGTCAGCTGCTTCGGTTTCGGCGAACTCGGCTGCGTCGTGGCCGCGCTGGTCAACCAGCGCCTCGGCTGGCCCGGCAACCCGCCCGAAGCCATGGAGGCGTTCAAGGACAAGGCGAAGCTGCGGTCCGCCGTCGCAGACCGGGCCGGCGCGCCCGTCGCGTACCGGCTGTGCACGGAGAAGGGCGAGATCCGCCCGGCCGTCGAGAACATCGGCTACCCCTGCATCGTGAAGCCGGCCGACGGCACCGGCAGCGCCGGGGTGCGGCAGCTCGCGGGACCGCAGGATCTCGACACCTACCTGGACTCACTGGACTTCAAGTCCCCGCATCTCGTCGAGGAGTTCCTCGTGGGGACCGAGTACAGCGTGGAGGCGATGAGCTCGTCCGCGGGCCACCGGATCCTCGCCATCACGGAGAAGGCGACCACCGGCGCCCCCGGATTCGTCGAGACCGGCCACACCCTGCCCGTACGGCTCGCCCCGCAGGACGAGGAGGCCGTCGAGGCTCTGGTCACCGCGACCCTGGACGCGGCGGGCTACCGTACGGGCCCCTCGCACACCGAGGTCATGCTCACGGCCGAGGGGCCCCGCCTCATCGAGTCGCACGGCCGCCCCGGCGGCGACCGCATCAGCGACATGCTGGACCTGGCCCTCGGCGAGGACCTCTTCGAACAGGCCATGGCCGACTCCCTCGGCCTGCCCGTCCCGGGCGCCCCCACCCGCGACCGCGTCGCCGGGATCCGCTACGTCACCTTCGACCGTACGGCGCCGGTCACGGTCACGGACGCGGAGACCGCGAAGGTGGCCGCCCTGCCCGGGGTCACGGAGGTCGCCATCGCCGTCCCGGCGGGCCAACTCCCCCCGGAGGTGCACCGGTCCGGGGACCGGCACGGCTTCGTGGTCGCCTTCGGCGCGAACCGCGAGGAGCTGGAGAGCCGTCTCGACCTGGCCGTACGCACCCTCACCGCCGGCCGCTGAGCCTCCCCGCCCGCTCCGCCACTTCTTCCCTCCCCACCCCCCCCGCACACCAACAAGCCAGCGCCCGAAAGGCACTTCCATGTCGTACAAGATCCTGGTCCTCGTCTCCGAGGCGGCGAAGTTCCGGCTCGACAACCACTCGATCATTCCCAGCGCCCTCCACCGCGAGGGGCACGACGTCCACATCGGCGACATCGACACCCTCTGCCTGCACGACAACATCGTGGTCGTCGACCGGGTGCAGCTCAGCGAGGAGTACCTGACCGGCCACGACTTCCCGGCGCTGAGCGAGTCCTACGCCTCCGCCGAGGACTTCGACCTGGTCTGGGTCCTCACCGGCACCCACCCCGAGGCGCTCGCCGACTCCTTCCAGCTGCTGTGGCTGCTCAACCAGCGCGTCCCCTTCGTCAACGACGCCTCCGCCCTCTTCTACCTCAACTCCAAGATCACCCTCAGTGCGGCGGTGCCCGCGGAGCACCTGCCCGCCTCCTACGTGTCGAACGACTTCGAGTACCTCACCGAGCTGGTCGAGTCCGACGAGAACCGCACCTGGGTGCTCAAGCCGACCAACGAGGGCTGCGGCGCCGGCGTGTACTTCGTCAACAAGAACGAGCGCAACCGCCCCGCACTGCTCCAGGCCGCCACCGGCAACGCCGTTCCGCGCTACGAGATGTACAGCCGCAACATCATCGGGCTCTCCAAGCGGTACACGGCCGTGCAGGAGTACATCCCCAACGTCCGCAGCAACGAGAAGCGCGTGATCATCGCCGGCGACGTCCCGGTCTGCGGCTTCCGCCGCTTCCACTTCGAGAACGACGACCGCGCCAACGTCACGCTCGGCACCAAGTTCGAGGGCCTCACCCTCACCCCGGAGGAGGACGAGTTCGTCCGGGCCCTGGGCAAGCGCATGATGGACCTGGGCATCTTCTACTCCGGCATCGACATGGCGTACCCGTACATCATGGAGTTCAACCTGGTGAACCCCGGCGGGCTCAACTACTCCTTCCGGGCCACCGGCGTCGACCAGTCCTCCGAGACCGTCAACGCCGTGCTCGCCGCGCTGCGCGCCGCCGGGAAGATCTCGTGACCGCCTGGTCCTCGCTCGACCCGCGGGCCACCGCCGCCTGGACGGAGTTCGCCGCCACCGGCGCGGCCGACGCGGACAACGAGCGATTCCAGAAGCGGCTGCACCGCCCCGGCTGGGTGCACGCGTATCCGCCCGTGGTCTTCCACGGGGCCGCCGCCGACGAGGTCACCGACCTCGGCCTGCGCCTCGCCGAGCTGGTCTCGGACTTCCCGCGCCGCGCCTTCGGCGACGACCTGGAGGCCTGGGCCGCGTACCTCGGCATCCCCGCCGAGGACGCGGAGCTGATGATCAGCGCGCTGCGCCACCCGCGCACGGGCCGCACGGCCACGGCGGTCATGCGGCCGGACCTGGTGGTCACCGACGACGGACTCCAGCTGGTGGAACTGAACGTATCCACTCCGATGGGCGGCATGAGCACGATCGCCCCCTACACCGAGGCCGCCCTGGACTCGGACTACGCCCGCTTCCTCGCGGCGCGCGGCCTCACCCCGGGAGCCGCCGCCACCTCGCACGTCTGGCTGGACATGTTCGTCGGCCTGCTGCGGGAGCACGACACGGAGCGGCCGCTCCACGTGTTCGAGGCGATCGCGAACCCCGCGGACTCCGACTCGGGCCGGCGCTTCTTCGTCGACATGATCCGCTCGGGAGGGTACGAGATCAGCTGCGGCCTCGTCACCGACCTGGAACTCGACGAGGAGGGCGCCTCGTTCGAGGGCAAGCGGATCGACGTGGTCGTCACCATGTACACCTGGCACGAGACCAAGAAGCACGTCCCGCCCGCCCTCACCCGCAGGCTGATGGAACTCGACATCGCAGAGAAGATCGACTTCATCGGCGCCCCGGCGACCGCCCTCCACGACAACAAGGCCAACCTGGCCCTGCTCACCGAGCCGGAGTTCGACCACCTCCTGAGCGACGAGGAGCGGGCCCTGGCGCGGGCGCACGTCCCGGTGACCTTCCGGCTGCGGACGGACACCCTCGACCGCGCCCTCGCGGAGCGCGAGGAGCTCATCTGCAAACCCGCATCGGCCTACGGGGGCAAGGACCTGGCCTTCGGATTCGCCCAGGACGACGGTCAGTGGTGCGCCCTGCTGGAGCAACGCCTCGCCGACCCGCGCGAGACCTACGTCCTCCAGCGGCGGCTGCGACCCGCCGTCGTCGACGTGCCCGGAGCCGACCCGGCCGGGCGCGAGGTCGTCCTGGCACCCCTGGTCTTCGGCGGCCGCTTCGCCGGGACGTTCCTGCGCCAGGCCCCGCCGAGGTCCGCCTCGGCGATCAACGCCTCCAGCGGCGCGGAGGCGGCCGGGGTCCTGACCTTCGACACCCCCTGACCCGCACCCCCATCCCCCGTCGTTCGCACACAAGGAGTTCTGTCGGATGCTAAGGATCGCGGTTCCCAACAAGGGCTCCTTGTCCGAGCGGGCTTCGGCCATGCTGAGGGAGGCCGGTTACCAGCAGCGCAAGGAGGCCAAGGAGCTCGTCCTGGTCGACCCCGGAAACCAGGTCGAGTTCTTCTACCTCCGCCCCCGGGACATCGCCGTGTACGTCAGTGCGGGGCGGCTCGACCTGGGCATCACCGGCCGCGACCTGCTGCTGGAGTCGGGTGTCAACGCCGAGGAGGTCCTGGCGCTCGGCTTCGCCCGCTCGACGTTCCGCTACGCGGTCAAGCCCGGCTCGGCGCGGGACACGGCCGACTTCGACGGCATGACGATCGCCACCTCGTACGAGAACATCGTGGCCAAGCACCTGGCGAACAGCGGCATCCAGGCCTCGGTCGTCCACCTCGACGGCGCCGTGGAGACCGCCGTGGAGCTGGGCGTGGCCCAGGTGGTCGCGGACGTGGTGGAGACCGGAACCTCGCTGCGCAACGCCGGTCTCGAAGTGATCGGCGAACCCATCATGGAATCGGAGGCCATCCTCGTCCGCCGCCCGGGGACGCAGGATCCGAGGGCCCTGCAGTTCCTGCGGCGCCTCCAGGGCGTCCTGGTGGCCGGCGCCTACGTGATGATGGACTACGACTGCCGCGCCGAACACCTGGATGACGCCGTCGCCCTGACCCCCGGGCTCGAAGCGCCCACCGTCTCCCCGCTGCACAACGAGGGGTGGGTCGCCGTCCGGTCCATGGTCCCGGCCAAGGACGCGCAGCAGATCATGGACGGCCTCTACGCACTGGGTGCCCGCGCGATCCTCACCACGGCGATCCACGCCTGCCGACTCTGAGGAGTCAGCATGTGAGCGGGTGGCGGGCCAGGAACCGGGCCAGGGCCTCGGCGACCGGCCGGGACCGTTGGACGTGGAGCAGGTGGCCCACTCCGTCGATGACGCACTCCTCGGCATCGGGCACGTTCGAGCCGAGGAACGCGGCGACCTCGACCCACAGCGGTTGGGTGTCGCTCCCCAGCATGGAAAGCACCGGCTGGCGGATCCGCGCGGCGTCGGCGGGCCCGAACCGCCATTCGGCCAGGGCGGGGAGCTCGACCCCGAAGAACGTGTCGGCGTCCTTGACCGCCTGCTCGATGCTGCCCGGCAGGCGCTCGTCGAGCAGGGCCCGGCAGCGGTCCCGGTCCGTTCCGCCGACGAGGGACAGGAACAGTCCGATGGCGAGTTCCGGCTCCCCGTCGGCGTACGCCTGGAACGCCGGCGCCGCCTGTGCGAAGAACGCCTCGCCCGCCGGCACCGACAGCAGGGAGAGCTCCAGCAGGGAGACCGTGGCGATGCGGTCGGGGTGGTCCATGGCCATCTGGGCGGCGACCGCCGCGCCGCTGGAGTGCCCGGCCACGTGGGTGCGGTCGATGCCGAGGTGGTCGAGCAGCGCGATGGCATCGGCGGCGTGGTCGGCGATGGCGACCGCCCCGAGGGTGTGGGTGCTGCCGCCCCAGCCCCGCTTGTGGTAGCGGATGAGCTGGTGGTGCTCGGCGAGTGCCGGTTCGGCCATGAGCGGGACGAACCCGTCGGCGAGGACCGGGCTGATGAGCAGGACCGGCTCCCCGGCTCCGCGGATCTCGTATTCGAGCTGGATGTCGTTCACCGTGACGGTGTCCATGATGTCCTCCCATGAGGTTGTGGCTCACCATGGAGGCGTAAGCGGGACGATTACCGCCGTAAACCGACCAGACCGGGATCGAGGACTGCGCGTGATCCATGCCACCGGGGACGCAAACGCCCTGGCGCGGGCGCGGAACGCTGCGGCCTGCGGAGCGTGGACGGACGCCTACGCCGGGTATCTGGCGGCCCGGGAAGCGGGCGGCCTCGGTCCGTCGGAGCTCGCCGAATTCGCCGACGTCGCGTATGCCGCCGGACATCTTGACGTCACGATCGAGACCTGGGAGCAGCTCCACGGCGAACTGTCCCGGCTCGGCGAGGACGCCGCCGCGGCCGGGGCCGCCGTACGGGTCGCCATGCACCTGCTGTTCGACACCGCGCTCATGGCACCCGTACGAGGGTGGCTGCGCCGCGCGGAGCGCCTCCTCGATCCCACGGCGGTGACCGGAGCGCACGCGTGGTTCGCGGCGGTGCGCGCCTTCGAGCGCTTCCTCAGCGGTGACCTCGAAGGGGCCCGGGACTGGGCCGAGCGGGCGATCGAGACCGGCTCGCACACCGATCCGGCGGCAGCGGCGGTCGGGCGCGTGGCCCAGGCCCGGCTGGTGATCCTCGACGGCGATGTCGAACGGGGTCTGGAGCTCCTCGGCGACGCCGGCACAGCGGCCATGTCCGGCGACCTCGACCCCCTGTCGACCGGGGTCGTCTACTGCGAGGTGGTCTGCGCACTGCAGGGCCTGGCCCAATACGAGCTGGCCGAGGAGTGGACCGAGGTGATGGAGCGCTGGGCGCACACGAACGCGATCGGCAGCCTGCACGGCCGGTGCCGGGTGCACCGGGCCGAGATCCTGCGCCTGCGGGGCCAGTGCGCGAGCGCCGAGCAGCAGGTGCTGCTGGCCTGCGACGAGCTACGCCCCTACGTGCGACGCGAGCTGGGCTGGCCGCTGACGGAACTGGGCCGGATCCGGCTGCGGCGCGGCAACCTGACCGGTGCCGAGGAGGCATTGCGCGCCGCACATCGCCTCGGGTGGGATCCCGAACCCGGTCTGTCGCTCGTCCGGCTCGCCGGCGGCGACGTCGACATCGCCGCCGACGCGATCCGGGAGGCACTGGCCCGGCCGCTTCCGGTGCCGTCGAAGGAGCTGCCGCCCACCTCCGAGCTGCGGCGGGCACCGCTGCTGGACGCGCAGGTCAGGATCGCCGTTGCCCGCGCCGACCTGGACACGGCGCGGGTCGCGGCCCGCGAGCTGGACGAGGTGGCCGTCCGCTTCGAAAGCAAGGCGCTCGCCGCATCGGCACTGCGGGCCCGCGGGGAGGTCCTGCTCGCCGAGGGCGATGCGGCCGGCGCGTCGGCGTTCTTCGCCGACGCCGTCCGCGGCTGGAACGAGGTCGGTGCCCCCTACGAGACGGCCGAGTGCCGGCTTCGGCTCGCGGACGCGCAGCGCGCCCTGGGCAACCTCCGGGCCGAGACCCTTGAGCGGGAGGCGGCGCGTACCGAGCTCGAACGGATCGCCCGCGCGCCCGCGGCCGGCGAGCCGCAGCCGGGCGCCGAGCCCGTCACGGCCGAGCCGGACACGTTCGTCCGGGAGGGCGAGTACTGGAGGGTCGTCTTCGACGATCGGCGCGTGACCGTCCGCGACAGCAAGGGCATGCACCACCTCGCCCGGCTGCTCGCCGCGCCGGGCCGGGAGTTCCACGTCCTCGACCTGGCCGCCGCCGACACCGCCGACCCCGCCGTCGCCGCCGGGCTCGCTCGGACCGGTGACGCCGGTCCCCTCCTGGACGACCGCGCCAAGCGGATGTACCGCCGGCGGCTCGCCGAGATCGAGGACGACATGGAGGAGGCCCGCAGCGACAACGACATCGCCAGACAGGAGCAGGCCGAACTCGAACGTGGATTCCTGATCGACGAGCTCGCCCGGGCCGTCGGGCTCGGCGGGCGCGACCGGCACGCCGGCGCCGCCTCCGAACGGGCACGCTCCGCCGTCACCCAGGCTGTGCGCAAGGCCATCGGCCACCTCCGCGACGCCTCTCCGGAGCTCGGTGACCACCTCGACCGCACGATCCGCACGGGGACCTACTGCGTCTATGTCCCCGATCCGCGCGTCCCTTCCCCATGGTCCCTCTGACGCATGAGGGCGGCGCCTGAAGAGGTTCGCGGGGATGAATCGATTCGTCTGCCATGTGCGTCAACCCCACGCGAAATATGCCAGGTTGAGAGGAACCTGAACCTGTTGCGGTACGTGTCCTTCTGGCTACATACTGTGATTGCTTCCACCGCCTTCCGCGTGATGGGAGCGCTCTCGCACGAGTCTCGTCGTCGCCTTGAAGAGGAGTGCCATGCCTCGGTTATCGGCGCGAGATGTAGTGGCTATGGCGGCTCAACCCGTCCTGCTGCTCGCCGCCGTCGCCGTCTTCGCCCTCACCGAGTGGCGCGGATGGGCACCGGGTATGGCTACCTTCCTCTTCCAGTTCGCGGTACTCGGCCTTCTCGTGGTGCTGGAGTTCCTGATCCCGTACAACCCCTCGTGGCGGCCCGACCGCCAGGAGTGGGGGTACTACGCCGTGTACTACGTCCTCACCGCGATCGGGGGCGCGCTCGGGCAGAGCCTGGTGCTCTTGGCCGTCGGCGCGGTGGCGAATCCGTATCCGTTGCTTCCGCTGTGGGGTGAGATCCCGCTGGCACTCCTGCTCGGCTCCCTCGCGAGCTACGCGGTGCACCGGGCCGGACACACCTACGCATGGCTGTGGCGACTGCACGGAGTGCACCACGTGCCGGGCAAGGTCAACGTCGCCAACAACGGTGTCAACCACGTGGCCGACGTGGTCATTTCACAGGGCTTCGTCCAACTGGCCCTCGCGCTGGTGGGATTCTCCGAGCGCGCGGTCTTCGGGGTGGGGCTCTTCGTCGTGGCGCAGGGCTACTTCGTCCACGCCAATATCCGGGTGCGGCTCGGGCCCTTCAACCATGTCCTCGCCGGTCCCGAGCAACACCGACTGCACCACAGCACCGACCTGTCCGAGGCCGGTCACTACGGCTCCGACCTGTCCGTATGGGACAGACTCTTCGGCACCTTCACCTGGCGTCCCGGCCGTGAGCCGGCGGCGGTCGGACTGACCGATCCCCGCGCCTTCCCGGCCACCGGTCGCATTCTCAACACGCTCGTCCACCCCTGGCGCCGCTCCGCCGGGTGACGGGTCTCCGCTCTCCGCACCATCTCTCCCCGCCTTCTCTGTCTCCTGCCTGCTCACGTTCATGCGGCGCGCGCCGCTCCTTTCGCGCGCGCCCGTTTCGCGACTCGAGGAACGCCCATGTCTGCACGAGCCCGTACGTCCCCGCCGGTCACGCCCGCAACGCCCCCGGAGAAGATCGCCGTCATCGGCATCGGCTGCCGTTTCCCGGGCGGAGCCAACGACCACCGGTCCTTCTGGCGAAATCTGATCGAGGGGAAGGACTGCATCACGCCGACGCCGGCCGACAGGTACGACGCGGCGGGCTTGGGCAGCAGGGACAAGGCGAAACCGGGCCGCCTCGTGGGCGGGCGCGGCGGCTACATCGACGGCTTCGACGAGTTCGATCCGGCGTTCTTCGGCATCAGCCCCCGCGAGGCGCACGCCATGGACCCGCAGCAGCGCAAACTCCTGGAGGTCGCCTGGGAGGCACTGGAGGACGGCGGACAGAAGCCGGCGGAACTCGCAGGGCGGGACGTCGGGGTGTACGTCGGGGCGTTCACCCTGGACTACAAGATCCTGCAGTTCTCCGACCTCAGGTTCGACACCCTCGAAGCCCATACGGCGACCGGCACGATGATGACGATGGTCTCGAACCGGCTCTCGCACTGCTTCGACTTCCGGGGCCCCAGCCTCTCCATCGACTCCGCCTGCAGCTCCTCCCTCGTCGCCGTGCACCTGGCCTGCGAGAGTCTGCGACGCGGCGAGAGTTCGCTGGCCTTGGCGGGCGGCACGCTGCTGCATCTGACACCGCAATACACCATCGCCGAGACCAAGGGGGGCTTCCTCTCACCCGAAGGCCTCTCCCGGACCTTCGACGCCGACGCCAACGGCTACGTCCGAGCCGAGGGTGTGGGCATCGTCGTTCTCAAGCTCCTCGCGGACGCGGTCCGCGACGGCGACCCGATCCATGCCGTGATCACGGAGACCGGCGTCAACCAGGACGGACGCACCAACGGCATCACCGTCCCCAGCGCCGACGCCCAGGCGGCGCTGATCGAGCAGGTCTGCGCCCGGGCCGGGATCACCCCGGGCAGCCTCCAGTACGTGGAGGCCCACGGCACCTCCACGCCGGTGGGCGACCCGATCGAGGCGAACGCGCTGGCGAGCGCCCTCGCCATCGGCCGTAAGCCGGGCGCCGCCTGCTACATCGGTTCCGTCAAGACGAACATCGGGCACACCGAGTCCGCCGCCGGGATCGCCGGTCTCATCAAGACCGCGCTCAGCCTCGAACACCGGCTGATCCCGCCGCACATCAATCTGGAACGCATCAATCCCGCGATCGACCTGGACGCCGCGCCCTACGAGATCCCGGACCGGGTCACCCCCTGGCCTCCTCACGAGGGACCGGCCCGCGCGGGCGTCAATTCCTTCGGATTCGGCGGCACCAACGCACACGTGCTGCTCGAAGAGGCGCCCGCACGCACCGCCGAGGACACACCGACGCGCGTCCCCGAGCAGGGTTCCGCCACCGACGGCCTCCCGTTCAACGTGCTGCCGCTCAGTGCCCACGACGCCTCCGTGCTGCCGGGTCTGGCCGAGGCCGTCCGAGCCGAACTGGCAGCCCAGGGCTCGCACGCGGCCGACCCCGCGGCCGATCCCGCCTCCGTCGCGGACCTCGCCCACTCCCTCGCCCGCCGCAGGCAGCACCATGACGCCCGGCTGTCCGTGGTGTACGAGACGCGTCACGATCTGGACGAGGCGCTGGCGGCGTGCGTCCGGGGCGAGGACCACCCCCGCGTCTTGCGCGGCAGGCGCCGTGAGGGACAACAGGACTTACCCGCTTGGGTGTTCACCGGCATGGGGCCGCAGTGGTGGGCCATGGGCCGCGAGCTGTTCGAGACCTCGCCCATCTACCGGGAGGCCGTCGAGGCCGTCGACCGGGAGATCGCAGCACAGGCCGGCTGGTCGCTGACCGCGGAACTGAACGCCGCCGAGGACGAGTCCCGGATGGCGCAGACCTGGCTCGCACAGCCCGCCAACTTCGCCGTCCAGGTCGGCCTCGCCGCGCTCTGGCACGCCCACGGGGTTCACCCCTCCGCGGTCGTCGGTCACAGCACCGGCGAGATCGCCGCGTTCTACGAGGCCGGGGTCTACAGCCTGCGCGATGCCGTACGGATCGTCCTGCACCGCAGCCGCCTGCAGCACCGGCTCGCGGGTACGGGCACCATGCTGGCCGTCGGTCTGCCCGAGGCCGAGGCGTCACGGCGCGCGGCGACTTTCGGGGACCGCCTGTCCGTCGCCGCCGTGAACAGCCCCGGCGCGCTGACCCTGGCAGGGGAGAGGGCGGCGCTCACCGAGTACGCGGAAGCGCTGCACGCCGACGGCGTGTTCGCCAAGTTCCTGGACGTACAGGTCCCCTATCACAGCGCCGGGATGGAGGAGATCAGGGCCGATCTGCTGAGGGAGCTCGCCGGGATCGAACCGAGTCCCGCGCGGCTTCCCCTCTACCTCACCGGCCGGGAGGGGCGCGCCGAGGGGCCCGAACTCGACGCGGGTTACTGGTGGAACAACGTCCGTGACACCGTCCGGTTCCGCTCGGCCGTCGACGCCATGATCGACGACGGACACCGCACCTTCCTGGAGATCGGACCCCACCCGGTGCTCGGACACTCCATCAAGGAGTGCTTCGCCGCCCGTGCGGGCGACCCCACGGCCGTCATCACGTCCACGGCCACGGCCACGACCACGGTCACGCCCGGGGCCGGGGCCGGGGGCTCGCACCAGACCGTGACCACCCTGCCCTCGATCCGGCGCGCCGAAGGCGAGGCCCTGCGCTTCACGACCTCCCTGGCCGCGCTGTACAGCCTCGGCTGCGCCGTCGACTGGGAAACACTGCACCCGCGCGGGCGGCGGGTACCGCTGCCCCGCTATCCGTGGAAGCGGGACCGGTACTGGACCGAACCCGCGCCCGTGGCGCAGGTCAGGCTGGGCGAGGTCGACCATCCGCTGCTGGGCCGGCGTCTCGCCACCGCGGAGCCCGCCTGGGAAGTGGCGCTCGACGTGGAGAGCACGCCCTACCTGGCCGATCACCGCATCCAGGGGCGGACGTTGTTCCCGGCGGCAGGCTACGTCGAGATGGCGTACCAGGCGCTCCGGTCCCTGACCGGTGGCACGGACGCCGAGCTGGGGGACATCGAACTGCGCAAGGCCCTCTTCCTGCCCGAAGACGCTCCCCGCGCCGTCCAGTTGTCGCTCTCCGGACAGACCTCCGCCTTCACCGTGGCCACCGGCGGCGATACCCCCTCCGTACACGCCTGTGGCGTGGTGCGCGGCGGAACCCCGCCCGCTCGTACCTCCCCGCTGGACGGGGAGGCGATCCGGGCACGGGCGGACCGGCGCCTCGACTCCACCGCGTGCTACGACACGCTGAGCGCCCTCGGGTACGACTACGGCCCCGCGTTCCGGGGCATCGGGGAAGTGTGGCGGACACAGGGCGAGGCCCTGGCTCTGATCCGGCCACCCGTGTGCGTCGGCAGCGCTGCCGGACACCATGTGCATCCCGTTCTGCTCGACGCCTGTTTCCAGACGCTCCTCGTCGCGGGACTCTCGTCCGCGCACGCGGCTCCCGAGAGCGGGATGCTCCTGCCGCTCACCATCGACGCGGTGCGCACGGTCCCGGTCGGCGACCGGCCGCTGTGGGCGCACGCCACCGTCACACGGCGGGCGGGGGACGAACTCGTCGGTGACATCACCCTCTACGCCGAGGACGGCGAGCCGCTCGGGTACGTCCGCGGGTTCCGCGCCGCCGACGTGGAACGGACGTCGGCCACGGTGGGTGTTCCCACCATCGACGGATGGCTCGCCGAACTCACCTGGACGCAAGCACCGCTGGAATCCGGCGGCCGGGACGCCGAGACGGCTGCGGACCCGTCCGTGGCCCCGGACCCGGGTCCGTCCGCCCACGGCACCTGGCTGCTGTTCGCGGACAGGCCCGGCGCAGTGGCGGACCGCCTCGCGGCACTCGCCGTCACGAGCGGCGCGCACTGCCACCTCGTACGGCCGGGGGACGGCTATGCCTTCGACCCGGAAGGACGGGACTCCCGGGTGGTCCCCGGCAGCGCCGACGACCTGCGCAGGCTGCTCGCCGACCTCGCCGACCTCACCGCCGACGATGGCCCGGCCCTCGACACCGTCGTCCACCTCTGGAACCTGGATCTGCCCGCCCTGGAGGACACCGGGCGCGGACACCTCGACGCGCACAGCGCACTGGGCGCCTACTCCGTGGTCGCACTGGCCCAGGCCCTTCAGGACGACCCCCGGCAGTCGGCCGCGCCGGCCGCCCTGCACCTCATCACCCGGGGGGCCCAGGCGGCCGTCCCCGGAGACCCGGTCGAACCCCTCGGCGCGCCCGTCTGGGGCATCGGCCGGGTGCTGCGCCACCAGGAGCTGACCGCGCACCGGGGCAAGCTGATCGACCTGCCGCTCCCATCGGCAGACACCCCGGACGGGTCCGGCCCGCAGACCTCGCAGGCCTCGCAGGCCTCGCAGACCTCGCAGACCTCGCAGACCTCGCAGGGCTCGCAGACCTCGCAGACCTCGCAGGACACCGCGACGCAGGCCGACGCCGAAGCCGAAGCGCTGCTCCGGGAGATCCTCGCCCCGTCAGCCGCGGACCGGCCGCAGGACGAGGTCGCCCTGCGCAACGGCCGACGCCTCATCAGCGGCCTCGCCCGCCCCGAGGGCCTCACCCGCCCCTTCCCGCCCAGGTTGCGCCCGGACGGCGCGTACCTCGTCACCGGGGCGTTCGGCGCGCTGGGCCGGCTGCTATGCCGCTACCTCGTCCACCGGGGCGCCCGGCACCTGATCCTCGTCGGCCGCACGGAACTCCCCGACCGCGCCACCTGGCGCGCCCTCGACCCGGACTCCCCGGCGAACTCCCCGGTTCGCTTCGTCAAGGAACTGGAGGCCCTCGGCGCCCACCCCGTCCATGCTGCCCTCGACATCTCCGACGAGCACGCCCTCACGCGGTGGCTCGCCGACTACCGGGACCGGGACGCGCCCGCGGTGCGGGGCGTCTTCCACCTCGCCGGGCACGTACGCGACACGCCGGTCCGGGCCGTGGACCGCACCGCGTTCGACTCCGTCTTCGACCCGAAGGCCGCGGGCGCCTGGCTCCTGCACCACCATCTGCGCGACGAGCCGCTCGACCACTTCGTCCTCTTCGCCTCCGTCGCGTCCCTGCTCACCACCACCGGCCAGACGAACTACGCCGCGGGCAACGCCTTCCTCGACGCCCTGGCCCATCACCGCAGGTCCCGTGGGATGCCCGCGCTCAGCCTGGACTGGGGGCCCTGGGCGACCGGCATGATCGAGGAGCTGAGCCTGGTCGAGCACTACCGCACCGTCCGGGGCATGAGTTCGCTCTCCCCGTCGGCGGGCATGGCCGTCCTGGAGCGGGTCCTCGGCCAAGGCCGCACCCAGCTCCTGATCGCCACCGTCGTCGACTGGAAGACCTTCCTCGCCTGGTACCCGTCGCCGCCCCCGCTGGTCAGGGAGCTGGCCGCCGAGGCCGCGAAGGCCACGGCGGCGGACCGCTCCGCCGCGGGCGGCGGCGCACCGGACGAACAGGCCCGCTATCTGGACCGGTTCCGGGACGCCGCCCATGAGGAGGAGCGCACCCGGCTCGTTGCGGACCTCTTCCTCGGCTGCGCGTCGTCCGTACTGCGGATGAGCACCGACCAGCTCGACCTGGACGCGGGCCTCAGCGCCCACGGCATCGACTCCCTCCTCGCCATGGAGCTGCGGGCCAGGATCCAGGCGGCCACCGGGGTCGCGCTGCCGGTCGTGGCGCTGCTCAGCGGGGCCCCGTTGTACGAACTGACCGCGCAGCTCCACGATGCCACCAGGGAGCTCGCAGCGAGGGCGGCGGGCCCGGATCCGGCGGCGGCGGTGGAGGTCCACGAGGACCCGTCCCGCCACCCCCTGACCCAGAACCAGAAGGCCCTGTGGTTCCTGAAGCAGCTCCACCCGGACGGCTTCGCGTACAACATCGGCGGCGCCGTCGAGGTCCGCACCGAGATCGATCCCGAGCTGATGACCGCCGCCGTCCGTGCCCTCGTGGCGCGGCACCCCGTGCTGCGGGCCAACTTCGTCATGGAGGACGGCCGGCCGCTCCAGACCGTCTCGGACGCCGTCGAGCCGGACACGGAGGTCTTCGACGTCGAGGGCCTGGAGTGGGACGAGATCCGCGAGCTGATCGTCCAGGAGTACCGCAGGCCGTACGATCTCGCGCACGACCGGCTGATGCGCTTCCGGCTGTTCCGGCGCGGTCCGGACCGGTGGGTGCTGATGAAGGCGGTCCACCACATCGTCTCCGACGCCATCTCCACCTTCACCTTCATCGAGGAACTGCTCGCCCTCTACGAAGGCATGCGCACGGGCCGCGTCGTCGAACTGCCGCCCGTCCGGGGCCGGTACGTCGATTTCCTCAACCGGCAGAACCGGTTCCTGGCGTCCCCCGACGCCGACCGCATGCTGGACTACTGGCGCGGCGCGCTGCCCGCCGAGGTTCCGCCGCTCACCCTGCACACCGACGCGCCCCGGCCCGCCGTGCAGACCCACAACGGATCCTCGGAGTTCTTCGTCCTCGACGGCGAACTCAGCGCCCGGGTCCACGCCCTGGCCCGCGAACACGACGTGACCGTCTTCATGGTGCTGCTGTGCGCCTACTACCTGCTGCTGCACCGCCACTCCGGTCAGGACGACGTCGTCGTCGGCAGCCCGGTGACCGGACGCACGGACGAGGACCTGTCGTCCGTGTACGGCTACTTCGTCAACCCCCTGCCGCTGTACGCGAACCTGGCCGGTGACCCGACCGTCGCCGACCTGCTCGCCCAGGTCCGCAGGACGGTGCTCGGGGGGATCGACCACCAGGAGTACCCCTTCGTCCTGCTGGTCGAGAAGCTGGGCCTCCAGCACGACCCCAGCCGCTCCGCGGTCTTCCAGGCGATGTTCATCCTGCTCGCCCACAAGGTGTCCTCGGAGCAGTACGGCTACCACCTCGACTACATCGAACTGCCCGAGGAGGAAGGGCAGTTCGACCTCACACTGTCGGCGTACGAGGACGAGTCGGAGCGGCGCTTCCACTGCGTCCTGAAGTACAACACCGACCTGTTCCGGCCCGAGACCGCCCGTCGGCTGGCCGGGCACTACCGCAACCTCCTGGACGCGCTGACCCGTGCTCCCGGCGAGCGAGCGGTGGCCGGGCTCGACATGCTTGGCGAGGACGAACGCCACGAGATCCTGCACGGCCCGGCCGCCAGGGGACCCGTACTGGCCCCGGAACCACCGGTGCACCTCCGGTTCGCGCGGGCGGCGGCCCGTACCCCGGAGGCGGTCGCGGTCACGGTTCCCGCCGCGGGTCCGGGGGGCGCCGCCCGCCACATGACCTACGCGGAGCTGGAACGGGCCTCCGCCGTCCTGGCCGGGCGGCTGCGGGCCCGGGGAGCGGGCGGCGGCGTCGTCGCGGTGTGCCTGCCGAAGTCGCCCGAACTGATCGTCGCGCTGCTGGCCGTACTGCGTGCGGGGGCCGCCTACCTGCCGCTCGATCCCGACCACCCCGTGGAGCGGCTCGCCTTCATGGCGGGCAACGCGGCCGCGCGCCTGGTCCTCACCGACCCGGCGGGCGCCGGGCGGCTGGACGTGCCCGGCGCCGAGTTCCTGACCGACGTCATGGCGCAGGACCTCGAAGACCCGGCCGTCTCCGCCGCCACCTGCGCCGACGACGCACCCGTCGGCCCGGACGCACCCGCGTACGTCATCCACACCTCCGGTTCGACGGGCCGGCCCAAGGCCGTACAGGTGTCCCACGGCGCCCTCGCGGCCCTCTGCGCCGCCTGGCGCGAGGAGTACGGACTGGAGGCCGGCCCGGGCGTCCATCTGCAGATGGCCGGCGTGTCCTTCGACGTGTTCACCGGTGACCTGGTCCGTGCCCTGTGCTCGGGGGGCCGGCTCGTCCTCGCCGACCGCGAGCTGCTCCTCAACACGGCGCGGCTGCACGAGGCGATGACCGCCGAGGGGGTCGACTGCGCCGAATTCGTCCCCGCCGTGGTCCGCGCGCTGATGACCCACTGCCAGGAGGGCGGTCACCGGCTGGACTTCATGCGGCTGATGATCGTCGGATCCGACACGTGGAAGGTCGCCGAGTACGAGCGGCTGCGCGCGCTGTGCGGCCCGGACACCCGGGTCGTCAACTCCTACGGCCTCACCGAGGCCACCGTCGACAGCGCCTGCTTCGACGGCCCCACCGACGGCCTCGACCCGAACAGCACGGTTCCCATCGGTACCCCGCTGCCGAACTGCGTGCTGCACGTCCTCGACGCCCACCGGCGGCCCGTACCGGCCGGGGTCACCGGCGAGCTGTGGGCCGGCGGATCCGGCCTCGCCCTGGGCTACGCCGGCGACCCGGAGCAGACCGACCGCCGGTTCGTCACCGTCACCCTCGACCGCGGCCCGGGTGCCGTCCCCGAGCGGCTCTACCGCACCGGGGACCTGGCGCGCAGGGACGCCCGGGGCCGCATCCACCTGCTCGGCCGCGCCGACGCCCAGATCAAGCTGCGCGGCCACCGCATCGAGCCGGGGGAGATCGAGTCACTGCTGACGGCGCTCCCCGAGGTCGCCGACGCCCATGCCATGGTCCGGACCGACTGCGGCGCCGAGCCGGCCCTCTGCGCCTACGTGGTCCGCGCCGCCGGCACCGAGCCGGACACCCGCGCCCTGCGCCGCCACCTCGCCGCCCACCTGCCCACGTACCTCATCCCGGCCCGCCTGGAAACAGTGGACGCCCTTCCCCTGACCGCGAACGGAAAGGTGGACCCGGACGCACTGCCCGTGCCCCGGGCCGAGCCCGCGCAGGAGGGCCACGAACCACCCGTCACGCTCTACGAGGAGCGCGTGGCAGCCCACTGGAAGGGGGTGATCGGCCTCGAAGTCATCAGCCTGCACAGCGACTTCTTCGACTCCGGCGGCAGCTCCATCACCCTCATCGAGCTGATCCACCGCCTTCAGAAGGAGTTCGGCATCGCGATCCCGGTCGGCCTGCTCTTCAAGGTGACCACCCTGCACGGCATGGCCCGTACGGTCGAGGACATCGTCACCGGCCGGATCTCCGGGAACCTCTCCCACCTCTCCTTCAACACGGGCGAGGGACCGCTCGTCTTCTGTTTCCCGCCGGCCGGCGGTCACGGCCTCGTCTACCGCCACTTCGCCGCACACCTCCGGCCGTACGAGCTGATCGCCTTCAACCACGTCGACGGCGACAAGAGCACGCGCTACGCCGACCTCGTGGAGTCGCTGCACCCCGAGGGGCCCTGCCTCCTCCTCGGCTATTCCCTGGGCGGCAACCTCGCCTTCGAGGTCGCCAAGCAGCTCGAACGGCGGGGGCGCGTGGTGGCCCAGGTCGTGATCATGGACTCGCACCGCATCGAGGAGGAGTACGGGCTCTCCGCCGAGCACACCGACGCGTTCGAGCGCGAACTGCGGGACCACCTGCGCCGTCACACCCACTCCGAGACCGTCGCCGCTCAGACCCTCGAACAGGCCAGGGACTACCTGGAGTACTGCGGGCGCACCCCGAACCACGGAGCGGTCGCAGCCGTGGTCACCGTCATCTCCGACGAGGCGAAGGCCGAGTTCTACGCGGCCGGACAGCGCGGCAGCTGGCACAGCGCCTCCACCACCGTCAGCCGACTGGTACGCGGCGCGGGCCTGCACGCGGAGATGCTCGACGAGAAGCCCGCCGAACGGAACGCGGCCCTGGTCCTCTCCGCGTTCGGCGACGACAGCACGCAGGGGGCTCCCTGTGGCGCGTAACGACAGGCCCGTATGGGAGGACCGGGGCCGGTGGGCCCCGGGAGGCGGCCGTGGCCCGGGAAGGGCGCCCCGCGTGATCGTCATCGGCGCGGGCATCGGCGGCCTCTCCACCGGCTGCTACGCACAGATGAGCGGCGCGGAGACCCGGATCTTCGAGCGCCACGTCCTGCCCGGCGGCTGCTGCACGGCATGGTCGCGCCAGGACTACGTCTTCGACTACTGCATCGAGTGGCTCACCGGCACGGGACGGGGCAACGACGCGAGCCGGGTCTGGCGGGAGCTCGGCGCCCTCGACGGCAAGTCCATCGCGAACTTCGAGATGTTCAACACCGTCACCGACGAGACGGGCCGCTCGGTCACCTTCTACAACGACCCCGACCGCCTCGAAGCGCACCTCCTGGAGATCTCGCCGGGCGACGCCCGCCCGATCCGTGCGTTCTGCCGCGACCTGCGGCGCTTCACCCGCATCAACCTCTACCCCTTCCTGACCCCGCCGCCGCTCCAGTCCGCGGGCGAGAAGCTGGCCACCCTGCGGGCCGTCCTGCCCTCGTTCGCGCTGCTGTGGCGCACCGCCGTGACCCGCATGGAGAAGTTCTGCGACCGGTTCGAAGACCCTTTGCTGCGCCGGGCCTTCCCGTTCATCTTCTTCCAGGACCACGAGGTCTTCCCGCTGCTGCCCTACCTGTTCAACATGGCCAGCGCGTTCCACCTCAACGCGGGCTTTCCGCAGGGTGGTTCCCTGGGCCTGGCCCGCTCGGTGGAGGAGCGCTACACGGCACTCGGCGGGCGGGTCGACTACCGGGCCAGGGTGGAACGCGTCCTGGTGGAGAACGACCGCGCGATCGGAGTGGAACTCCGGGGCGGGGAAAGGCACTTCGCCGACCACGTCGTCTCCGCCTGCGACGGCGCCACCACCATCGAGGGGCTGCTCGGCGGCCGCTATACGAGCCCGAAGATCGACAGGCTCTTCAGCGAGATGATGAGCCGACCGGACGTGCTCTACCCGGGGGTGGTCTCGGCCTTCGTCGGACTCGACGGCGAACTGGACCCGGCCGCCCGGCACAGCACCACCTACCTGCTCTCCGACGAGGACAGCGCGGCGCTGCCCGGCGTCCTCCAGAAGAGCCTCGTCGTACAGATGCGCTCGCGCTACTCCGACGGTTTCGCCCCGCCCGGCAAGTCCGTCGTCCACTGCACCTACTTCAGCGACTACGACTCCTGGAAACGGCTGCGGACCAGCGACCGCAAGGCGTACTGGGCCCGCAAACAGGAGGTGGCCGACTTCGTCCGGGGCTTCCTGGAACGGCACCACCCGGGCATCGGCCGCGCCATCGAGGTCGTGGACGTGGCCTCCCCCGCGACCACGGAGCGGTACACCGGCGTACGGGGCGGCAGCATCCTCGGCTGGAAGTCCTTCACACCGGCCGACGACGTGATCACCGGCCTGATCAACAAGGACCGGATGCGGCTGCCCGGCCTGGACGGCTTCTCGATGGCGGGCCAGTGGTTCGGGGGCGGCAGCCTGATCCGCGCTGCCGCCAGCGGCCGGTTCGTCACCCAGTACCTGTGCAAGGAGCTCGGTCTGGACTTCCGTGCCTGGGAGAGCGGCGGCACGGTCCCCTGGCATCCGGACAAGCTCGGAAGGCTGCCCCAGCTCGAAACCCGCAGGGTGAGGTGACCGTCAAGTGACCGCGACGACAACGGCGACGACAACGGCAGCGGCAACCGCAACGACACGCAGGAACAGCATGATCATCATCGGTGGGGGCCTCGGCGGCCTCTCCACCGGTGCGTACGGCCAGATGAACGGCTACCGCACCCGGGTCTTCGAGATGCACGAGATCCCGGGAGGCTGCTGCACCGGATGGGGCCGCGGTGACTTCACCTTCGACGCCTGCATCAGCTGGCTGCTCGGCAACGGTCCGGGCAACGAGATGCACCAGATCTGGCTCGAACTCGGCGCGCTCCAGGGCAAGGAGATGCGGCACTTCGACGTGTTCAACACCGTGCGGGGCAGCGACGGCCGCACCGTCTACTTCTACTGCGACCCCGACCGGCTGGAAAGCCACCTGCTGTCCCTGTCCCCACCCGACGCCCGCGCCATCCGGTCCTTCTGCGCGGGACTGCGCAAGTTCATCGCCTGCCTGCCGACGTACCCCTTCCTCAAGCCGGTGGCGCTGATGAGCCGCCGTGAGCGCTGGCGGATGCTGGCCGGCTTCCTGCCGTACTTCAACCTCTTCCGCACCTCGATGTCCGTGCTGATGACGGAGTACTCGGCCCGCTTCAAGGACCCGCTCCTGAGGGACGCCTTCAACTACATCCTCTACGAGAAGCACCCGGGCTTCCCCGTCCTGCCGTTCTACTTCCAGATGGCCGCGCAGGCCCACCGGTCGGCCGGGGTGCCCGAAGGCGGCTCCCTGGGGCTGGCCCGCTCCATCGAGCAGCGTTACCTGAGCCTGGGTGGCGAGATCACGTACAACGCCATGGTCGAGGAGATCCTGGTCAAGAACGACCGGGCCGTCGGCGTGCGCCTCTCCGACGGCCAGGAGCACTACGCCGACATCGTCGTCTCGGCCTGCGACGGCCCCACCACGCTCCTCGACCTGCTCGACGGCCGCTACCTGGAAGGCGAGTACGCCACCCTGTACCGGGAGACCCTGCACCAGCCGGGCATGGTCTTCCCCGGCTACGCCAGCGTCTTCCTCGGCCTGCGCCGCCCGTTCCCGGACGCCGACCCCACCACCACCCATCTGCTGGACGAGGCGACGGCCTCCCGGCTGACCGGCATCCGGCACCCCAGCCTCAACGTCCAGTTCCGCAGCCGCTTCTACCCCGAGCTCTCGCCCCGGGACACCACCGTCATCTACGCCACCTACTTCTCCGACACCGCCCCCTGGCGGGAGCTCGCCGAGGGACCGGAGCGGCTCAGCCGTGCCCGCAGGGGGACGGAACTCCACACCCTCCCGGTCCGGCGCGGCAAGGCCTATGCCCTCGCGAAGCGGCGTACCAGGGACGCCGTCGTCGACTTCCTCGACGGGCTGTATCCGGGGCTGAAGGACTCCGTCGCCGTACGGGACACCTGCACCCCCCTCACCCAGATCCGCTACACCGGCAGCTTCGAGGGCACCTTCCTCGGCTGGCAGCCCTTCGTGGAGAGCGGCGAGGCGATGGAGGAACTCGTCAAGAAGAACGGACCCGTCCTGCCCGGCCTGGAGAACTTCTACCTCTCCGGGGTCTGGGCCACCACCGGCGGCCTGATCCGCGCGGCCGCGGCCGGGCGCCAGGTCATGCAGTTCATCTGCCGGGACGACGGAATCGGCTTCACGGCCTCCGTCGACACCAGCGCGCCCCTGCCGACCCACGTCGACATCCCCGTCGGCCCCCACCGCTGAGAAGGACGCCTCCGTGACCGTGCCCCCTCATGTCACCCCCGCCCCGGACACCTCCCCGGAGCCCCTCGCGTACCCGTTCTGGACCACCAGGGGGCTCGGTCTGCCCGACGGCTGCCGGCGGCTGCGCGACCGGCCCCCCGTCCGCGTCCGGCTGCCGTACGGAGACGACGCCTGGCTCGCCACCAGCTACGAGGACGTGCGCGCCGTCCTGTCGGACCCCCGGTTCAGCCTTGCGGAGGCCGTCCGCCGCGACCAGCCCCGTATCGGCCCCATGCCCCGGGCCGGCGGAGGCCTCATCGCCCTCGACGCCCCCCACCACACCCGGCTGCGCGCACTGCTGGCCAAGGAGTTCACCGCCCGGCGCATCGAGCGGCTCCGCGGCCACGTCCGCGAGGTCACCGACGGGCTGCTCGACCGGATGGCGGCAGCCGGACCGCCCGCCGACCTCGTGGAGGACCTCGCCTTCCCGCTGCCCATGACCCTCATCTGCGAACTCACCGGGGTCCCCGACGCCGATCAGCCGGCCGTACGGGCGTGGGCGGACACCGTCTGTTCCGGCAGCGTGACGCCCGAGGTCGTGCAGCGTCACGCCAAGGACTTCTTCACCCGCATGTACGGATGGATCGAGACCCGTCGCCGTGCGCCCGCGGACGACCTGATCACGGTCCTTGTCCGTGCCTGCGACGGAGGCGTCCTGACGGAGGACGAACTGACGGGGCTGCTCAACGAGATCCTCATCGGCGGCTTCGTCACCACCACCAACCAGATCGCCAACTTCTTCGCGGTCCTGCTGCTCCCGCGGGAGGCCGGCGCCGACGGGGCGGACGTACTGGCGGCCGTCCGGGACCAACCCGAACTGATCCCCCGCGCCGTCGAGGAACTCCTGCGTCTCGTCCCCCTGCTCAACGGCCTCACCCTGCCCCGCTACGCGGGCGAGGACGTCGAGCTGGGCGGTGTCCTGGTCCGGGCCGGTGAACCGGTCGTGGTCTCCCAGGCGGCCGCCAACCACGACCCCGGCGTCTTCCCGTCCCCCGACCGCATCGTGCTCGACCGGCCGGGCACCCCGCACATCAGCTTCGGCCACGGCATCCACTACTGCCTGGGCGCCCACCTGGCCCGTCTCGAACTCCAGACGGCCCTGGAGCGCGTGACGGCGCGCCTGCCGGGTCTGCGGCTGGCCGTACCGGAGGAGGAGCTGCAATGGCGCTCCAAGGAGTTCTTCAGCGGCCTCCGGTCACTACCCGTCGCCTGGTGAGGATCAAGCGTGTCGATCACGCCGCCGTATTTGCTTCGGTCTACGGTGGGTCCAAGATCCAGCTTCGAGTCCGGGCGAGCGAGGAACGGTCGTCGAGGCAGCCGCCGCCACGAGCCTTCACCTTCGAGGGGCCGCAGATGTGAACCGTGCGAACAGTCCGCACGAGCCGGAGCCGGAGCCGCAGCCGCAGCCGCAGCCTGCGGTGCACGCAGAGACCCGCTGGCCGATGGCCGCAGCCGTCATCGCTTCCGCGGTGCTGACCCTGCTCCTGCCCGACGACTTGCGCCTGGGGCCCCGGTGGGCGCTGCCCCTCGCCGAAGGACTGCTCCTGGTGGCGCTGATCTCGGGCGACCCCGTTCGGATCAGCCGCCGCTCGGCTGCCTTGCGCGCAGTGTCCATCGCCCTGGTCACCGTGCTGGCGTGCGGCGCCATCTGGTCAACCGTACGGCTGATCGACGATCTCATCCACGGCGGGAGCGAGACCAACTCCGCCAGTGCCCTCCTGCTGGCCGGCGGCAGCGTCTGGGCCTCCACCGTCCTCGCGTTCTCCCTGCTGTACTTCGAACTCGACAGCGGCGGGCCGGCCACGCGGGCCCGACACATGCCCCCCACCCCCGCACTCGCCTTTCCCCAACAGCTCAGCCCCGAACTGAACGCCTTGCACTGGCGCCCCCGTTACATCGACTACCTCTACCTCGGATTCACCAATTCCACCGCACTGAGCCCCACCGACGTCATGCCACTCGCCCCCTGGGCCAAGAGCGTCATGACCCTCCAGTCCATCGTCTCCCTGGTCATCCTGGGACTCGTGATCGCCCGGGCGGTCAACGTCCTCGCCTGAAGAACCTCGACCGGCACGGTGCTCCCGTCAGCGAGCGAACTTTTCCATGGCGGCTGGAGTGACGGGGGTGAAGAAGTTCACGAGGTTGCCGTCGGGGTCACGGAACAGGAGCGCGCGGTTGCCCCAGGGCATCGTGGTGGGCTCGTTGACGAAGTCCTCCACGATGCCGCTCAGGTTCCGGTGGACGCTGTCCACGTCGTCGACAAGGAACTCGATGATGACGCTGCGGTTGTCGGCCGGGCGGGCGGAGCCGGGCGCGAACAGGGGCACGGTACGGGTGCTGCCGATCGCGAGGGTGGCCGAGGCGGTCCTGAGCTCGGCGAAGTCCTCGTTGGACCAGCTCGCCCGCACTCCGGTGGCGCGCTCGTAAAAGTCGACGAGGCGGGCGGTGTCGCCCGTGATGATGCGGATCGAGACGAAGTCCATGGGTTCTCTCCTGGAAGATCGATGCTTCTGATCGCACGGTACGACTGATACCGGACAGAACTCGCCCGGTATCTGCGGGAGACTTCCGGGCATGTCCCGACCGATCGCTCGCGTCCTCGCCCTGCTGGAACTCCTGCAGTCGGGAGGTATCCGGACGGTGGCCGAACTGGCAGATCGGCTCGACGTCGACGAGCGCACGGTGCGGCGGTACGTCAACCACCTCATCGACCTCGACGTGCCCGTCGAGTCCGTGCGCGGCCGCTACGGCGGCTACCGGCTCACCTCCGGATACCGCATGCCTCCGCTGATGCTGAGCGATGACGAGGCGCTCGCCGTGCTGCTCGGCCTGGTGGCGGGCCGGCGAGCCGGTTTGATGACGGCCACCGGCTCGGCGAGCGAGACGGCGGCGGCCAAGGTCCGGCGGGTGCTGCCCGAGCGGCTCGGCCGCAGACTCGACGCCGTGCTCGGCACTCTCGCCTTCACGGCTCCGCCCGACGAGTCGGCCGCCCCGGAGACCGGGGTCCTGCTCACGATCGCCGACGCGGTGTGCCATCACCGGCCGGTCTCGATCCGGTACACCGCCGCCGACGGCCGGCGCAGCGAGCGCACGCTGCACCCGTACGGGCTCGTCGCCCACGCGGGCAGGTGGTACGTCACGGGTGCGGATCCCGCGATCGGTGAGGACCGGATGTTCCGGCTGGATCGCATCGCCGGCGCGAGGACCCTGCCCGGCGCGTTCGAGCCGCCCGCAGGACTCGACCCGGCGGAGCACGTCCTGGCAGGGCTCGCCACCGCTCCGCACCGCCACGAGGTGACTCTGCGAGTCCGGGCGACAGCCGAGCAGATCCGCACCCGGCTTCCCGCCGGCATCGCGATCGTGGAGGAACCACCGTCCGCGAGCGGGGCGGATCCGGACGCCACGCCCTGGTCCCGCGTCGAGCTGCGCGTGGAACGGCTCGACTGGCTGCCCGCCGTGCTCGCGTCGCTGGACCGGCCGTTCGTCATCGAACGGCCGGATGAGCTCCGCGCCCTCGTCGAGGCGCTCGCCGACAGGCTCACGGATTCCGCCCGGCGCAGACCGCCTCAGGAATGACGGATCAGCAAGGTCCCCGTACCGTCCGCGGTGCGTCGAGTGGTGCCTGCGGGCCGGCTGCCGGAGGTGAGAGCGGCCAGGGCCAGGACGGCCAGTCCGCATCCGGTGATGGCCCACCAGGCCGCCGACCGCGCCCCGGAGGCTGCGGCGGCTCCGATCACCGCGATGCCGAGGGCCGCGCCGACCTGCCGGCTGGTCGCGGCGATCGAGGCGGCCACCCCGGCCTGGGCGCTGGGCAGGCCGGATACCGCCGTGTTCGTGACGGGCGCGTTGACGAAGCCGAAGCCCAGCCCGAACAGTGCGTACGACAGTGACAGCAGGAGCGGAGAGGGGTGGGCCGAGCGGGTGAGCAGCGCGGCCAGTGCGCCGCTGGAGGCCATACCCGCCCCCGCGATCAGCAGCGGAACGCGCGGGCCGCGGCTGCCGACGATTTGCCCGGACAGCGGTGGGCACAGCAGCGACAGCGCCGCCATCGGCAGCAGCCGCAGCCCGGCGTCCAGGGGACTCAGCCCGAGATCGCCTTGCAGATGGACGGTGTTGGCGAACAGGAAGCCGCTGAGCGCGGCGAACGCGAAGACCGCCGTCGCCGTGGCTCCGCTGAAGGGCCCGCTGCGGAACAGCCCCGGGTCGATCAGCGGCTCGTCGCGCCGGCTCTCGTACGGTACGAGCCAGGCCAGCGCGCCCGCCGCGGCGATCAGACCGGCCACGACCGGGGGCGAGGTCCAGCCCGCGCCGGGCCCCTCGATGAGGGCGTACGTCAGCGTACCGAGCACGACGGTCACCAGGATCTGTCCCACCGGGTCCGGCCGACGGGGGTGTGGTGCCCGGGACTCGGGGATGTGGAGCGTGGTGAGCAGGAGCGCGGCCAGGCCGATCGGCACGTTCACCCAGAACACCGACCGCCACCCCGCCGACTGTACGAGGAGGCCACCGAGGACCGGTCCGGCAGCCATGCTCAACCCGACCACCGCACCCCAGGCGCCGATCGCGCGTGCTCGCTGGCGTGGATCGGGGAAGGCGTGGGTGAGGATGGCCATGGCGACCGGGGTGAGCATGGATCCGCCCGCCGCCTGCACCGTGCGGAAGGCCACGAGCCAGCCCGTCGTCGGTGCGAGGCTGCACAGCGTCGACCCGACGGTGAACAGGATCAGCCCGAGCCGGAAGACGCGCTTGCGCCCGAGGCGGTCGGCGGTGGAACCGGCCGACGTCAGCAGGGCGGCCAGGACGATGGTGTACGCGTCCAGGGTCCATTGGAGGCCGGTCGCCGAGGAGTTCAGGTCCTGCCCGATCGCGGGAAGGGCGACGTTGAGGATGGTGGTGTCGAGGCTGACCAACAGCACGCTCAGGCAGCAGATCGCCAGCACGGACAACTGCCGGCTGCGGCCCGGCTCGGGGGCGCGGGTGCTCCCCACTCAGTGCCCGGCCTCGGCGAAGTCCGCCAGCACGGACAGGAGTTGGCCGGGGGTCTCGATCTGGGGCATGTGTCCGGTGTTGGGGAGGAGGCGGAATTCGGCGTCGGGGAAGGCCGCGGCGTAGGCGCGGCCGTAGTCGGCGTCGACGACCTGGTCGCCGGCGCCCCACACGACGAGGGCCGGCACCGCGACGGCGGCCAGCCGTCCGCGCAGCGTCGGGTCGGCCATCACGTGCGGGCCCGAGTAGACCTCCAGGGCCGAGCGGTTGGCGGCCATGACGGCGCGAGCGGCCTCCGGGAGGGTGGCGGGATCGATGGCGAACGGGGCGGGGTCGTGGAAGGCGAGCTTCGAGAGTTCGGAGGGTGTGAGGGAGAAGGTGTCGGCGATCGGGTGGCCGGGGACGTGGATGCCGGCCGCGTTGACGAGGACGACGGCGCTGATCCGGTCACTGCCGACCAGGGCCAGTTCGGCGGCGATCCAGCCGCCGATGGAGTTGCCGACGACGGTGACCCCTGAGAGGTCGAGCTCGTCCAGCAGCAGGGCGTAGCTCTCGGCCAGGGTGGTGACGTCGGTCAGCCAGTCGGGGCGCTGGGTGCCGCCGAAGCCGGGGTGGACCGGGGTGACGACCCTGGCGTCGCGCTGCTCCGCGAGGAGCCGCGCGAACGGGGCGACGGTCTGGGGGCCGCCGCCACCGTGGAGCAGCAGATAGGTGTGCCCCTGGCCCTGGTCGTCGACGGTGAGGTCGAGAGTGCCGGACGGGTGGGCGAGGGTGTGGACGGTGCTGGTCATGGGATTCCTCCTGGACGGTACGGGGGGTGTTATGCGAAGTCGGTTGCGGGGACGGTGGCGTAGCGGCTCATCGCCTCGACGGTCGCCTGCGGGGTCAGCTCCCCGGAGCCGGCGATCATGTCGCGCAGATCGCGGAAGTACTGCACGTAGAGGTCGGGCGTGAAGGTGTTGATCATCACGGCCGGTTCGTCGCCGAGGTTGGCGAAGGTGTGCGGGGCGCCGGGCGGGATCATTGCGAGCGTGCCGGGCGGGGCGACGTGGACCGTCTCCCCGATGGTGAAGTGCACGGTGCCGGAGACGACGTAGAAGCCCTCGTCGTGTTGGGCGTGCCGGTGCTGCGGGGGTCCTTCGGTGTGCGGGGCGAGGGTGATCTCGCCGATGCCGAGCCGGTGGCCGGTGGTGGTCCCGTCCTCCAGGATGCGCATCTGGGTCCGCCCCAGGCGGATCGTCTCGCCGCCGTCCGGGCCGACCACGGAAACCTGAGTCATAGCCGCTCCTTCGTGAGAGTTTGCTCTCACGAGAGTAGGAGGGTGGACCGGCATCATGCAAGTGAACTCTCATAACGAGAGGGCGCTGGTAGTGTCGGTACGCGCCTATACACGGAGAAACGGGGACATGGTGATGACGACAGGGACCGGGGCGGGCCGCGGCAATCAGAAGCAGCGCACGCGCACCGCGATCGTCGAGGCCGCCCGCGCGCTCATCGCTACCGGCGCGGAGGTGACCATGCCCGCGATCGCCCGCGCGGCTCTGGTCTCCGAGGCCACCGCCTACCGGTACTTCCCCGACCTCCCCTCGCTCATCGGTGAGTCCCTGGCCGGAGCCTGGCCCGCGCCCGCCGACGCGCTGCGGCCGGTCGCCCGCTCCACCGACCCCGCGAACGGGTGGCCTTCGCCTGCGAGTTCATGCTCCGCGGCGTCCTCGTCCGCCAGGGGGCGGTACGCGCCGTGATCGCGGCCACCGTCACCCGGCCCGGGACGGCCGCCGCGCGCCCCGGCATCCGCTTCGGCCTGATCGACCATGCGCTGATCCCGCTGCGGGACACGCTGGGGGAGACGGAGCCGGAAGCGTTCGCGCAGCTTGAGCGGGACCTCGCCGTGACCGTGAGCGCGGAGGCCCTCTTCTGCCTCATGGACCTGTGCGGCCTCGCCCCCGACGAAGCCGTGGCCAGCGTCGTACGCACCGCGAGCACGCTCACCGAGGCCGCCGTACTCCGGGCCGCCGTCCGGCGCTGACGGCCGCGCTCGTCCGGGCATGCCGGGCGACTACGCGTAGCCATCCCGGAACACGGAGGCACCGATTCCGGCGCTGCGCAACCCTTTGTCGAACGCAGAATCACCTTGGTTCCCGCAGGTGAGGACCTCGGCGGCTCGTGCCGAACCGCCAGCGGCTGCGGGACCTCGGCCAGTGGGCGCGGGAGTGGTCAGGTCCCGTCGGCCTGTTCGGGCGTCATCGCGAGCACCGTCTCCCGGCCGCCGGCGCGCAGTGCGCGGCGCCGTTTCCCGTGGTTGGCGGTCAGGTGACGCCGATGTGCTGGATGTGGCCCCCGGCGGGTTCGTGGACGGGCCAGCCGGGAGTGCCGGTCTCGGCGAACCGTATCCACGATCGGTGGATACGGTTGGCGAGTGAGTCGGGCGGTTCGGCGTTGCCGAGGAGCCCTCGTGGGCCGCGCAGCGATGGCAGCGACAGGCGGTCGAAGACGAACGGCAACTCCATGACATGGCTGGCGCCCAGTTGTCCCTCGATCGCGTCGGAGCGCCAGACGAATTCGTAGCAATACGTCCGGCCGGCCCCGGTGCTCGAGTGTGCGGCGGCCATCTGCCGGGTGCCGTCCGTGAACAGCCCGTCGCCGAGGATGGCGGTGCGCAGGTCGGCGGCTGAGGCGCACGGGTGTTGTGTTCGGTAGGCACGGACGGCTTCGTCGGGGTCGGGGTGGAACATTGCCGCGGTGTCCCGGACATCGGCATCGGTGGTGCTCGCGAGAAGTCCCAACGGGGCCAGGTAGAGGGCGCCCTCGTCGCGATTGGCGCCGATCAGCAGGTCGATCTCGCTTCCCTGGCCGGCGGCGACCGCAGTGGCCGGCTGGTGCTCGCCGACCAGGCTGAAGGAGGTGATCCCGCCGAGCGGGTCGTGGTGGGTGGGGGTGCGCAGGTCCAGGCCGGTCAGGCCGGCCGTGACGGCGACGAGGTGCTCGTCGGGTATGTCGGCCAGGGCCTTGGCGGTGGGTTCGAGGCCCAGCCGGCGCCCGACCGCCGCGGTGACGATGCCGGCCTGGTCGGGGGTGAAGGCTCCGGTGCCGCTGCCGCTCTGGATGAGGACCCGTCGGACCAGGCCTGCCGCGGCCGGGTCGGCGAGGACGCCGCCGACGATGATGGCTCCGGCGGACTGGCCGAAGAGGGTGACGTTGCCGGGGTCGCCGCCGAAGCCGGCGGCGTTCTCCTGGATCCAGTGCAGGGCGGCCAGGACGTCGAGCATGCCGCGGTTGTCCGGGGCGCCGGGCAGGTGCAGGAAGCCGGGGATGCCCAGGCGGTAGTTGACGGTGATCAGCACGACGCCGTCGCGGGCGAAGGCCGTGCCGTCGTAGAGCGGTGCACGGCCGGAGCCCGCGACGAACCCTCCGCCGTGCACGAACACCATCACCGGCCGGGCCGGTCCATCCGGCCGCGGGGCCCAGATGTTGACGGTGAGGTAGTCGTCGCCGCGCTGCCAGCCCGGGCCGAAGTAGGGCGACATGTCGAGGGTGCCGAAGGAGTCCCGGGCGGGCTGGGGCGCGGTCGGTCCGGGCCGCGTTGTGTCACGGATCCCTGTCCACCGTTGGTGCGGGCTCGGCGCGGCGAAACGCCCGCGGCCGACGGGCGGTGCGCAGTAGGGCACATCGAAGAAGACGGTCCCGTGCCCGAGGCGGCGACCGCGGACAGGGCCTGAGGTGGTGGTGACGGTGGTGGGATCGGCGGGTGCCATCTCTGGTCTCCTGGCTGCTGGTCGCTCGTGTGGGTGCCGCCGCTCCGGCGTGGCCGGAGCGGCGGCGGGGTGGAATCGGGGTCAGTACCGGGTGATCGGCGCCCACTTCTTGATCACGAATCCGCTGCCCTCGTGCTCGATCTCCAGGGCGCTGTGGCCGCTGAAGTGGGCGGGGAGGACAAGGGCGCCCGTGTCAGCGGCCCAGCCGAGCAGCCTGCGGCGGGTGGTGCGGGCCTGGGCCGGGTCCTGGCAGAAGCAGCTGTTGTGGTCGGGGTGCGTGACCTGCAGGGGGGTGTGCATCAGGTCGCCGGCGAACAGGGCCCGGTCGCTGCCGGAGGTCAGCGTGACGACGCTGGATCCGGGCGTGTGGCCGGGGGCTGCCTCCAGACGCAGGCTGCCGTCGATGGTGTGGCCTTCCTCCCACAGCCGCACCTGGCCCGCGGCGTGCACGGGGGCGACGCTGTCCTCGAAGACGTTCTCGTTGACGCCGCCGGTGATGTCCGGGTTGTTCGCCGGGTTCCAGAACTCGAAGTCGGCCTTGGGCATCAGGTAGGTGGCGTTCGGGAACGTGGGTACCCAGTCGCCGTCGATCAGGCGGGTGTTCCAGCCGACGTGGTCGACGTGCAGGTGGGTGTTGACCACCAGGTCGACGTCTTCTGGCCGCACACCGGCGCGCGCGAGGTTGCCGAGGTAGTCCAGCCGCAGGTGGTCCCACGCGGCGACGGCCGGGCGGGTCTTGTCGTTGCCGACGCCGGTGTCGACCAGGATGGTCCTGCCCTCGCTGCGCAGCAGCCAGGTCTGCATCGCGACATGGACCATCGCGTCGTCGGGGCCCAGGTGGTCGGGCACGAGCACGGCACGCTGGTCCTTCCACGCCTGCTCGGGCAGGTCCGGGAAGAACTGGTCCGTGGGCATGATCGGCCCGTGCATCTCCTCGATCCGGGTGATGGTGACATCGCCCAGGGTGATCTCGTGGGTGTCCTGCATGGTGCGTCTCCGTTCGGTGCGCGGGGCTTGGAGTGCTCGGGGCGGCGTGACGGGGCGACCCGTAGCCACGGACGCGGCCGTCCGGGATGAGCCGGTGTACCTCGCCGGAACGGGTGCCCGCGACGCTCAGCGGTTCAGGTGGACGCGGAGCAGATTGGGGTCCTGGGCGGTGATATAGGCGGCGCTCGTCACGTGGACGGTGTTGCCGCGCAGGGCGATGGACGTGGGGTTCCGCAGGCCGTCGGCCTGGGTCAGCACGATGGAGTGGCTGCCGCTGGGCTGAACGAGCGCGACCTGGCCGGGGCCGTTGAGGGCGGCGAGCAGCTGGTCGCCGCGGCCGGTGAAGGCGAAGTCGTCGATGCCCGGCAGGCCGGTGGCCGCGGTCCGGACACGGCCGGCGCGACCGTCCGGGAGGACGGGGATGCGCAGTACGGTGCCCTGGTCGAGGTTGGTGGCCCAGACCGCACCGTTGTGGATCTTCAGGCCGTTGGCGCCGAGGAAGCCGGTGGAGGCCAGTTCGGGTGCGGTGGACCAGGCGGTGGGGGTACCGCCGGTGGTGGGCACGCTCCAGATGGTGCCCAGCACGGAGTCTGTGACGTAGAGGGTGCGGGTGAGCGGGTCCAGGGCCAGGCCGTTGGGCAGGCCGTCCGCGGGCAGTGCGGCGATCCGCTGCGGTTGGCCGTTGGGACGAAGCCGCCACACGCCGGTCAGGTCGGGGGTGCCGGTGGCGTACAGGAAGTACAGGGTGCCGTCGTGGGCCCGGACGATGCCGGTGGTCAGCGGGAAGCCCAGGGCCGGTGTGTGGATACCGCCGTCGGCGGGCTCGGGCAGGGTGGCGAGGATCCGGGTGGTGCCGTTGGGGGAGACCTTGGCGATCTGGCGGGCTTTGGCGAAGGTGACGTACACGGCGCCGCCCGATGCCGGGGCGAGGTTCTCCGGCGTCTGCCCCTTGGACAGGTCGAAATGCGCGGCGATCCGCGCGCTGCTCAGGGGGGCGGACTCGGCCGATGCCGATGCCGATGCCGATGCCGATGCCGACGCCGACGCCGACGCCGACGCCGGAGCGAGCGCTGCGGCAGCCGCCGCCGCGACAAGGACGGCTGCCGGCACAGCAGACCTGGAGAGCTTCTTGAACATGGTTCCTCCACTGGTTTTCGGGCATGCGGCAGCGATACGCCGACGCACGGGTTGGGTGGGACGGGCCAGTTCGGGGGCCGTGCGGCCCCGGGACCGCTCCCGGGCGGTGGCCGGTCGTCGGCCGTACCGGGTGGGGACGGGTGCCCGCCGCTGTCGGCGGAGCGCCCGGTGACGTGGTGCGAGGTCAGGCAGTGGCGGCCCGGGGCCCCCTCCGCGCCGGGTCGGGCGCGCCGGTGTCCTGGGTTGCGGCCCGGGCGAGCAGGGCCAGCGCGGCCCGCGAGGGCGAGCCCGCCTCCGTGGTGGCAACCACCGTGTGGGGGCCCGGCCCGTGGCTCAGGGTCTGCTGAACGACGGCCAGCGGGCCGACCAGCGGGTGCCGCATCTCATAGGTGGCGACGGTGCACGCCTTGACCCGGTGGTCGGTCCACATCGAGGAGAACTCCGGACTCTTGGCGCTCAGTTCACCCAGCAGTGCGTGCAGCGCGGTGTCCTGCGGGTACTGGGCCGCCACCAGGCGCAGGTTCCCCACCACTGCCCTGGCCTTGCTCGGCCAGTCCGCGTACAGGTCGCGGGTATGACAGTCGAGGAACACCAGTCTGGCCATGTTGGGACGCTGCCCCGACAGGTCCGGGGCGGCACGGTCCAGGTGCCCGGCGAACAGCGCGTGACCCAGGCGGTTCCACGCCAGCACGTCACTGCGCCGGCCGAGCACGATCGCGGGAACGTCCGCCAGCACGTCCAGCAACTGAGCCGTCGCCTCCGTCACACGCTCCGGCGCGGGCCGCCGGCCCCGCGTGCGATGCCTGTCCGCCCGGACCAGGTCGTGCAGGTACCGCCGTTCGGACTCGTCCAGCCGCAGAGCCCCGGCGATCGCGTCCAGCACCTCGGACGACGCGCTCAGCGAGTGCCCCTGTTCCAGCCGGGTGTAGTAGGAGGCGCTCACCCCCGCCAGCAGCGCCAACTCCTCGCGCCGAAGACCCGGCACACGCCGACGCTCCCCATAGGTGGGCACCCCGACGTCCTCCGGACGCAGCTGGGAGCGCCGCGCCTGAAGGAAGTCCCCGAGCTGCGATTTTCCGGTCATGGATCCGAGTATGGGCCGACTCGAAACGCACAGCCTGCCCCAGCTGTGGATAGGCACCAGCGGGTCTGGCTCCACGGCAGGACTGGTGATGACGTGGGTGTCGCCGACCCGGCACCA
Source organism: Streptomyces sp. NPDC090741 (assembly GCF_044769045.1). NCBI lineage: Bacteria > Bacillati > Actinomycetota > Actinomycetes > Kitasatosporales > Streptomycetaceae > Streptomyces > Streptomyces sp. NPDC090741. The sequence continues at coordinate 43,259 of NZ_JBIVXF010000015.1, read as the reverse complement.
TCCCGCACGCACCCAGGAGGACGCCTTGAGCGCCACCACCAGCGAACACGACGGCTTCGAGGCTCTGGACGCAACGGCCTTCGCCTTCACCCGACGCGCATGGGTCGATGCCGCACCCGCCCGGGTCTATGACCTGGTCAGCGACGTGTCCGCGATCGGCCGCTGGAGCCCCAACGCGACCGACGTTACGTTCGACCAGGGCGCCGGCCCTCGGGTCGGCGCCTGGTTCAGCGGCCGCAATCGGAAGGACGACAGGCAATGGACCACCCGCTCCCAGGTCGTACGAGCCGACCCCGGCAACGCCTTCACCTTCGTGGTCGGCGGCGCCGAGGACGGCATCGTGCGGTGGAGCTGGACCTTCCGCCCCCAGGGACGCGGAACCGTCGTCGAGCAGTCCTGGCAACTCCTCCGCCTCGACCCGGTGCTGGGCACCACCCGCGGCGATCTCGACACACTCCGCGACTACATGACGAACAGCGTCGAAGCCACCCTGATCTCCCTCGCCCAATGGATCGCCGAAGAGTGAGCTTTCCGGGTGTGGCCTCGTCGGCGATGACCTCTGCTGAGCAGCGTGGCGCACTCATTCGGTGGGTGGGTGAGCGATCCGAGTACGGGCATACGCTGCGTGCGTTTCTGGCTGCCGTCGGCTGCGCCGCCCTGAGGCCGTCAGAGGCCGCAGGGCTTCGCGTCCGGCGCTGGCGTGAACGGACCGCTCCAGTGATCAGATAAGGCGCCTGCCGGGCAAAAGCCCAGGGCAGGCGCCTTATTTGCGTGGGCCGAGAGCTGGTCCGGAAATGGTCCGGCTCTTGGCCCGGGCGGGGAGGGGGGAGAGGCGGGACGTTCTGGGAGTGATCGGCACTGGACGGCCCCGGAGTCCTAGCCTAGACACCAGGGAGCAAGTAACCCGTCGGTAGGTTCTGGGGCCCGTTTCCCGGTGGTGGGACGCCTCGTTGGGCCATCCGGGTGAATGCCCGGGAGGCCGACGACAAGGGGCGGGTGTGCGGCAGGAGTGGTCGCCGGAAGAGCTGCTGGCGAGCTGGACCCTGGTGGACGGCGACTGGAAGCTCGTGGCCAACAAGTCCGGGCCGACCAGGCTCGGCTTCTGCCTGATGTTGAAGTTCTTCGAGATCGAGGCGCGGTTCCCGGAGTTCATCGAGGAGTTCCCCCAGCCCGCGGTGGAGTACGTCTCGGGTCTGGTGAAGGTGCCGGCGGCGGAGCTGGCGAAGTACGACCTGGCGGGCGCGAAGCGGCACCGCAAGCAGATCCGCGAGGCCCTGGGGTTTCGGCCGCCGACGCTCGTCGACGAGGAGTCGCTGACTGCGTGGCTGGCCGCGGAGGTATGCCCGGTCGAACTGGTGGAGGACCGGCAGCGCGAGGCCCTGCTGGTGGAGTGCCGTACGCGGAAGATCGAGCCGCCGGGCCCGACCCGTATTGAGAAGGTCCTGGTCGCGGCGCGGGGCAGGTGGGAGCGGGCGTTCTGTGCCCGGACCATTGAGCGTCTGGGCGCGGTGGGCAGGGCCCGGCTGTTGGCGCTGGTGGCCGAGGGGAACGATGAGGGCACCGCGCTGCTGGCCGCGCTCAAGCGCGACCCGGGAGCTGTCGGTCTGGACGCCCTGTTGATGGAGATCGTCAAGCTCACGTCGGTGCGGGAACTCGGGCTTCCGAAGCGGTTGTTCGCGGACTGCTCGGAGAAGCTGGTGGCCGCGTGGAGGGCGCGGGCGATCAAGATGTATCCCTCGGGCTTCCGCGACACGGCGGAGGACGCGCGGGTCACGTTGCTCGCGGCGCTGTGTTCGTCGAGGCAGGCGGAGATCACCGATGCCCTGGTCGACCTGCTGATCGCTCTGGTCCACAAGATCAACGCTCGTGCTGAGCGGCGGGTGGAGAAGCAGCTCACGGCGGAGCTGAGGAAGGTCCGGGGCAAGGAGGGGATCCTCTTCAAGCTGGCGGAGGCCGCGGTCGGAGAGCCGGACGAGGTCGTACGGCGGGCGCTGTATCCGGTGGTCGAGGAGAAGACGGTCAAGGACCTGGTAGCCGAGGCGAAGGCGAACGAGAAGGTCTTCAAGGCGAAGGTCCGCACCACGCTGCGCTCCTCCTACAGCTCGTACTACCGGCAGATGCTGCCGCCGCTGCTGAACACGCTGGGCTTCAAGTGCAACAACACCGCCTACCAGCCGGTGATGGACGCCATGAAGCTGCTGAAGAAGTACGCCGATGTCGACGGCAAGACCCGCTTCTACGACACCGCCGAGGACGAGCCGCCGATGGACGGCGTGGTGCGCAGGGACAAGCGCCTCGACCTGGGGTTGCCCACTGCCGTGCCCCCCACCCCCGCACTACCCCCTCCGCTCGAATCGACCACGGAGCCACGATGAAGGACTTCGCCGACCGCACCGACCCCCGGATGAACGAGGCCGCGTGGCGCGCCCTCGACCTGACGCGCGCCTACGTCGCACGCGACCGCACCGCGATCGTCGAGCACCTCGCGGACCTGGAGGAGGACCAGCTGACGGTCGCCGGAGGCGTGCTCATCACGATGTACAACGACACCCGCGAGGTCCTGCGGAACACCGGGCGCCCGCACAATCCGGCGACCGTGGTGCGCGAGGTCGACGCGGTGGCCCGGTTCGCGCCGACCGAACACGAGTTCGCCGTCACCACGGCCGTCCGGCGCAAGGTCTTCGGCCTCGCCACCGCAGACGTCCGTCTCGCTTGACCTCTTGCGCGTCAGTCCGGCAGCCAGTGCAGCTCGTGCGCCAGGGTTTTGGCGACGGCACGGATGCGGCGGTGTAGTGGCGACTGCTCGCGTGGGAGGACCAGGTGGATCGTCAGGCTGGGCGCGCCCCGCAGCGGTCGCCAGGTGAGACCGGCCGGTTGTGCCGTGACCGCGGCTTCTCCGGCCGGGGCGAGGGTGACCCCGTCGCGCAGGTCGCGCTGAGACATGTCGAAAGAGACTGCGGGCGTGTGGAATCGGGGGTGTGGTCGGGTGTCTCGGAACAGTGCGGACAGCTGATCGTGGATCACGGGGTTGGCCGCACGGTCCGGGAGTCGCAGCGGATACGCGGCCGCGTCGGCGATCTCGATCTCCGGGTGTTCGGCCAGCGGATGGTGCTGCGCCAGCTGGACCCCGATGCGCGCACGCCGCAGCAGGAACCGGCGCACGCCACGGCCCGGCTGTTCACCGCGGGTGATCCCGGCATCGATGCGGCCGTCGGCGACCGCGGGGGAGATCTCCGGTGTCGCCATCGGGACCGCGCCGACCTCGAGTCCGCTGTTGCCGCGAATCAGCCTGTCCACCAGGGCCGGTGCCGTCTCGGCCCCGGCGCTGAGGCTGTATCCGATGCGCAGCGTGCCCAGTTCACCGGCCGCCGCGCTCCGGGCGGTGTCCCATGCCCGGTCCAGCGCCGCCAGCGCGGGCGGCGCTGATTCCGCCAAAGCCGCACCGGCCGTGGTCAATACGACGCTACGCGTGTTGCGGACCAGCAGGGCCGTACCGAGTTCCGCCTCCAATCGGCGCATCCGGGCGCTGAGTGCGGGCTGTGCGATACCGATCCGTGCGGCCGCGCGGGTGAAGTTCAACTCCTGCGCCAGTACCAGGAAGTACCGCAGGCTGACCGTATCCGGTGCCATGTGGCCTCCCTGCCGATTGATAACGATCCGTTCTGAGTCTATCCCGTATTGATCTTTCCCCCGACCCCACGTCAAGCCCTAACCTGCGCATATGACGATTCAACTGACCGCGGTCCTGGACATCGCACTCACGCAGCCCGCCGACTCTGATCTGGACGGAGGTCGTCATGCATAAGTTGGTGGTCCTGTATTCCAAGCCCGCCGACCCTGACCACTTCCGCGACTACTACGTGACCAACCACCTTCCACTGGTCATGAATTGGCCCGGCCTGCTTGCGTGGCGCTACAGCTTCGACGTGGCGGCGACCAAGGGAGAAGCGCCGTATTTCGCGGTCTTCGAAGGCGACTTCGCTGACGCCGCCGCCATGGCCGCGGCGCGGGCGTCGCCGCAAGGCCAGCGGGTGGCCGCCGATGTCGCCAACTACGCCACCGGCGGTGCGGTCGTCATCCACTATCCGGTGCAGGACGGCACCGGCTGAGGCAGGACGGTACGCTCCGGGATGCGTTCGGTCGGCCGTTGCGGCCAGGTCCGGCTATCGGCGGACGCCGTTCGCGGTTGCCGGTTCGTTGAGCGTCAAAGGTGGGCCGATGTCCTGGCCGGATGTCACGGTGGTTGATGCGTGCGTGCGGCGCGACGGCCGGGGCGGTAGCCCCACGGCCGTCACCGACGACGACCCGGCGGCGACGGACGCGGACCGGCTTGCGGTCGCTGCTGCGGCCGGCACCTCGCACGCGGCGTTCCTCGGCCCGGGGCGGACGCCGGACGGTGGCTGGCCGGTCCGGTTCTTCACCGCCACCGCCGAACTGTCCGGCTGCGGCCACGGCACCGTTGCCGCGCAGGCCGTCCGGTTGACCCGCACCGCGCTGGGCGAGCTGAACGACCGCCAACACACCGGCGGGCGCACGTTCGACACCGTCGCGATCCGCCGCCCCGCCGGCATCGAGGTGTGGTTCGACCAGGGCCTCGTCGCGCTGCGTCACCCGGCACCGGACGAGCGCGCCGCGATCGTCGCCGCGCTCGGGCTCACCGCGGACGACCCGCATCCGACCGACGTGCCACGGATCGCCGCGCCCGGCGCACCACGCATGCTGGTACCGGTCCACGACCGGTCGGCGCTGCTCCGAGTCCACCCACACCTCGGCAAGCTGACAGCGGCGTGCCAGCGGTACGGGCTCCTCGGCTGTTTCGTGTACGTACCGCCGGTGGGCGACCGACCGGGTGCGGCGCGGATGTTCGCGCCGGCGATCGGTGTCGACGAGGACGTCGCCAACGCCAACAGCACCGGCTGCCTGGCCGCCCACCTGCTCGACACGACAGGGGCGCAGACGGTCGCGATCGAGGTGGAGCAGGGCGACACCCTCGGTCGACCGGCCAGCGTGCTCGCTTCGGCCCGACGCGGGCCGGCGGGCATCACGACCCGGGTCGGCGGGTTGGCGGTGGTCCGCGACGGACACTGAGGCGACGACTGGACCGTCCTCTTCTGCGACCCGCGCATGGGGCTGGGGCTGTCCGCTGCGGTTAAGCGTTGGCACCCGGTGGCGGGCGTCAGCGGGACGCGGTGTCGAGGGCGCGGCTGAGTGTCCATCGGGAGACGCGCAGCTTGGCGGCGACGGCGGTTCGGGTTTGTCCGGCGCCGAGCAGGATGAGGGGATGAGGGCGTCGGTGATCTGTTCGGAGGTCAGGGCGCGAGGACGGCCGCCGACGCGGCCTCGGGCGCGGGCGGCGTCGAGGCCTTCGCGGGTGCCTTTGACGATCTGCTGACGTCGGAACTTGGCGATGGCGGCGAACACGCTCCACCCGCGCCACCATGCGCCCCGAGCTGGACGCCGCCGTGAAACTCGCCGGGGAGATCCGGGCGTCCGGCGTTGCCGTCACGCTCGTCGTGCACGAGCACAAGCGGCTCGGCCGCGGCATCGAACTGGCCATGCTCGCCGAGGAGCTGATGGCGAGCGATGTCGGCCTGGAGTTCCTCACTGGGGAGCTCAAGGGCTCACACGACCCCTCCGGGATCGTCTTCACCGTGCTCGCTGCGATGTCCGGCATGGAACGCGAGTACATCCGGGACCGCACCCTCGAAGGCCACGAGTCCGCCCGCAAGCGCGGCAAGACCATTGGCGGCGCGGGCGTCACCGACGACGACATGCTGTTCACCGCCCTGCGCCTACGTGACGAGGAGTTGAGCCTGCGCGACATCGCGGCCCGGCTCGTCATCTCCAAGGGCGCGAAGAAGGGTCAGCACCCCTCGCCCGCCACCGTCCTGCGCATGCTGCGCATGCTGCGCGAACATGATGAACAAGTCGCCACGGCCGCGAATGCCTGAGCCGCCAAAGCTACCGGCGGGTTACTTGTTCCCTGGTGTCTGGGCTAGGACTTCGGGGCCTGGACTGGCCGTCAGCCGAGCGCCGCACCTCGGGTTGGTCCGCCGCTGTACCGCCAACCCTCCTATGGTCGGTGGCCATCACAGAGCCATCCGGCCGCGTAGAAGCGTGCGGGTGCTCCGCAACTCTCAGTCTTAGCCGACTCATACGGTACCGAGGGCGAGGCACGATTCCTGGACCGTTCGAGGACGCGGTCGTGGACGGTCGAAGAACACGTCAGCCCACCCGGAGACCGACCGCCAGCGTCAGTTCGAGAACCCGGTGCGGCGACTCGAGATCCGGAAACAGCTCCCGCAGCTGCGACACCCGGTACCGGACGGTTTGGGGATGGACGAACAACGCCGCCGCCACCTCGTCCCGCCTGCCCTGGTGCAGCAGCCACGCCCGCAACGTCTCCTCGAGCCGCCGCGCGGTCGCGGCCCGCAAGGTCCGCAACGGTGCGAGGGCTCGGGCACGCAGGTCAGCGAACGCGTCCGCGTCGGCGCTCAGTACCAGCTCGGGCAGGTGGTCCTCGGTGTCGCGGATGTCGGAGGAGAGGGAGCGCGCGCGTACGGCTCGTGCGTACGAGGCGGACGCACGCGTCCACGGCCGGGCCGGGCCGACCACGGCGGTGCGGTCGGGCAGCTGCCTCAGGAGACGTGCTCGGTCGGCATCGGGGACGAGCAGCACGCCGGAGGCGTCCGGCAGATCGTCGAGGACAAGGGTGCCCGGGTCGAGCGCGCGGTAGGCCGGCCGGGCCTGGGCGGCGGGCAGCAGGACTGCGGTCAGCGAAACCGGCGGCTGCCACCCGGCCCGCCCAGCAGCGGCAAGGAGCACGTCCGGGCTCGCGCCGGATAGGAGGTCGCGGGCCAGTTGTTCCAGGTGGCGCTCGTGGGCCCGGCCCCGCGCGGCCAGTTCGTCGGCGTGGCCCGCGGCGCTCGCGGCGGAGAGCTCGTCGATGTAGGCGAAGGTCAGCTCGGCGAACTTGGCGACCTGGGCGGCGGGCAGACCTGCGGGTACGGCACGTGCGGCCAGGCCTCGCCAGGCCACGCGGGCGCCGACCCGGTAGGCGCTGAGCAGGGCGTCCATCGAACGGCCGTCGCGGACCTCGCCGCGGCCCAGCTCGTAGGCCGCGTCGCCGGCGTCGCCGCCCGTGGCGTTCCCGCTCGCGAGGTCAAGGTAGAGGCCCAGGGCGGTGCGGACGGCTCGGCGGATGGTGGCGCCCATGCGGCCCGAAAGGGCGTTGGCGTAGGGCGGGACCTCGTCGATGATCGCCTGGACGACCTCGTCGGCGGTGGTCCTCAGCGCGGCCCGAAGCGCGGTGACCGTCGTCTCATCCAGGACCAGTTCGCTGGCCCTCCGGACTGCATGGCTCACGTTTTTGTTCCCTGCGAACAATTCAACCGATCAGATTCACGTCCTGCGGACAGGACTTTACCCTCTGAAGTACATCAAGCTGGGGTCATGACGAGTGCAGCCCTCCGCAGTAGGGCGTGGAAACTGCTGGAGATGGTCACGACGCCGCTGCTGCCGTCGGACTACCTCGACCTGGTCAGCCCGCTGCGTGCGGGCGGCGACCTGCGGGGGCGCATCGAGGCCGTGCACCCCGAGACCGGTGACGCCGCGACCATCGTGATCAGGCCGGGACGGGGCTGGCGCGGCCACACAGCCGGTCAGTACGTGCGGATCGGGGTCGACGTCGACGGGGTGCGCCTGTGGCGTGCCTACTCGGTCACCTCGCCGACAAACCGCGGGGACGGCCGGATCACGATCACCGTGAAGGCGATCCCGGACGGCAAGGTCAGCAACCACCTGGTCCGCAGGGCGGAACCGGGCACGCTGATCCAGCTCGACCAGGCGACCGGTGACTTCGTGCTGCCGGAGGCCAAGCCCGCCAAGGTGCTCTACCTGACGGCCGGCAGCGGCATCACGCCGGTGATGGGCATGCTGCGCGACATCGAGTTCGACGACGTCGTCATGGTCCACTCCGCACCGCAGCCGCACGACGTGATCTTCCGCAACGACCTGCACGACCTGGTCGCGGACAAGAAGCTGCGTCTCACCGAGCTGCACACCGACACGGACGGCATGCTCGACATCGCCCGTCTCGGCGAACTCGTCCCCGACTGGGCCGAGCGCGAGACCTGGGCGTGCGGGCCCGCGGGCCTGCTCGACGCCGCCGAGGACCACTGGACCGAGCACGGCGTCCCAGAGCGCCTGCACACCGAACGCTTCCGCCCCAGCATCGTCGTCGGCGGCGACGGTGGCGAGGTCACGTTCAGCACCACCGGCAAGACCGTCGACGCGGACGGCGCCACGCCGTTGCTGGACGTCGGCGAGGAGGCCGGCGTACTCATGCCGTCCGGGTGCCGCATGGGCATCTGCTTCGGCTGCGTCACGCCGCTCAGGTCGGGCGCCGTCCGCGACCTGCGCACCGGCGAGATCACCGAAGCCGAGCCGGGCGTCCTCATCCAGACCTGCGTGTCCGCCGCGGCGGGCCCCTGCGACATCGAACGGTAGGAGCACCTTGACCGCCATCGACCCCACCGCCCACCTGACCGCGGAGCAGATCGAGGAGCTCGGCCGCGAGCTGGACGCGATCCGCGACGAGGTGATCGCCAGCCGCGGCGAGAAGGACGCCGCCTACATCCGCAAGGTCATCTCGGCACAGCGCAGACTCGAGCTGGTCAGCAGGGGCGTCCTGCTGTTCTCGATCTTCCCGCCCGCGTGGCTGATCGGCACCGCCGGTCTGTCCGTGGCGAAGATCATGGAGAACATGGAGATCGGCCACAACGTCCTGCACGGTCAGTGGGACTGGATGCGGGACCCGAAGATCCACTCCACCACCTGGGACTGGGATCACGTCTCGCCGGCCGAGCAGTGGAAGCATTCGCACAACGAGCTGCACCACACGTACACCAACGTGATCGGCAAGGACAACGACCTCGGCTACGGCATCATGCGCGTCGACGAGGACCAGAAGTGGCACCCGTTCCACCTCGGTCAGCCGCTGTGGAACTTCATCAACGCCTGCTTCTTCGAGTACGGCATCGCCGCCTACGACCTGGAACTCGGCAGGAACCTGCACAGGCGCCGCCGCAAGAACCCGGAGTTCCGCGCGCGGGCCAGGGCCGTGGGTCGCAAGATCCGCAAGCAGGTGCTCAAGGACTACGTGATCCACCCGCTCCTTTCGGGCCCGTCGTTCCTCACCACGCTCGCCGCCACGTTCACCGCGAGCCTGGTCCGCAACATCTGGTCCCATTCGGTGATCATGTGCGGGCACTTCCCCGAGGGCGTGCAGGTATTCGAGCGCCGGTCGATCAAGGGCGAGACGCGCGGCCAGTGGTACCTGCGCCAGATGATGGGCTCGGCGAACATCAGCGGCAGCAAGGCCATGCACTTCATGACCGGCAACCTGTCGCACCAGATCGAGCACCACCTGTTCCCGGACCTGCCGAGCAACCGGTACGCCGAGGTCGCGGTGAAGGTGCGCGCCTTGTTCGAGAAGTACGAGCTGAAGTACGTCACCGGGCCGCTGCCCAAGCAGGTGTACTCCGCGTGGCACAAGGTCTTCCGGCTCTCGCTGCCGAACAAGAAGCCCAAGGTCACGACGCCGGACCGCGAGCGGGAGCTCGCCGCGGCCTGATTCCCGGTACTGGTTCAGACCATTCGGCCGTACCGACGGCACCGCCGGTTTGTGCGACATCCCGCGAGTTCTCCTAAGGCCCGCTGAGTGACCGAGGCTGTGGCCAGGGGCTTCTTCCCCCTTCGGGTACTCCGTTCGGCTGTGACGCAACTTCGGGATTTCTGAAGCGCTCTCAGCTCGTGCGACCGATTTGCGGTCCGGTCGAGGCAGGGAGGCACGGGTTGTCGGCGCTGGCGGTGGTAAGGGACCTGCGCGACCACTTCGGGCTCGACGAGAAGACCGCCATGCGCTGTGCGGACTCGGCACGGTGCCTCCTGGAAACCAGTGCCGAGTCGTTGAACGCTGAGGACCTGGTCGGCAGGCGCCTGCTGAGGGTGACGACGTCATGGCACCACTACCAGAAGGCCGAGCCCTCTTTCCTGCACATGTGGTTGCACATGGACGGTCTTGGCCCCATCCGCTTCCACACACCGGGACGGATTGTCCTTGGAGATCGACCAGCCCCACGGCCGCTACGACATGGACGAATACGGTCACACTACGGTCGAGGGGCCCGCGAACGGCCCTTGGGGGACCACTCTCTTGCGGAGGGCTGACTTGGCCTCATCACCGTCGGAGCGTCGACTCCCCGAGGCCCGGCCGGCCCGCCCGAGACCTGACCGCGCCGTGTTGCCGGCGAGCTGACGGCGAGGCTGGTCAAGAGGGGCTGAGGCCCTCGTGGTCCCACTGCCCGAGCAGCACCTCTGCGGGGAGCGCGCTGCCGTCGGGAGCAAGGCGCTGGACCGGCATATCGGGGGAGGCGCATGCAAGCAGTTGTTCGGCGACGAGGTGGGGAACGAGCAAGGCGGTGGTGCCCGCCTTTCGGTTCATCGCCACCTGGTAGGTGGCGATGGCTGATGCCTCCCACAGGGTGAGGGGGTCGCGTTCCGGCTCGCTGTGGAGGGTTCGGGGGAGGGCGGGTGCCTTGACGGCCATCAGCTGCCACGGGGCGCTGGCGGGGCGGTCGGCTTCTTCGCGTGCCTGGCGGATCCAGTCGGCGGTGAGCTGGCGGAACGCGGCGTGGGCTTCGGGCTTCCCCTTGCGGCGGCGCCCGAAGGCGTCGCTGACGACGGTGTACACCGAGAAGTCCTGATCTTCCAGGCGCTGCCAGGACCAGGTGGCTCGGCGACTCCACTCGTACCACGCTCTCCGGAAGGTCTTCTCCGCTTCCGCTCCCAACCCGGCGAATCTGGGATCGCCGGAGAACTGCGGCGTGGGCAGGACGCGTACGGCCGCCGCCTCCAGTAGGCGGGCCGGCTGTACGAGGGCCGCGAAGGCCCGACGCTCTGCGTCGAGGACGGCGGTGAGGCGACTCTGCAGCCCGTCGGCCCACGGGGCGAGGAACGGGTACTCGGCTACTGCTTCGTTGCTCCTTGTCAGGTAGGAGTGCAGTCGGCGCCAGTGCGAGTGGCGTCCGGAGCGGAAGTTGCGGGCGCGGTCGTAGCGTTCCCGTTCCTCGTCGCGCCCGGCCTCGTCGACTTCCTCTTCCGCGTCGCGGGCGTCATCGGCGTGGGGCGGGTAATCGCCGGTGGAGAGGGCGATGGCGGCGTCACGCCCGGCCTCGATGTCCTCCTCGTCCCTGGGCTCCCTGTCGAGCCAGATGGCGAGAGCGTCCACCTCGCTCACCGCTGCGCCGAGCGGCAGGATCGGGCTGTCCGTGGACAGAGGCCACCGGCAGTTCGCACAGAGCCGTTCGACGGCTTCGCCGAATGGAGCGTCGATCTGGTTCACGGAGGCGGCAGACCGTAGCGTGCGGCGCTCGGGGCTTCCGTGGAGCTTGCCCTTGCCCGTTGCCGAGGCGTGGCAGGTGATGAGGATGTCCCGGGTCGGTCCCAGGGGAACCTGGTCCCCTCCACTCTGGGGTGAGTTGACGTACCAGGCCAGGCGCACGGCCGCCGTCGCGATGGTCGTGCGGACCATGTCATGAAAGCGGTGGGGCACGAAGGGCGTGCCCACGCCCACGGCGCACGCTGCAGAGTCGAGCCGTCCCGCTACGTCGTGCCACCACTCGTGTCAGAGGGTGGTCGCCTGCCTCACTCCGGGCGGGAGTCTGGTCCGTGACTGGTCCGGAAGGCGCGACTGAGCGGCTCCGTTCCGCACTTAGCGTTATGGCTCAGTGTCGGTGGGTGACGCTCCGGAGCTGACTTCAGGAGGGTAATTTCCCTTCCGGGAGCTCGACTTGGAGCTCTAGAAGAAGCCCAGCTTCTTCGGGGAGTAGGACACCAGCAGATTCTTCGTCTGCTGGTAGTGCTCCAGCATCATCTTGTGGGTCTCGCGGCCGATGCCCGACTGCTTGTAGCCGCCGAAGGCGGCGTGGGCCGGGTAGGCGTGGTAGCAGTTCGTCCAGACGCGGCCCGCCTGGATCGCGCGGCCCGCGCGGTACGCGGTGTTGATGTCGCGGGTCCAGACGCCCGCGCCCAGCCCGTACGCCGTGTCGTTGGCGATCCGGACGGCGTCGTCGAAGTCCTGGAACGAGGTCACGGACACCACCGGGCCGAAGATCTCCTCCTGGAAGATCCGCATCCGGTTGTCTCCCTCGAAGATGGTCGGCTGCACGTAGAAGCCGCCCGCGAGTTCACCGTCCTGCTCGATGCGCCGGCCGCCCGTCAGGATCTTCGCGCCCTCCTTCTGGCCGATCTCCACGTACGACAGGACCTTCCGCAACTGTTCCTCGGACGCCTGCGCGCCGATCATCGTGTCCGTGTCCAACGGGTGCCCCGGCACGATCAGTTCGGTACGGGCCACGGCCGCGTCGAGGAAGTCCCCGTACCGGCCCCGCTCGATCAGCGCGCGCGAGGGGCTCGTGCACACCTCGCCCTGGTTCAGGGCGAACATGGTGAACCCCTCCAGCGCCTTGTCGCGCAGATCGTCGTCGGTGGTCCAGATGTCGTCGAAGAAGAGGTTGGGGCTCTTGCCGCCGAGTTCGAGGGTGACGGGCTTGAGGTGCTCCGCCGCGTACTGCATGATCAGCCGCCCGGTGGACGTCTCTCCGGTGAACGCGATCTTCGCCACGCGTGGGCTGGACGCCAGCGGCTTGCCCGCCTCCTCGCCGAAGCCGTTGACGATGTTCACCACACCCGGCGGCAGCAGGTCCGCCACCAGGCTCAGCCAGTAGTGGACCGAGGCCGGGGTCTGCTCGGCCGGCTTCAGCACCACCGTGTTCCCGGCCGCCAGCGCGGGAGCCAGCTTCCACACCGCCATCAGGATCGGGAAGTTCCACGGAATGATCTGCCCGACCACGCCCAGCGGTTCGTGGAAGTGGTAGGCGACGGTGTCGTCGTCGAGCTGGCTCAGCGCCCCCTCCTGGGCGCGCAGCGCACCTGCGAAATAGCGGAACTGGTCGATGGCCAGCGGCATGTCGGCGGCGAGGGTCTCCCGGACCGGCTTGCCGTTCTCCCAGGTCTCCGCGACCGCCAGGGCCTCCAGGTTCTGCTCCATCCGGTCCGCGATGCGCAGCAGGATCGTGGACCGCTCGGCGACCGAGGTGCGACCCCAGGCGGGCGCCGCCGCGTGCGCCGCGTCGAGCGCCCGCTCCACGTCCTCGGCCGTGCCGCGCGCGACCTCCGTGAAGATCTGGCCGTTGACGGGGGAGGGGTTGGCGAAGTAGGCGCCGAGGGCGGGCTCGACGTACTCGCCGCCGATGAAGTGGCCGTACCGGGACGCGTACGACATGAGCGCGCCTTGGGTACCGGGCGCAGCGTAACGGGCCATGGGTTCCTCCCCTTGCCGGGCGCCGGCCGCCGTCGGACAGCGCTCGGGAGGAGGCTAGGAGCGGGCAGGTTGCGGATACGTTGCACGCCGCGGGGGCGGAGTCGGCTCCGGGCGTACGAGGGCGGGTTCGGCGCCGAGTTCCTCGTCGAGGTCCCGTACGCGGGCCAGCGCGGCCGGGCGACCCTCCGGCGGCAGCGCTCCGGCCAGCGCCCGCCACACCGCCGCGTCGTCCGCGCCCCACGGAGTGCACACCCAGTCGGTCAGCAGCCCCGCGTCCGCCCGGGCGATCACCGCGGCCCGTGCCTGGCCCTCGATCCGGCGCCGCAGCCGGACGATGCCCGGCGCGGTCGAGCCGGGGAGCAGCGGGCCCGCGTAGTGGTGGAGGGCCGCCGACACGGCGCCGGCCGCCAGGTGGCGGGTCACGACGGTGAAGTCCGCCTCCAGCGGCGCCGCCGTACGGTACGGGCGGGAGAGCGGGGCGCGGTCCCCCAACAGCCCGCGCAGCCGTGACATTTCGGCGCGCAGGGTCACCGGTGACACCGACTCGTCCTCGTACAGCGCGATCGCCAGTTCCTCGCCCGACAGGCCCGCCGGGTGGTGCGCGAGGAGCGCCATGATCTCGCTGTGCCGCCTCCCCAGGCGGACCCTGGCACCCCCGCCGGCCAGCAGCGCCTCGTCCCGGCCGAGGGCGCCGAGGGTGTCCCCGGCGGCCGGCGGGACCGGGTCCAGCAGCGCCAGCTGGGCCTCTGCGGCGCGGGCCACCGCCTGAACGAAGGCGAGGGAGTGCGGATGGGCCAGGCCGTCCCCGCCGGTGATGTCCACCGCGCCGAGCAGCCGGCCGGTCCGGGGATCGCGTACCGGGGCCGCCGCGCACGTCCAGGGGTGGACCCGGCGGCTGAAGTGCTCGGCCCCGAAGACCTGGACCGGCTCCCCGACGGCGACCGCCGTGCCGGGCGCATTGGTGCCCATCGCCGTCTCCGCCCAGCGGGCGCCCGGCACGAAGCCGAGCCCCTCCGCCCGCCGCAGCGTGGCCGACTCGCCCTCCACCCAGAGCAGGCTGCCCCGCGCGTCGCACACCGCCAGCAGATGGGCCCCGTGCGCCGCGAACGCCCCCACGAGATCCCGGAACACCGGCATCACCCGGGCCAGGGGGTGCTGTGCCCGGTACGACCGAAGGTCCGCCTCCGCCAGCTCCACCCGGGGCGTGCACTCCGGGCTGACCCGGGCCCGGGCGCACCGCCGCCAGGAATTCGCGATCACCGCCCGGACCGGAGCCTCGACCCGCCCGTCCTGCGTGAACGCGCTGTGCGCCCGGCGCAGTACGCGCGTGCGCTCGGCGGGATCGGCCCCGCCCGGCAGTGCCACCGACGGATCGTCCATTCACCCTCCCGTGGTGCCGCGGTACCCGGAGCGCCCCCATCGTCGTGCGGGTACCGGGTCCCGACAAGCGCCGCGTCGGCCACACGGCACCCGAAATGCCGCCACGGCGTGGCCGCGGCGTCGCGCACGGTGGCCGCCGCGTGGTCCGGACCGGACGTGGACGCGGCACGGACGGGGCAGCCCGGGCCGGGAGGCGTACGGCGTCTTCGCCAGGAGGGGGCGGTCGGGAACGCGTGGTCGCGGCGGTGCGTTGAGGGGGTAGTGGACGACGACAGGTGGAGGTGTCCGCAGATGTCCAAGCGCGGCAAGGTCGCGGTTGCCGGAGTCGCGGCAGCCATCGTGTTGTTCTGGACGGTCGGGTTCTGGGCGGGACTGCTGGTCCTGATCGGTGTGCCGGCGGCCGCCTACCTACTGCTGGATTCCTCCCAGCGGCGTCGCCTGCGGGGTATATCCAGGAAGCAGCTGGGCCGCTGAGGCGCGGCCAGGCCGTCTCTTTCGGATCTTGCCCGACCCGCGTCCGAACGAGACGACCTACGAACGAGACGACCTAGTAGTAGCCGCGCATCAGCGTCGTGGCCCACTGGGGCTGGCGCAGTTCGCCATGCGGGCCGAACTCGGCCATGTACGGCTTAAGGTCCAGGACCGGGGTGCCGTCCACTGCGTCGAGGCCCTCCACGTGCACGTCCAGGCCGTCCACCTTCAGGATCCGGCACCGGGAGACGCCCAGCCGGTTCGGCCTGTTCTTGCCGCGCTGGGCGAAGATGCCGACCAGCGGCCAGTCGGGGTTGCCCCGGGGGTGACGCGCGCCCGTCTCGATCCTCTCCACCGGGACCCGGTCGAAGTGGTAGACGACCTCCAGGTGCGAGAACTCCGCCAGCCCGTACAGGGACTCCGGGCCGAACCGCCCGGCGTCCAGGCGGATCAGGGCCGTCTCCCGCCCCCAGTCGTCGTCGACCGCCTCCGCGCGGCCGCCGACCACCACGGCCACCAGGTCCGATTCCACCAGCACAGCGTCTCTCCTACGGTTCAGGCCGGGCGTACGGCGACGTGGTCCAGGGCCGCGAGCAGCTCCGGCAGTTTCGGCAGGCCGAGATCGGGATCCCCGTCGCGGGGGACCGTGAGGACCTCGCTCGGCTCCTCGTCGAGCAGTACGAAGGCCGTGTCGCCGGTGCGCGCCACCAGCGACCACCCGGGGCCGTCCACCCGCAGTGTCCGGACCCCCTCGCCCGCGAACGAGGACCGGACCCGGCCGGGCGGCGGCGCGCTCCGCGTGTACTCCAGGGCCTCCCGGAGCGCCCGCGCGAGCCCGGGGTGCGCCGCGGCCGCCGAGCCACCGTCCGTCGCGACCCGCTCGTGCCAGTCCGTCCACTCCCGGGCGATCTGGTCCGCGCCCATCCGCCGCTGCACCGGCCCCCACGCCTCGGCGGACGGCGGTGCCAGCGGCACCCGCCCCGTGCCGTCGGCGCCCTGCTCCGGGTCGTGCGGCTCCGGGATGCCCGGCGCCGCCACCGACAGGGCCAGCGGCCAGCCCGCCAGCGAGACCACGATCGACCGCTCGTCGGGCGACAGGTCGTACTCCATGCCGCAGTCCCAGGAGGCGATCGCCATGGCCACGAGCGAGACGTCGTCCACGACGACCGTCCAGCGCGCGCCCTCCTCGTCCTGGCCGAGCACCAGCCCGTATCCCTGCGCCGCCGGCTTCACACCCAGCAGCGAGCAGGCCTCCGGGAAATCGTCGCCCAGGATGCTCGGAAACTGCGCGGGGGTCAGCAGCACGGCGGTGAGCACATAGAGCGAACCGCCCCCCTCCTCGTCGGTCACGTGGCCTCCCGGTCGCTCTCTCGTCGGCGCACCCTAACCAGCGGGTAACCCCCGCGTCGAGAGCCTGCGGCCGTCGATTTCCAAGCCCGCCACCTGCACGTAGAGTTGGCCACCCGCCACAGAAAGGGACACCCGGTGCAGCGTTACGACCGGCTGAGGGAGATCCTCCGTCTGGACCCCGACAAGGACTTCCTCGCCATCTACCGGCTCACCACCACCTACGAGTTCCCCTGGGACTTCACCCGGGCCCTGGAGCTCGCCCTCCTGCGGACGTACGCCGTCCCCAGCATCGGCCGTCTGCTCGCCGAGACCTCCGAGTTCACCGACCGCCCGCAGAAGCGCTACGACGACACCTCGCTGCTCCTCGACGCCGTCGTGGAGCACGGTTTCGAGAGCGAGACCGGACGCACCGCGATCCGCCGCGTCAACCAGATGCACCGCGCCTACGACATCAGCAACGAGGACATGCGCTACGTCCTGTCCACGTTCGTGGTGATTCCGGTGCGCTGGCTGGACGCCTACGGCTGGCGCCCGCTGACCCACCACGAGCGCCGCGCCAGTGCGAACTACTACGCCGAGCTCGGCCGGCACTTGGGCATCAAGGACATCCCGGGCTCCTACGAGGAGTTCGAGGAGACCATGAACGCATACGAAGAAGCCCACTTCGGCTGGGACCAGGGCGGCCGCAAGGTCGCCGACTCCACCTTCGGCCTGATGGCCTCCTGGTACCCGGCCCCGCTCGCCCCCGCGGCGCGCGCACTGGCCCTCTCCCTCCTCGACGAGCCGCTCCTGTCCGCCTTCCGCTATGAGAGCCCCCGCCCGCAGGTCAAGCGGATGTTCCGGGGCGCCCTCAAGCTGCGCGGGCGCGCCGTCCGGCTGCTGCCGCCGCGCAAGGCCCCGCACCACGCCCGGCAGAACCCGGAGATCAAGGGCTACCCCCAGGGCTATGACGTGGGCGAGCTCGGCACGTTTCCGGTGCCCGGCTCGGGGGGATGCCCCGTACCGCATCCCCGCCGACCGGCCGGGGCCGAGGCTCAGCCTCCGGCGTGATCCGGGGCACCTCCTCGGATCCCGGGCCAGGTGCCGACGTACGAAGTGGGTGTGGGGAGGGGCCGGTCAGGCGCGGCGCAGCGCGAGCGCCAGGAAGCGGGCGTCCTCGTCGGCGTACGAGGTCATGTCCCAGCCCGAACCGGCCAGCAGCGGGCCCAGGTTGTGCTCGGCCCGCATGTCGTCCGGCGTCAGCTCGCGGCCCTGCCGCGCCGCCAGGGCCGCCCGCCCGATGGGGTGGAACAGGGCGAGCCGGCCGCCGGGGCGGACGACGCGGGCGAGCTCGCGCAGGTTCGCCTCCGGATCGGGCAGGTGCGCGATGAGCCCGGCGGCGAACACGGCGTCCAGCACCCTGTCGCGCAGCGGCAGCCGGGCCACGTCCGCGAGCAGCAGCGCGCCCTCGGCGTCCCGCCCGGCCCGCCGTGCGGCGGCGAGCATCTGCGGGGTGAGGTCCGCGCCGAGCACCGTGCCGGCGGGGCCGACGGCAGCGCGCAGCGCGGTCAGCGCCCGACCGGTCCCGCAGCCCGCGTCGAGGACGCGGTCCCCGGGGCGCAGGCCGAATTCGGCCACGGCCGCGGTGAACGCGGGCCCGTCCGCCGGGAACTTCCGGTCCCAGTCTGCGGCGCGCGTCCCGAAGAACTCCTGCACGTGCGTGTGGTCTTCGCTCATGTGGACATGATCCCCCATGGGGCTCCGTGCGGTGCGTGTGCAAGGTGGCACGTGGCGTGATCGAAGACGTACGTAGCTTTGTCATATTCCAGCAGTTCCAGCTGCTTTCGAAATGCGCCCCTTGTTCGCGCCCTCACCCGGACTAGCGTCCCGGGGCCATGGGACACCTCGACCACGCGGCCTATGGCTGGCTGACACCCGTACTGTCATATGTGATGGCATCCATCGGTGCCGCCCTCGGGCTGCGCTGCACCGTCCGCGCGCTCGCCGCGACGAACGGCTCCTCCCGCCGCAACTGGCTCCTCACCGCGGCCTCCGCCATCGGCACCGGCATCTGGACGATGCACTTCGTCGCGATGCTCGGCTTCAACGTCACCGGCACCGAGATCCACTACAACGTGCCGCTGACCATCCTCAGCCTCCTCGTCGCCGTGCTCGTCGTCGGCGCCGGGGTGTTCGCCGTCGGCTACGGACGGGCCCGCGGCCGCGCCCTGGTCCTCGGGGGGCTCACCACCGGTCTCGGCGTCGCCAGCATGCACTACCTCGGGATGGCCGCCCTGCGCCTGCACGGCAGCATCTCGTACGACCCGCTCACGGTCGGGCTCTCGGTCGCCATCGCCGTCGTCACGGCCACCGCCGCGCTGTGGGCCGCCCTGAACATCGAGGCACCGGTCGCCGTGGCCGTCGCCTCGCTCGTCATGGGGGCCGCCGTCAGCAGCATGCACTACACCGGGATGCTGGCGGTCGCCGTCCGCGTCGTCCCCTCGGACCAGGCCCTGCCCGGCGCCACCGCGATGCAGTTCATCTTCCCGCTCGCCGTCGGGCTCGGCTCGTACCTGTTCATCACCTCCGCGTTCGTCGCGCTCTCCCCGACCGCCGACGAGCGCGCCGCCTCCGTGTCGGCCGCCCGGCACCTGGGCGGGCGGGCACCCGCATCGGGGCCGGCGCAGGCGGTGTCCGCGGTGCCTCCGGCGGCGGCCCGCTGACCTGCTGATCTGCCTACCTGCCTGCCTACCTGCCGACCGGTCCCGAACCACCCCGCTGGACCGCACCCGGAACGAGGAGCCCATGCGCACACCCCGCAGACCACCGGCAGCGGCGCCGCAGCTGCCCGCGCCCCCGGCGCGCGGCCGCCGGGCCCACGCAGGACCGCCCGCCGAGGAGCCGGCGGGGCCGGAGGACGGGCGGACCGGCGGACCCGGCCCGGCGACGGCGGCCGCGACCGACGGCGGGTCCCGCCGGGCGGGGATACGGCCGAGGCTGCGCCCCGCCTCGGTCCGCGCGAAGATCGTTTCGCTCCTGATGGTCCCGGTCGTCTCGCTCCTCGCCCTCTGGGGCTTCGCGACCGTCAGCACCGCCCAGGACATCGCCCGGCTCACCCGCGCCCAGCGGGTCGACGAGCAGATACGCACCCCCGTCGCGGCCGCCGTCACCGAGCTCCAGGCCGAACGGCGCGCCGCCGTCCGCCACCTGGCCGATCCCGCCTCCGACCAGGGCGCCGCGCTCGAACAGCAGGCTCGCCGCACCGACGCCGCCGTCCGGCGGCTCCGGCTCGGCGACCGGCACACCGTCGCCGAGTCCGGCGACCACCGCACCGACGTCGTGGTCCGCGTCGGCGCCTTCGTGGCCGCGGCGGAGGGGCTCGGCGCCACCCGCAAGGACGTCACGGACCGGCGGGCGACCCAGGACGCGGCGTACGAGACCTACACGCGGGTGGTCGACAGCGCCCTCGCCGTCGACGGCTCCCTCACCGGCGGCGCGGAGGCCGAACTCGGCCCCGATGCCCGCGTCCTGCTGGAATTCTCCCGTGCCGGAGAGCTCCTCTCCCGCGAGGACGCGCTGATCGCCGCACCCGGGCCGCGCACCGCCGAAACGCTTCGGCGCCTCACCGGTGTCATCGAGACCCGCCGCGCCCTCACCGCGGCCAGCGCCGACGACCTGCCCGCCGCCCAGCAGGCCGCCTGGCAGTCCGTCGCGAAGAGCGCCGCCTACGCAGAGCTGACCGCTGCCGAGGACCGGTTGCTCACGGCCGGGGCGGCCACGGGAGCGGCCGGCGGTTCCGGCACCGGTTCCGGCGGATCCGCCGCCGGTTCCGCCGCCGGACCGGCCAAGGACACGGCCCGCGGCGCGCCCGCCGGCTGGGACGCCGCGTACACGGGCATCAGCGCCTCGATGCGCGAGATCGGCGCCGCCGCGCACGCCGGAGCCGTCGACCGTACCGACCCTCTCGCCCAGGGCGGCCTGAGCCCCGCCGGAGCCGCCGTACTGCTGGGTCTGGCCGCAGTCGCCGCCTCCCTCGTCATCTCGGTGCGCATCGGCCGCGCCCTCGTCGTGGAGCTCGTCTCGTTGCGCAACACCGCCCTGGAGATCGCCCACCGCAAGCTCCCGCACGCCATGGACCGGCTGCGGGCCGGCCAGGACATCGACGTCGAGGCCGAGACCCCGCCCCCACCGCCCGCCGACGACGAGATCACCCAGGTCGGCGAGGCCCTCGCCACCGTCCACCGGGCGGCCCTCGGCGCCGCCGTCGAGCGTGCCGAGCTCGCCAGCGGCGTGAGCGGCGTCTTCGTCAACCTCGCCCGCCGCAGCCAGGTGCTGGTGCACAAGCAGCTCACCCTGCTCGACTCGATGGAGCGGCGCGCCGACGACCCCGGCGAACTCGGCGACCTCTTCCGCCTCGACCACCTCACGACGCGGATGCGCCGGCACGCCGAGAGCCTGATCATCCTGTCCGGGGCCGCCCCCGGGCGGGCCTGGCGGATGCCCGTCCCGCTGACGAACGTCGTAAGGGCCGCAGTCTCCGAGGTCGAGGACTATCCGCGCGTCGAGGTCCGCCAGCTGGCCGAGGCCGCCGTACTCGGCGGCGCGGTCGCCGACCTCACGCACCTGCTCGCCGAACTCATCGAGAACGCCACCCAGTTCTCCCCGCCCCACACCAAGGTCCGCGTCAGCGGCGAGCCCGTCGGCGCCGGATACGTCCTGGAGGTCGAGGACCGCGGGCTCGGCATGGGCCGCGAGTCCCTCCACGAGGCCAACCGGCGCATCGAGCAGTCGGAGGCCCTCGACCTCTTCGACAGCGACCGGCTCGGGCTCTTCGTGGTCAGCCGGCTCTCGGCCCGGCACGGTGTGCGGGTGCACCTGCGCACGTCGCCGTACGGGGGCACGACCGCCGTGGTGCTCCTGCCGAACTCCCTCCTCCAGGGCGCGATCGAGACCGGATCCGCGCCGGCGAAGGCCCCGGCTGCGGAGGAGCTCTTCCAGCCCGCGGCGGAACCGCGGGATCCGGCGCCGACGCCGCCCGCGGTGACCGTCGTACGGGAGGACGCGCGCCGGTCGGCGGTACGGGAGGAACCGCGCGGCATCCCGGCGCCGGAGCGGAGCCCCGTACGGGAGGAGGAGCCGCACCCGGCCCCGGTGGCCCCCCTGCGGTCGCGGGGTCCCGCAGGTGCGGCGGTCACCGAACTGCCGCGCCGCGTACGCCAGGCCAGCCTGGTGCCGCAGCTGCGCGAGGCCCCCGCCCCGAAGGCCCCGGCCGGGGTGCGCCCGGCCGAGGAGCCGCCCGGGCGCAGCCCGGAAGAGGCCCGGGACCGGATGGCCTCCTACCGGGCCGGCTGGGTCCGCGGCGCCCAGGAGAACTCCGCCCACGCAGGCAGCGAAGGAGAAGTGTGATGATCGAGCACCAGAGATTCAATCCCGACGGAATCCGCAGGTCCGGCGAACTGGACTGGCTGCTGGACGATCTGGTGGTCCGGGTCCGCGAGGTCCGGCACGCCGTGGTCCTGTCCAACGACGGCCTGGCGGTGGGCGCGTCCAGCGCGCTCAGCCGGGAAGACGCCGAGCACCTGGCCGCCGTTGCCTCCGGCTTCCACAGTCTCGCGAAGGGCGCGGGCCGGCACTTCCACGCCGGGGGCGTACGCCAGACGATGGTGGAGATGGACGAGGGGTTCCTCTTCGTCGCGGCCGCCGGGGACGGCTCCTGCCTGGCCGTGCTGAGCGCGGCGAGCGCCGACATCGGGCTGATCGCGTACGAGATGGCCCGGCTGGTGAAGCGGGTCGGGGAGCACCTGTACACCCCGCCCCGGTTCGCGGCGCGGCCGCCGGCCGCGGGCTGAGAGCGGCGGTCCGGTACATGAACGGCCAGTGGTACGACGCCGACGCGGGCCCGCTCGTCCGTCCGTACGCCATGACGGGCGGGCGTACGAAGCCGGGACCCCACGGGGTCCGGTTCGACCTGATCGCGCTGGTCCTCGTGGACGGCGAGGGCGGGGACGCGGCGGCCGAGTCGCTGCTGGGCCCCGAACACCGGGCACTGCTCGGGTTCTGCCGGTCCGAGACGCAGTCGGTGGCGGAGCTCGCCGCGGACGCGGACCTGCCGGTGGGCGTGGTGCGGGTGCTGCTCGGGGACCTGTTGGAGGGCGGGCACGTCAAGGTGAGCCGGCCGGTGCCGCCCGCCCGGCTGCCGGACGAGCGGATTCTGCGTGAAGTCATCGAGGGATTGCGAGCGCTGTGATGGGACAACACCACGACGGAACCGGCGGACGGGCCTCGGTGCCCGACCCGGAGACGGATCTCGATCCGGGCGCGGATCCCGAGGACGACGGGGAACTGGCCGCGCTCGCACTGAAGATACTCGTGGCGGGCGGGTTCGGGGTCGGCAAGACGACGCTGGTCGGCGCGGTCAGTGAGATCCGGCCGCTGCGGACGGAGGAACTCCTCAGCGAGGCGGGCGAACGCGTCGACGACACGGGCGGGGTCGCCCAGAAGACGACCACGACCGTGGCCATGGACTTCGGGCGGATCACCATCCGCTCCGGACTGTCGCTCTACCTGTTCGGGACGCCGGGGCAGGACCGGTTCTGGTTCCTGTGGGACGAGCTGTCGCAGGGCGCCCTCGGCGCGTTGGTGCTCGCGGACACGCGCCGGCTGGAGGACTGCTTCCCGGCCGTGGACTACTTCGAGCACCGGCGCATCCCGTTCGTGGTGGCCGTCAACTGCTTCACCGAGGCGCGGCGGTACGGGGCGCACGAGGTGGCGCGGGCACTGGACCTGGAGCCGGGCACTCCGGTGGTGCTCTGCGATGCGCGGGACAAGGACTCGGGGAAGGAAGTGCTGATCAGGCTGGTCGAGTACGCCGGGCGGGTGCACACCGCCCGGCTGCTGGACTCGGTGGAGCCGCAGGCCGATTCCGTGTGAGGGGCGAGCCTGGGGCGGGGGAGGGGGCGATGGCGCCCGCGTCAGTGGGTCACACCGTCGACGGAGATCACCTTGTCGATGGGGACGCGGACGAGGAGTTCGCCGGGGACGGCGTTGCGGCGGCCGAAGTCCGCGGCGCGCTCCTCACCCATGTAGCGGGCGGCGATGCGCGTCGCCCAGGGGAGCATCTCCTCCGGGTCCTCGCCGATCTCGGCGCGCCCCTGGAGGACGACGTAGGAGTACGGCGGACGGTCGTCGTCCACGCACAGCGCGACCCGGCCGTCGCGCAGCAGGTTGCGCCCCTTCGCCGTGTCCTTGCCGGTGTTGAACACGAACGTGTCGCCGTCGAGAACGAACCAGACGGGTGCGATGTGCGGGCTGCCGTCCTCGCGGACGGTGGACAGCTTGCCGGTGCGGGTCCCGTACGAGACGAATGCCCGCCATTCCTCTTGAGTCATCTTCTTCGCCATGGGGACATCCTCCTTGCCCGAAAGGCGCTGGTGGGGAAGGCTGGCGGCACTTACTACGAGGGGCGGGACGCGGCCACGCCGGCGGCGTCAACGGGGAGGGGCTCGAAATGGCACTGGACAAGCAACTCGACTGGCTGCTCGACGATCTGACGCGCAGGGTCCAGCAGGTCAGGCATGCGGTGGTGCTCTCCAACGACGGCCTGGTGACGGGCGCGAGCGCGGGGCTGGCCCGGGAGGACGCGGAGCATCTGGCGGCGGTGGCGGCGGGGTTGCAGAGTCTGGCGAAGGGGTCGGGCCGGCATTTCCGGGCGGGCGAGGTACGGCAGACGATGGTCGAGTACGACGACGGCGCCCTGTTCGTCATGGCGGCGGGCGCGGGGAGCTCGCTGTGCGTGCTGAGCGCCGCCGAGGCCGACATCGGCCAGGTCGCGTACGAGATGACGCTGCTGGTCAACCGGGTGGGGGAGCACCTGGGAGTGGCGGAGCGGCGGATCACAGGGGGCTGAGGCCTGCCGGGTTGCCGGAGGTTGCCAGGATTCCGGTTTGCCGGTTTTCCGGAGTTGTCCACAGGCCTCGCGGGGTGTCGTAGCGCTGAGTTACGGTCCTCACATAGAGTAATCGTCTCGTGTGGGGGAGGACCGTCATGGAGGTCGCGACGCAGGTCTTGTCGGATGTACGGGGGCAGGCCCTTCCGGTGGTACGGGCGGCCGGGCCGTCGGGAGTGGTGCGGGCGGACCTGCTGCCGGACGCGGCGGTGGGTGGAGCCCGGGCGGCCGAGGAACTGAGGCTGACCCGGACCGAGTTCGCCCGGGCCGTGCAGCTGGGCATCGTACGGGCCGGGCCGCCGGCGTCGGGAGGGGCCGCGCGCTACACGCGGGCCGAGCTGGAGCGGATCCGGTCGGCCGAGGGGTTCCCGGACGCGCTGCGCGAGCGCGTCGAGACCTTGGCCGGAGCCGAGGCCGCCGGCGCGGTGCTGGGCATCAGCCCGGGCCGGTTCACCCGGCTCGCGCGCTGCGGGCACATCACCCCGGTCGCCTATCGGATCAACCGCTACCGGGTGGTGGTGTGGCTCTATCTGGCCGCGGAGCTGAGGGAGTTCGCCGACCGGGAGCCGGGGATGCTGCGCGGGAGCGCACCGCCGACCGACCGGGAGCTGCTGGCCGCCAAGGCGGATCTGCGGCCGCGGAAGTGGCGCGGGCGGCATGTGGGGCTGCTGCTGAGACGAACCGCCGACCCCTGGGAGCGGGCCGCCGTGCTCGCTTCGATCCTCCCGCCGGAGGAACTGCGGGAGGCCGTGCCGGATCCGGCGGAGCGGATCGTGCTGGCCGCGCTCGCCCCACCCCCGCCGTACGGGCACCCGCAGATCCCGGCCGCGGCGGCCGTGGCGCTCCGGCTGCTGCGGGCGGAGCCGCCGGACGAGGTCCACTGGTACCGCACCAGCCTGGACTTCGCGCTGACCGGGGCCCGCGGTCAGCCGAAGTCGACGGGGGAGAGGGGGCCGACGTAGACCCAGGCCCCGGCCTCCCGGGTGAAGGCGCTGTGCTCGTGCAGGGAACCGGTGTGCCGGCCCTCCCGGTAGTGCGCCCGGAACTCCACCGAACCCTCCGTCTCGAACATCCCGCCGCGCTCGGTGGCGAGGATCTCCAGGCGCTCCCAGCGCTGGCCGGGGTCCAGGTCGAGCCGGCCGGGCCGGGTGCTCGGGTGCCAGGAGCGCAGCAGGTAGGCGGTGTCGCCGACCGCGAACGCGCTGAACCGGGAGCGCATCAGGAGCTCGGCGGTGGGCGCCTGCTGCGCACCGGAGTGGAAGCGGCCGCAGCACTCCGGGTAGGCGGCGGGCAGCCCGCAGGGGCAGGGGATGGCCGGGGTGGGCATGGGTGCGCTCAGCTCTTCGTGGACGGGACGGACTGCCGGAAGGGGGTGGGTTACTGGGGTGACACGGGCGGCTTGGCCGCGTTCTCGGCGTACGGGCGGAAGAGGCCTTCCTGGACCACGGAGACCAGCAGCCTGCCCTCCACGTCGTAGATGCGGCCACGCGCAAGGCCCCGGCCGCCGTGCGCGATGGGCGACTCCTGGTCGTACAGGAACCACTCGTCGGCGCGGAACGGCCGGTGGAACCACATGGCGTGGTCCAGGGAGGCCATGTCGAAACCGCGCATGCCCCACAGGGGCTCCACGGGGATGCGCACGGCGTCGAGGAGGGTCATGTCACTGGCGTAGGTGAGGGCGCAGGTGTGCACCAGCGGGTCGTCGCCCAGCGGACCGACCGCGCGCATCCACACCGCGCTGCGCGGATCGGCGTCCTTGAGCTCCTCCGGAGTCCAGCGCAGCCGGTCCGTGTACCGGATGTCGAACGGCTGGCGGCGGGCCATCC
Source organism: Streptomyces sp. NPDC090741 (assembly GCF_044769045.1). Lineage (NCBI taxonomy): Bacteria > Bacillati > Actinomycetota > Actinomycetes > Kitasatosporales > Streptomycetaceae > Streptomyces > Streptomyces sp. NPDC090741. The sequence continues at coordinate 16,924 of NZ_JBIVXF010000015.1, read as the reverse complement.
GCTCCAGCGCCTCGGGCAGCGCGCCCAAGTGTTCGCGGATCTCGTCCGCGACCTTCGGCAGCGTGTCCGGGTGGGGGAAGTCGAGTCGGGGAGGCAGCTGGTGCTCGATGCTGCCCTCCTCCGGATGATGGAAGGAGGCGGTGAGATTGAAGATCGTCTTGCCCTGCTGGACCGCGGTGACGCGGCGCGTGGTGAAGGACCGCCCGTCGCGCACCCGCTCCACCTGGTACACGATCGGCACCCCGGGGATGCCGGGGCGCAGGAAGTACGCGTGCAGCGAGTGGACCGGGCGGTCGCTCTCGGTGGTGCGGCCGGCGGCCACCAGGGCCTGGCCGGCGACCTGCCCGCCGAAGACGCGCTGGAGGGATTCCTGCGGGCTGGCGCCGCGGAAGATGTTGACCTCGATCTGCTCCAGGTCGAGCAGATCGACGAGTCTCTCGGCGGGATTCGTCATCAGAGGTTCTCCACTCTTGGGTCCGGGCGGAGCCGGCGGGAAACCGGCGTCGGCGGGGCCGGTCGCTTGCGGGTGGGGGTCCCCCCGGACGGAGTCCAGGGGGAGGTCAGAGCGCGCCGAGCTCACCGACCGAGGTCAGCCGGATGATCGCACGGCCTTCCTCGTCGGAGGCCGCGAGGTCGACCTCGGCGCTGATGCCCCAGCCATGGTCCCCGTTCGGGTCCGCGAAGGTCTGGCGGACGCGCCACAGGCCGTGCGCCGGGTCCTCCTCGATCTGGAGCAGCTTCGGGCCGCGGGCGTCGGGGCCGGTGCCCAGGTCGTCGTACTCGTCCCAGTACGCGTCCATGGCCTCGCCCCAGGCATCGGCGTCCCAGCCGGACTCGGCGTCCAGCTCGCCCAGCTGGTCGACGTTGTCCAGCGCGGCGAGCTCCACCCGGCGGAACATGGCGTTGCGGACCAGGACGCGGAAGGCACGTGCGTTCGCCGTGACCGGCTTGACCTGGTCGGCCTTCTCCTGGGCCTGCTCCGCAGTCTCCACCTCCGGGTTCGCCAGCTGCTCCCACTCGTCGAGCAGGCTGGAGTCGACCTGGCGGACGAGTTCGCCCAGCCAGGCGATGAGGTCCTGGAGGTCTTCGGACTTGAGGTCGTCGGGGATGGTGTGGTCCAGCGCCTTGTACGCGCTCGCCAGGTAGCGCAGCACGATGCCCTCGGTGCGGGCGAGTTCGTAGAAGGAGGTGAACTCGGTGAAGGTCATCGCGCGCTCGTACATGTCGCGGATGATCGACTTCGGGGAGACCGGGTGGTCTCCGACCCACGGGTGGCTCTTGCGGTACACGTCGTAGGCGTGGAAGAGGAGCTCGTCGAGCGGCTTGGGATACGTGATGTCCTGCAGACGCTCCATCCGCTCCTCGTACTCGATCCCGTCGGCCTTCATCGCGCCCACGGCGATGCCGCGCTCCTTGTTCTGCTGCGCGGCCAGGATCTGGCGCGGGTCGTCCAGGGTGGACTCGACCACCGAGACCATGTCCAGCGCGTAGGAGGGGGAGTCCGGGTCCAGCAGCTCGAAGGAGGCCAGTGCGAAGGTGGACAGCGGCTGGTTGAGCGCGAAGTCCTGCTGGAGGTCGACGGTGAGCCGGATGGTGCGGCCCTCCGCGTCCGGGGTGTCGAGCTTCTCGACCACGCCTCCGTCCAGCAGCGAGCGGTAGATCGCGATGGCCCGGCGGATGTGCCGCAGCTGCGCCTTGCGCGGCTCGTGGTTGTCCTCCAGGAGATGGCGCATCGCCTGGAAGGCATCGCCCGGACGGGCGATGACCGACAGCAGCATGATGTTGGTGACCTTGAACCGGGAGGTGAGCGGCTCCGGGTCGGCGGCGATGAGCTTCTCGAAGGTGGTGTCCGACCAGGCGACGAAGCCCTCGGGGGCCTTCTTGCGCACCACCTTGCGGCGCTTCTTCGGGTCGTCTCCGGCCTTCGCGAGGGCCTTCTCGTTCTCGATGACGTGCTCGGGCGCCTGGGCGACCACATAGCCCGCCGTGTCGAAGCCGGCCCGGCCCGCGCGGCCGGCGATCTGGTGGAACTCGCGGGCGCGCAGCGTGCGGACCCGGTTGCCGTCGTACTTGGTGAGCGCGGTGAACAGCACCGTGCGGATGGGGACGTTGACGCCGACGCCGAGGGTGTCGGTACCGCAGATCACCTTCAGCAGGCCGGCCTGGGCCAGCTTCTCGACCAGGCGCCGGTACTTGGGCAGCATGCCGGCGTGGTGGACGCCGATGCCGTGCCGGACGTAGCGGGAGAGGTTCTGGCCGAACTTGGTGGTGAAGCGGAAGTTGCCGATCAGATCGGCGATCTTGTCCTTCTCCTCGCGGGTGCACATGTTGATACTCATCAGCGACTGCGCCCGCTCGACCGCCTGGGCCTGCGTGAAGTGCACGATGTACACCGGGGCCTGCCGGGTCTCCAGCAGCTCGGTGATCGTGTCGGTGATCGGCGTCGTGACGTACTCGTACGACAGCGGTACGGGCCGGCTCGCGGAGCGGACCACCGTGGTCGGCCGGCCGGTGCGCCGGGTCAGGTCCTCCTCGAACCGCTTCACGTCGCCCAGCGTCGCCGACATCAGGACGAACTGAGCCTGCGGGAGCTCCAGCAGGGGGATCTGCCACGCCCAGCCGCGGTCCGCCTCGGCATAGAAGTGGAACTCGTCCATGACGACCTGGCCGATGTCGGCGTACTTGCCGTCGCGCAGGGCGATGGAGGCCAGCACCTCGGCGGTGCAGCAGATCACCGGGGCGTCCGCGTTCACGGAGGCGTCGCCGGTCAGCATGCCGACGTTCTCGGTGCCGAAGAGCTTGCACAGGTCGAAGAACTTCTCCGACACCAGCGCCTTGATCGGGGCGGTGTAGAAGGTCACCTTGTCCTGGGCGAGGGCGGTGAAGTGCGCGCCGGCCGCGACGAGGCTCTTGCCGGAGCCGGTCGGGGTGGACAAGATCACGTTCGCCCCGGAGACGACCTCGATCAGTGCCTCCTCCTGAGCCGGGTACAGGGTGATGCCCTGATCCTCCGCCCACGAGGAGAAAGCCTCGAAGAGGGCGTCGGGGTCGGCGTTCGGCGGGAGCTGATCAATGAGGGTCACACCCCCCATCTTGCCTGGCTTCCCGCCGGAAGAGGGAACCGGCGGACGGATCGAAGATCACCGACGGTACGCTGTGCCGTTGACCGGGCCCGAACGAAACCGTCAACAGGGCCCGACCACCACACGACTGGGGCGGGGAACGACCATGATGGGTCCGGCGCACTCACTGTCCGGGGCGGCAGCCTGGCTGGGGGTGGGAGCGGCGGCCGCGGCCGCCGGGCACCCGATGCCCTGGCCGGTCCTCGTCGTCGGCGCGCTCATCTGTGCCGGCGCCGCCCTCGCCCCCGACCTGGACCACAAGTCGGCGACGATCTCGCGCGCCTTCGGCCCGCTCTCCCGGGGCCTGTGCGAGGTGGTCGACAAGATCTCCTACGCCGTCTACAAGGCCACCCGCGCACCCAAGGACGCCCGCCGCACCGGCGGCCACCGCACGCTGACGCACACCTGGCTGTGGGCCGTCATGATCGGCGCCGGGTCCTCCGCGCTGGCGGCCACCACCGACCGCTGGGGCGTGCTCGTCCTGCTCTTCGTCCACCTGGTCCTGGCCGTCGAGGGCCTGCTGTGGCGGGCCGCCCGGATGTCCAGCGACGTCCTGGTCTGGCTGCTGGGCGCCACCAGCGCCTGGATCCTGGCCGGCGTCCTGGACCAGCCCGGCAACGGCGCCGGATGGCTGTTCACGGGCCCCGGCCAGGAATACCTCTGGCTCGGCCTGCCGATCCTGCTCGGCGCCCTGGTCCACGACATCGGCGACGCGCTGACCGTCTCCGGCTGCCCCATCCTGTGGCCCCTCCCGATCGCCGGGAAGCGCTGGTACCCCATAGGCCCGCCCAAGGGCATGCGCTTCCGGGCCGGCAGCTGGGTGGAGCTCAAGGTGCTCATGCCCGTGTTCATGCTGCTCGGCGGCATAGGCGGAGCCTCCGCCCTCGGCTTCATCTAGCTCATCCGGGAGTTCGTCCGGCACGGCGAAGGCCCCGGCCCCCGCGCGGCTGCGGGGGGCCGGGGCCTCGTACGGCAGTCTAGGGTCCGCGTGATCGTTGACACTGGTTCCTGCGGAAACGACGGAATCCGAGGTCGATGAGCAATGGGCCTGCCGGTGGGAAGTGCGCAAAACCGCCTTCTGATGCGTTTAGAACGTCACTCTGTGTGTTCGGCCAGGCGGTGCAGGAGGTGCTCGGCTTCGGTGAGTAGCGAGTGGCCTGCGGGGGTCGTGGCGACCGGGCTGGTCGTTGCGATGATGGAGAACCCGGCTGTCTTTTCGATGCTTCGGAGCTGGTAGCAGAGGGAGTCGAGTCCGACGCCTTGAGCGCGCGCCGCAGCAGAGAGGCTCTGATGGCCGGGCATCTGGGTGATGCGTTGGAGGCGCTGCAGGCAATTCTTGGTCGCGGCGACCTTTGTCATGGCCGGGGACAGGGGGATGCTGAGCGAGGCGAAGGGGTTGGAGGAGTGGGCGTCGCGGGTGATGTCCCATTTCCGCATGAGCTTGAGGATCGCGGGCGTGCGAACCCCGAGCTCTCGGGCGATGTCGGGAGTGCTCCGCCCCTTGAGCTGGTACTCGGTGCGGAGCCACTCGGGTGTGACTGACCGCTCCAGGCTCCCCGGCGCGCGGCGGAAACGCAGGGGGATCTCTGCATCGCGGAGTGCGTTGCGGACCGCTCTGATTCCGCAGTCGGCTAGCGTCGCGATCTGCTTCAGTTCGAGTTGCTGCTCTTCGTAGAGTTTGCGCAGTTGGTCCGGCGCGAGCGGTCCTTCACGTGGAACTCTGTGCCCTGGGGCGCGGCCGGGCGGCCGGGCAGGCGAGCGTGTGCTCATCCCGGTGGTCTCTTCGCGGAGGTGGAGGAGTGATGCTTCGAGGCGGGCTGCTGGCGGCAGGGCGGTTGAGAAGCGGCCCGTGAGCTGTGCGGGGCCGAGGGTCTCTGAGAGGGTTCCCGGCCAGTCGAGGGCATCGACCCAGTCCAAGGGCGGTTCCCACTGGACAGGCTCGGACAGGCCGTGAGCGTGAAGATTTACGACCGCTTGCTGCTGGAGAAACGCAGTGAAGGGGGCTGTGAGGCGGTGGCGGAACTTGGCCTGGGCCGCTGGGGTGCGTGGGGAATCACCGGGATCACTGCCCCGCAGGAGTTTCAGCAGGTGCCAACGCATGTAGTCGCTGTGCGGTGAGCTGATCACGTGGCGGAGGCAGAGTTGCTGGTAGGCGTCCTCTTCGAAGATCAGGGTCGCCTCGTTGAACAGTGCTCGTCGACGAGCGTAGTTGATCGGCGGGCTGGTCTGGTCGAGGTTGCGAGCCAGCTGGACCAGCACGGTGATCAAGGTTCGGCAGTCGTGACCGTCGAGGACCTTGTCGAAGGCGGCCCGCTGGGCTCGCGGACGACCGGTGCCCAGCAGCACGGCGGCCTGCTGCTGGTCGCAGGCCGAGCCGTGCAGCAGCATGAGGATGACGCAGGCCCGGCGGAAGCCGGCCGTCAGGGTGGGGGCCGAGGTGCTGGTCGGCAGGAGCCTCATGGTCCATGAGGGCCAGAGCATGGCCGGAACGCGGGAGGCCCGCAGCTGTACGTCTTCGTCGGTGGCGGTCGTCCATGTGGGCTTAGGAGTGGTGGTGCCGTGCCGGATCCTCGTGCGGAGCGGGAGACGGGAGTCCGCGTGCGCGGCGGCCCGCGCAGCGACTCTGGGGCCAATGGGGAGCCAGGCGTCCTGAAGCCAGGAGATCGCGGCGGTGCGGGACCAGGACGCGAAATCTGTGCTCACGAGCCAGGAGAAGACCTCTTCACTCGGCGGGTGCTCGGTATCCAGGACGAGTTGGGCCGCGGCGACTCCCACCGCGGTGCCGTGGGAGTCGTTGCCCTGGTGGGGGTTCGCGAACTCTGGTAGCCGACCGCCGGCTTCGGCGAGGATGTCGTGGATGGCCTTCGGCGCCGTGTCCAGGCTGAGAGAGATGCACTTGAGAGTCTTGCGAGCGAGCCGGTAGATCTCCTGGGCCCGCTCCTTGGATTTTTCCGTGGCAAGGCGGGAGATGAGCAGTGCCTCGTCGACCTGCCGCTGAGCGGACAGGATCAGCCCATCAGGCGGAGCCTCGACGGTGACAGCCTGATCGAGCTGGGCCCCGCAGCGCTCGCCTGCTGTCCGGGCACCTGCTGCAGCCAGGCAGGTGCCCGGGAGCGAAGGCCGGTGCCGGTGCCGACTGTGCACGGGGGGTCGTTGCCCGCAGACGGCGCACCGGTCGAGCAGAAGCAGATTGTGGCGGGTGCAGGCGAATGTCCACGGAAGGCGCCATGTAAGCGGCCAGCGTCCCTCGTTCTCGCTGAGGCAGGCCGGGCAGTACCGGGTGTCCTTGCCATAGCGTCTCCAGGCAGGGGGCCGCAGCAGCCTGCGATTTTCCGCCCCGATGGAAATGACCAACCCGTCCCATGGTTCCAGCGTCATCTCCCTCAGACAGTCTGCGGCGAGTCCGGTGCGGGCGGACAGCACACTGGACTCCTCGGCGGTGAGCTGGCGGACCATCAGGCGCGGCTTGGCTGCCGGGACGCCTACCAGGTCGAGGAACTCAGCTGCCGAGACGCGGAGGCGCCGCGCGTATGCCTCCAGCCAGCTGTCCAGCGCTTCTCCGGGCAGGGGAGGCACCCAGATAGGAATCCTCGCGTCTGTCCACTGGGTCATGCCGACTTCCTGCCGCGCTTGGGAGTGTGCTGCCCGGGGCGGCTGGTGAGCAGGCCGGCCTCGATGGCGGATTCGAGTTCCTTGCGGGCCTCCTCCGCAGCGGCATCGTTCTTCACCTGGTCCATCAGATCCTTGTCGAGGCGCTCGTGCCCGGTGCGGATCGCCCGCAGGCAGCCTCGGTTGATCAACGACATCAGGGAGGCGAAGTGACCGGTGGAGCGGGCGTAGAGATAGTCAGACAGGTCCCGGGCCAGCATCCCGGTGTACTTCTCGGCCAGCACGAGTTTCTGCTCGACCGTCTTGAGCAGGGTCTGCCACTGCTGACGTCCAAGTTCGTCCTCGACTTGGAAGGGGGGCAGCGTCAGTGGGGTAGTTCGGCGTCCGAACTGGGCGAGCTCCGTCTCCCTGCCGGAGAAGCCCTCGCGGAGGACACCGCGCCGCTGGACGCCAACGCCAACGTAGATCAAGGTGACAGGAAAGACGTTCGACAAGTACTTCAACTGATTCGCCATGCGGACCGAGTTGGACCTCGCCCTGGCAAGGAAGTGGATGTCATCGATAACGATTGCGGAGGTCTTCATGGACAGCACCGCGTCCACGGCCCGTTCAGCAAGGGTGTCGGCGTCCCCGGTGACCGGCAGGCCGTAGAAGCGGCAGATCGCCGCATTCAAGCCGCGGATCTGCGTGTTCCCGCTCAGCGCGATGTAGATGATAGGGACCCGGCGATCTCCGCTCGGTGTTGTCTCTCCGCGCAAGGCGACCTGCTTGCGAAACAGAGCGCGGCCGTAGGCACGTACTGCCGTGCTCTTGCCGAGCCCTGGATAGGCGTCCACCAGGGCAGCAGGCTTGGTCTTGTCCCCGTCCTGCCGGTTCGACTCGACAATCTCGGCCAAAGACTCGTGCAGCGAAAGAAGTTGGGGCGTGTCAATCGGGCCGATGTTGGCGTGCCAGACCTCCCGCTTGTCGTTGTACACCAGCAGATTCCGCGGCGAAAAATCGGCGAGCTGAGCCTGGGTGTGGTGCTTGGGCTGGACGCGGTCCGGACCGTAGACCTCCTGCATCCAGCCCGGAAGCCGGGTGGGGCTGTACTGGCGGTCATCACCCTCGAACGGCTCCATGCCGTCCCCCGCGCTCAACGGCTCTCCCAGACATCGGCGTAGTAGTCGTCCTGACCGACGGGAGCGCTCTCGTCACCGGGGAAGGCAGCCTCGCACTCCTCGTCCTCGTCGTCGTCCCCGCCCAGGTTCTCGTCCTCAGCTCCGACGACCCGCAGGTCAGATTCACCGGGGCCCTCACCTGCCGGCCCCGGCTGAGACGTACTCAGGGCAGCGATGCGCACGACCGACGGCAGCGAGGCCACCTCGTCCTTCACATCCCGCGGTTCGTTGTCCGCGCTTACCAGACGCAGCCGTTCCTGGGACAAGCGCACGGCCATCCGCCGCTCCGTGCGGTCCGCGGCCAGCCCGGCACCCCACCGCTCAAGAAGTTCGACCAACGCGCGTTTGGTGTCCGGGAACCGGTGCGTCTTCTTGGCGAGCCGACGGGCGTAAACCAGCGCTTCCCTGCTGAACGGGCCGTCCAATGCGGCGGCGTGTTCCCAATCAAGCGTGTGCCACGTCCGCAGCTCAGGGTCCTGGAAGTAGACCTTCCGCATATCGCCGCGGTCCACCGCGATCGGCCACTTGCCCGTGTCCACTCCGCGATAGGGGCTGAGCTGAGTGCGGTAGTCATTCAGCGCGTCGCCGTTGTAGCGCAGCCCCTCGATCTCGACCCCGTAGTGGTGGATCGGGACGCGTTCCTCTTCCAGGAACTCCAGAGCCAGATTGGGACGGGCTGGGATCCTCAGTGGGCCCGCCCGGGTGACACCATGCTCGAACATCTCCAGCGGACTGATCTGCAGCCCGGGCACTTCCGGAACACAGAGACCGCGATGGCGGCGCCGGTGATAGACCAGAGTGATCCACTCTCTGATGATCGCTTCGAGTTCGTCGATGAAGAAGAACGCCTCGTCTTCGACCTTCTCACCGCGACTGTGCACGTCCGAACCCTTGTAGCCAGGCAGCGCGGCCAGTATTCCCTGGTTGAGAGTGCGGAACCAGCGCTCGATCGACTTGTCGGTCGGTGTCTTGGGCCGGGCCGGCTGCAGGGAGATGTCCAGCTTCGCGCAGACGCTCTGGATGTGGTTCGACAGATAGACCTTGCCGTGGTCGTAGATGATCGTCTCCGCCGCGACCGTGGGCAGCAGCGGCTGCCCGTCCCGGTCGACCAGCTTGTCCGCGTCGACCACGACGGTGGACGGGACTCCGCAATATGGCAGAGGCTCGCTCCCGTCCTTCGGAACCTCTCGTGGCCGGACCGTCTCGAACAACACCCCGGCCACGTCCACCGACTGGGTCGACACCGGGGTCAGCCGGAGCCCGGTGATGCACCGGCTGTAGAGATCCATCGCGACAGTGAGCTCGCACTTCACCCACCGGCAGGTCACTGGTTCCATCGCGAACACATCCAGGCAGTTGGTATCCAGCACCACGTACTCGCCTGGCCGTGTTGCCCGCAGCCGACCGTAGGTCCCCTTCGGCCAGTCTGCGATCGACCGCTTCCCCTTCGTGCTGCCCTCGAAGGCGTTCGTGCCCTTGGCGAGCGCCCGCAGCAGCTCATATCCCGTTGTGCGGGCCGGAACCGGGACCGTGCCCTTCCCGTACTCCCTGGTCAGATGCTCCTCGATCTCAATCAGGACCAGACTCCGCACCGGCCGGGACGACCTCTCATGCCCCTTCAACACCGCGCGAGCCATCTCCAGCCAACGAGAGTCGGCCCGGCCCAGCACGTTCCTTGCGGGCCGCTCGAAGATCAACCCGGCCGGACCGGACTTCCTCACCCTCGCAACCCATCGACGCACTGTCGCTGGATCAACCCCCAGTTCGGCGGCCTTCGCCAAATATCGGTGCATCAGCGGCGTGCCGGGTGCGTAGTCAGGCCGCGGCTCGCCCGGAAGGGCCAGCACATCGTTCCCAAGCTGATACCCAGTCAGAAGCTCCTGAACATGGCGGAACCGCCGTGTCAGGTCGGCATCCCCAGCATCATCAAGGCCGCCCAGGACCGCCGCAGCCGTTGGCTCCTCCTCCTGCGGCACCGGGACTAGGATCTTGGTGGTCGGATGCGCCAACAGCACGGAGATATCGACCTGCCGCCACTTCGGCACGCCGGCAACCACCGAAGCGGGCCGAAGAAGAATGCGGCGGCCCTCGATCTCAGCGACGGTGAACTGCTCTCCGTCGAAGCGGATAGCAAGCCCCGGCTGCAAGGGCGTCGTCCACGTGGTCACGCACGCCTCCGCAGTACCGACTCTCCCGACAAAGGCCGTGACAGATCCGTCCTCAGCCGCCCGGACCACAACAGCGCCATCAGCGCCGGCCTCACCTCCTCCGGTCGCCGGTCGCCCGCCAACCGGCGCTCGACGACGGCCAGTTCCTCACCGTCCACGACCTGCAGCCTTGCTTGCTCCACTTCGGCCTCGGGCACCACACCGGGACGCCGGTAGCCGGCCAGGAACCGTACGTTCTCTAGCAGCACCCGATCCGCACCGGACCAGATTTCGTACTCCCAGCCGTGCTGCCGAAACAGCTCACCCGGCCAAGCCAGCGCTTCCGCGATCTTCGGATCTCGCAGCTGGCCCGCAGGCTTGACGTTGACGACCCGCACTGTCCCCGGGCGCATCACCAGCAGAAAGTCCGGAACATGGTGCCGCACGCGGTCACCGATCCGAGCCGTCACCCGGCACGGCTGAGCGAAGATCCCCTCCACTGAGGGATCAAAGTCCGCTAGCAACAGCCGAGCCAACTCCAGACGGCTCTCGTAGACAACGTGCCCACCCGTCGTTGCGGATGAGTACTTTCCCGAGTAGTGGGTCATCCCGTGTACCGACCGGACGTCCCGCCATGGCTTCGACTCCGCGAAGTCCGCCAGCCGCAAGTGCTCGACAAACTGCTCACGTACCTGCGAGTCCTCGTACCGGATCGATGCCGTTGGAACCTTGCGCGTACGACGGGCATTGCCCGAGCTCCGTACCGTCATACTCTGGACGGTACGGAGCCTGCGCGGCCCCCTTCTCGAAAGACCGCAAGAGATCGACAGCGACAGCCACAGACCGGAGCGAATGCGCATCAGGCTCTGGATTTGCGCATCATTGTGCATTGTCAGCCGACGATGCGCATCGACTCGTTCGCCGACGGCTCAACGAACAGACTTCGTGATCGTGGTACGAGCTCGACAGCTGTCCCCCTGCGGCCTGCGTATGCGGTCTCGCTGCCGGTCCTCGTCACCGCCGTAGGCGGTCAGAGTGACGGTGGTCCGGCCGACTCGAGCAGCCGGACATGGCGCCACACGTTCGTATAGGCACGCTGGGCCGCACGTACCCAGGGAGGAGGCGCATGCCAATCGACGGCCACCTCGCGTTCGCCCCACGCCACCTGCATGATCCGGCGGTCGGCGGCAAAGCTCTCGACGAGGTCGCGGCGCAGGAACAGTAGGTTCCCGCGCCAGGGCTTGTCCACACTGAAGACCGCAGAGGCGCGTCGGCCATCCAAGCCCACGAGGTCCAGGGTGCCCGGCAACTGACGCAAGCCGAACCGGGCGGCAAACTCGAAGGACGGCACATCGTACGACCCGCCCAGAACACTCTCCGATTCACTGTCGGAGGAGAACTCAACAGCGACTTGGTCGAAACCGACGCCTTCGGGGTCCTGCCAGTGCCGTCGCATTTCCGGTTGCGGGGCAGCGGCTGGTACGGGGGCGAAAGCTGGGTCGAACCTGCAGCTCCAAGGCATTTCCGTGGCCAGAACGCCGTGAGCTTTCGGCAATGAGGGGAAGAAGTCGTTTCCCGGATAGGCCTGCTCAGCGGCGAACTGCTCTGCGCGTTTGGCATCTTCGGGGGTCAGTAGAAGGGTCCTGAAGAAACCGAACACCGTCCGGCCATCATGCTCATGGGCCAAGTAGCCCTCGGCCAGGAGCCAGCCGTCGTCCACGCCATAGATCTCCGCCGGAGACCACAGGTGATCGGGAACTGTCACACTTCCTGACGTGACCCAGGTCTGATGGTCCTTGGACCCCACAGATGCCCAGGGCGGAAGTGGCACGGGCGCGGCCGGAGGCTTGTCCGGAAAGCCCGGGTCGATGTCGGGCATCAAGCGTTCCGGCTCCCCGAAGGGCGCTGGTGCCCGTCCGGCGTCCACGAGACGGCCGACCATTTCGTGAAAGGCGATCCAGCTGTACTTCTTGCCGTAACGCTCCACCTTCCTGGAAGAGCTGTAACGACGCTCTGCACTCATGGCGATGCCGTCGTCGAGGCTGCCGAACTCTGCGCCGCGCCAGCCGAGTTCCCAGACACGGGCCCTCACCTCGGCGCGGGCCTGACAGAAGTGGGGGTGGGAGTAGTCGTAGTTGCTGCGGTCGTTGATTGCAGCTCCGATGACATAGTTTTCGAAATCCATGCCCATGGTGCGGTCGCATTCCGCTGCATGGGGATCACCGTCGGCCATCACATTGGCGGGCCCCGCAGCGGCAAACCTCAGGGCGCGGGCGTCAACACCGTCCGGGACGGCGGCGGGGTGGAGTGCGTCAGCGAACTCGAAGGTCGCTCGCACATAGCCGCGCAACTGCTCATGGGAGGTGGGCATGGACCCGCCCTCGAGGAAGCTGTCGTGCAGCTGGGCCAGCCAGTCTCGCAGCGCTGGCTCGAACGCCCCTGCGGGATCCGGCATCTGGTGAGTGCTGGCGGCGCCGAACGCGGCACCGACGAGACGCTCGACGATGTAGGGGTCATCGACGTCGAGCATCCCGGCCGCGAGGTCGAATAGCCGCTTGGGCTCGGGCCGGCCGTACCGCTGGAGGGCCTTAGTGGTGAGGTCACGCAGGACCGTGTCAGTCGAGGCCAGCAGCCAGGAGATGGCCAGAGCGTCCAAGTCGTCCATCTCGGTGCGGCTTGCCCGGCCGTCCCATCGGCTGACTGCCCGCTCCAGAGCCGTCGTGAGCATTCCTGGGGCCTGACTGCGGACCCATTCGGTCCAGTACGGGTCGCGTTGCGCAAGGGGAATTCGCCGCAGGGCCCGGTCAAGGAATACGGCGTTCAGGCGGTGCTGGGCAGACCTGCGCACCTCCCACAGGCGATCGAACACGTGCCGGTGGCCGGGCGTACCAGACCAGCGTGTGCCGATCAGGGCCTCGAGAGCGTGGACTGTCTCGTCATCCAGGAAGCCGGACTCGGTGGCGAGCTCGCAGGTGAGCGCGAAATCGCGGTGTTCCGCTGGCGCGGCGCGCCAAAGATGACGGTTGGTGAAGCGGCGTGGGAGTAGGCCGATCAGCCCGATGATGACATCCTCGCCGAGGGAGTGCGCCTGCTCGCCGAGGAGACGTCTCCACAGATCCGGCTCCGCGAGTTGCTCGCTAACACTGGCGTAGGTCATGCGTACCAGGAGCGAATCGGCGATCAGGTACCCGGCGAGCCGATCGAACGCAAATGCACATTCGGTGTCGTCGAAGCCCTCCGTATCCTGGCGGATCAGGACACCCTCCTCCACAAGGCGCCGGAAGAGGCTCTCGTCCCAGTTCAGCTGGCCCGCATCGAGGATTTCCCTGGCTGTGTCGGATGGGAGACGGCGTAGCTGATTTGTCCACATGCGCCTGGCGAGGTCCGCGAGGCGGCGTTTGATCTGGTCAGTGGGCACGTGGATGCGGGCCGGGTCGAAGGCCAGGCGTTCGGTCACACCCTTGAGGTAGAGCTCGAAAACACCGATCAGGGACTGGGGCAGTGCTTCCGCGCCCACGGGTGTCTGGCGTTTAGGGTTCGCGGCCTCGCAGTACATGCGTACGAACAGAGGACTGTTGAAGGCGACCGTCGGAAGCCAGGCATCGGACGGGTTGATCTTGTACTCGCGAAAGTAGACTTTTAGGATCTCAATGATTTCTGCTTGCTGCCACTCCAAGTCCAGCCGGGCAGTGCCCACAGGGAGAAGCTGGTCGGCGTGTGATTCGCGAAGAGTGACGATGACCAACACGTAAGGGTAGTAGCCCAAGGCGGGCACCAACTCGGCGAGCAACCCGTGCCATTCAAGTGGCCGCTCGGCCTCGTTCAGCCCATCGATGATCAACGGGATACGGCAACCTGCGCGCATGCCAGCCGAGTTAAGCGCCTCCAAGAGCTCCTCGACGCGGTCGGCTTTCAGCCCGGGGATCCGGCGCGCGAGGTCGTCGAGGGAGCCGCCGGATTTCAAGCTGCCGCCCTGGACAAATACCCCTGCTGTTGCTCGGCCGGTCGGTGCCGTTATCTGCGCTGAGAGATGCGTCTTGCCTTGTCCGGCGGCGCCGGTGATGGCGAGCAGCGACGCATCGGCATCGGCTCGCGCGGTGCTGATCCACTGGACGATGTCACGGATCTCCGCCCCAAGACCGGTTACCAGCAGCGCCTCGGGTCGCTGATACCTCCGCAACTTGGCCACCAGGCGCTTCAGTACGCGTGGGGAAGTCGCCGGTGGCTGCTGGCTGGCGAGCCGTTCACGAACTTCCCCAAGGCGAAGACTCCTGCCAGCGTCGACAATTTCTCTCAGATCCGCGACGAACCGGTCCAGGTCGTCGGCAACCTCTGAGGCATCGACGCGGGAATCCGAACCCAGGCTGCCGAGGGCGTCGCGAAGCGCCTCAACCCGGGTTCCAACGTCATCGGTACGCTCCTGCAGCCAGTTGAATGCCGCCGGTCGCAGCAATGCCCGGTCGATGTGGTGCTCGGCTGCGGTGGAGGTGTGCAGGCGGGGCATCCATCGGAGACGCACCGGCCCAACGGACCGCTCGTGAGAGCGTTCCAGTGCTGTTGGGGTGAGGGTGAGATCGCCGAAGAAGGTCGCACGCAGCTCGTCATGCCCGGCCAGTTCGGCGTCGAAGTTCTCGGCGCACCACAGCTTGACCTTGACGGTTCCTTGGCGGAGGCCGTCGATCCATTCCTCATCGCTCTTTGCCGGCCGCTGTGGCAAACAGAGAACGAAATCGGTCAGCCCCTCGACGTGCTTGACCGCCAGCTCGAGTGATTCCTTGATCAGTTCACGCTGGCGGCTGGTGAGCTGGTTCTTGCTATTGAGGATGAACCACTTGCACGACCAGCCCCAGACCCTGCCAGGATCGCCCAGGGCGCCGACGTGGTCGACGCAGAGGTAGAACTCGACACCGGGCTGGTTGCGTCGCTCCCGCATTCTTCCCAGTGCGCCGTAGCGCCGGTAAACAACCGCCCGTGTGAGGGCTTCGAAGTTCTGATCGGCGGCACCGGGTAGACGCTCGAGATCAGTCAGATCCACTGTGGCTCCGCTCGCTCACATCCGACCTCGGTGTCGCATCCTCGTTCCATTCGTGACGGGAGAACACCTCGACCTTCGCACCGTAGTGGAGGAGCACCTTCAAGAACCCCTGTACATCGGACTCATCGGTCCAGAGCCTGACCATCTCGGCATCGCGGGTGACGCTGTGGTCGAACGCGTAGGTGTCGACGTCGAAGCGGCCCATGTCGTATAGCTTCATCTCACGCAGTGCGTCGCCGAGTTCGCGGGGCATTCGCTCATCGTGGCTGCGCCAGTCGTCATCAGACCAAGTGCCTTCGGCGAGTTCCTGCAGTGCCTTCATGCATTCCTCGGCTGCCTTCGCTCCTGTTACTTCTTGGAAGCGACCGATCATGATGAGGTCCATCGAGTGTTCCGAGCCGTATCCGTTCCAGATCCTCATCGGGTTCCTCTCAGTTCCTGGACGGCATCCATGATGGAGACGCCGACCGGTGTTCCTGCGGAGGCGTAGGCGTGAGGGCGCAGGATCCCTGTGGCATCAACGTGCATGTGCGCGTCCAAGGGATCCTCGCCCGGGAGGGCCTCTGCAACGGGCAGCGCTGCTTCGAGTCCGGTGCGGGAGATCGCGAGGCGTACCCCGGTCCCACTAACCGAGACCCACTCGACGAGGCGCTGAGCGTCGGCCTTGCTAATACCGGGGGTGGCCGCAGTCGGTTGCTCCGGTAGGAGCAGCAACTCGGAGGCGCCGACATCGGCTGCGAACCTGGCGACGTCGTCCAGTTCATCGACGGTGTCAGCGTTGACCACCGTGTTGATGCCGAACGGGGCAAGGGAGGCGAGCAGAGAGGCCGCGCGGACCACGGAGGTGAACGGCTTGCCGCGGAGCCGCTCGTAGGTGGGTCCGATTCCGTCGACCGACAGACGGACGAAGTGCACGGCCCCGCGCAGGGACTCGGTGAAGTCGGGTGTCAACCGGTGCCCGTGCGTGGTGAACGTCACCGCCATTGATGTGGACTGGGTTATGTCCGCGCACAGTTGAGGAAATCGGCGGTACGCGGTCGGTTCCCCGCCTCCGAAACCGACGCCCAGGCACCCGGCCGCATCGAGCTCGACCGCCCAGGCCAGTACGCTCTCGGGGTTGAGAGCCGCAGCATGCTTGGGGGCGTAGCAGTACAGGCAGTGGAGCTCGCACGCATTCGTCAAGGCGACGGACAGGTACCGCGGCGCAGGAGAGAACTGCTCAGTAGCGACTGACACCTCATCGAGCAGGATGTTCATCCCGGAGGCGCGGTCGAACAAGTGAACGCCGTGAGCGGACAGGCGGATCTTGCGCGTCATCGACGACATCATGCCACCAAGGCGAGTGATGTCGATGTGAACGGAGAACATTGCTTACTGACGTTCCATCCCTGGTTCTGACGGTCCGGTTCCGTGTCAGGTCGGGATGGGTTTCCCGATCAGCCGACGCTGGAAGAGGTTGACCATTTGCCAGACGGCACCTGCGGCTTGGGCGCTATCGCCTGTCTGCTCGCCAGCGTGCTGGCCGAGACGCTCTAACTCTGCACTGGAGCTGTGAGACGGGTTTGCATCGAAATTGGTCACTGGGGGCGACCGACGGAGTCGGCCTCGCGGGCGCCACTTTCCCTTTCAGAAGGCTGCAAGAGGTCGGCAAATCTGGTCACGGTCTGTAGCGAATGCGCATCAGGCTCTGGATTTGCGCATTCATTGCGCATCCTCAGCCGACATTGCGCATCGACTCGCGGATCCTAGAGGCAGTCTAAGGGTTGTCCCGTAACTGCTGGTCACAGGTGAGATGATCTTGGTGTGGCTGGTGTGATCACGGCGTCGGAGCCGTCTTGGATAGCCCCGTTC